>JAZOUM010000029.1:0-47350 GCA_045658205.1 Eubacteriales bacterium | reverse complement strand
ACCTGCGCAATGCAGGTCGAGGTCTGTATGCTATTTGATTATGTATCCCAAAACATTTCGCTTTGCATAAAGTTTGGTGCTTTGAAATCCTCAAAAATCTTTGTGACACGAAAAGCGTTTTGAAGGGAGTCGTATGCTCTTTGATCGAAATAATACACATCCCACTCAACGTTTTTTGGCACAGAATTTCTTATTTTGGTTAAATAAGGTATATCTACTTCTCCTGCCGACCATCCAAAAATAATTACTTTTTCGACCGATTTTATTCTATTAAAAAACCATTTGTTTATGCTTATATAGTGATCGGTATCTTTATAGAGTGAGCTTAAATAATCGACAACAGCTTCGCAAATACTTTGGTTTCCTTCGTCATACGCTTCGGATGCTTCGCTAGCATATTGCGTATACTCGTCTATTTGATGTTTGTTACAATGCCCCATAATAGGATCGTAGTCCGAATATTCACCTATCCCCCCATGTATGTGCAACACATCTTCAATATTGTACACTTCTTCTAACACATTGGTATAATTGAAATTTAAAAATATATCATCCGTATTGTTTTGTAACTCTGCTTTTTTACATTTGACAGTGCTCAAATCAATGGTGTTGACTATCCATTCTTTTATATAATCTTGGAAATGGTTTACAAAGCCAAATTCGCTTCGCCAATGTTCATCCAATGTTCCTTTAATACCATAGTTGCCGCCATCTAAGTCCATATCATTTACAACAGATGTGGAATAATCGAGCATGGATTGAATGTTGGGTGAGCCAATAAAGCGTTCAAACTCTTCCCACAAAGTTTTATACACTCTATTCTCCCATCGCTTTTCGGATTCTTCTGTATACCAGTATTCTGAGCTGTCAAGTCGCTCAATATCGTACATTTTTTCAAATGATAATAAAAAATTCAAATGATTTGTTTCAAGGTAGTTTCTAAATTCCCAGTAATCAGTTTTTAAACCGTGAGCTTTATCGAAACCATTTCCAATTATGTATAAGTTCATAGAGCACTACAACCCCTTCCACTAACTTTGAATTACAACAAAAGTATACATTAAAAGCGAGTATTTGTCAATATAATACGATATATCTTAATAAAACAGTAAGCTATGGCGCGAAAATCGCACCATAGCTTTTCTTAACCTTACGAATTCGACCTGTTCAGCGGTCGCCTTGCCCCTTTCGGGGCGGTACGCTACATTAATGGAGACGGTTGGTATATGCCTTATATATAATATAAAGGAAAGAAAAAAAGAAAAGGAAAATGAAAGTGTAATAATAAATTGGAACATAGCGTACCCCTTTCAGAGTTTGAACAAACTGACAGTTTCCTTAAGCCTTGCTGTTCAATGGATTTAACCATCGACATTATATGATACGGCAGTGTTTCTGTAGTTATAACTCAAGAATGGTCGAAGAATGGTCGAAATATGAAATATTTTTTAAAGTAAACCAAGCCTTGTTGACAAATCGTCAAAAATGTGGTAAAATATACTCGTCACACAAATTGCATATGTTCTAACCAACGAAGGGAAAATACTTTTGGTAAAAAGTGTTTTCTCCTTTTCCTCATACCTTCGTTGGGAGAGCATTTGTGTGACAACAAACTAAGGGGATGCATTTTTTCGGTGCGTTCCTTTTGGGACGCACTTTTTGTATGCAAACGAAGGTATGGTTATAACATTTTGCGGACACTCAACCTTTGTCAAAACACCAGAGATTGAGGCACAGTTGCTATCTATATTACAAAACCAAGTCGGAGACGAACAAGCCGACCTTTTTCTTGGCGACTACGGCTCTTTTGACAGCTTTGCGAGGGAATGCTGCCGAAAGTATCAATTAGAGCATCCTCGTGTCAGCTTGGTGCTGATTACGCCATATATGACCATTGAGCACCAGAAGAATCGCCTTGAGTATCAGAAGGACTATTACGATACCATTGTATATCCAGAGATAGAAGACAAGCCGTTAAAGTTTGCCATATCTTACCGTAATAAGTGGATGGTAGAACATGCAGACTTGGTGATCTCATATGTCAACCGAAACTCTGGTGGAGCTTGGCAAACATATCAGCATGCCAAACGAAAGAATAAGCCTATCATCAATCTTGGAAGACTTAAATAGTATAACCCCAGCCGGAAGAACTCTGGCTGGGGCTTTGTTATTTGGTTTGGTAGCTCCTTATAATAGATGGCAGTATAGGGACGAACCTTGCTGTCAACATATCCATATGGAGCTCGATCAAGGTGTTCCATCCATCCAAGCGGAAGGAGTCGCAGTATTCTTTCATTATAGCACTATTAGCGTATGCCGTGAGGAGTTGATTAAGCTCTTGTACTTTAGGAACACTCATATCGTCAGCAATTTTGTATAGATGCCTTTTAACGTATTGGTTTACTGGCATAAATCTGGTGGCAATATTTAACGTATTCACCTCATCGTGCCTATTAAGCCATTCTTTAACGGCAACGGTATTGTTATTGAAGATAGCCATATAGCAACCACCATCTATAAGTGAGGTTACAAGCGGATTGCTTTTAAACTCAAGTGTCAAATAAGACATCAATTCAATAGGGCTATCAAACACAGTAAGCGAATTGAAGGTATTGTTCCTTTGTGCTTCTTCAGAACAATAAGTAAAGCTAACGTTGGGCTTTGTGACATAGTGGTTAAAGCACCATCTTGTGTCGCTATGACCGTACCTCGACATTTTATATACTGATGTGACATTGCCATCTATATCGTAGGATACCCATCCTATGCTGTATTTGCTATCTACAATAACAAGATTACGATTTATCATTTCCCAGATAACTTCATTGGCAATATGGAACTTCGATTTCAAGATGCTAAACAGCGTTGTATACCCACCTTTTTTGATGCCGAGTATATTATCTTCCAAAACATAGTCCAAGGCATCTTGAGGAACTGGTGGCATATACCCAAATCCAAAATGCTTGGCTGTATATCTAATGATAGCCTTTATATTATCTGGAGTAGCTTGCTTAAGGAATGTGGTGCACACATAATATGCTTCAAGTTTATTAAGAGATTCATATTTCATTAAAGCTACGTATATAGGGATGAGTTGACATGTATCTATGTCAAAGACCCCTTCACTTGTGACATAACAGTTTGGGTGCGATTTAAGCACAACGTAATCGCCTTGTCTTACAAGTAGATACCTATCCCACCAACAAAGCAACATAAGTGCATTAGCGTTATTGCAATTACACTCATCTTCATATGTAACGTAATGATACGGAACCCGTCCAATGTTAATAATATAATGTACGTATCCGCTATCTGGAAGTATAGGATTTTCTTTAAGTGCTGTTTGAAGCGTTTTGTAATCGTCAAGCAAATATTTTATGCCATTTTTACACACAATGTAAACTTTTGTTCTAACGATAGCATCATATTTTGCAGGGTTGGCAACGTAGTATCGTTCTTTAACGTAAATAGGAAGACTCCTATAAACTTCCAATGGTATTATTGTGCCATCATCTTTACGTATCATTATTGGCTGTGTTTTAGCCTTAGTGATGTACCTATCTGGTTTTTTAAGGTACGTCGCTTCTTTAATGGTAATTACTTTACCTTGAGTAGTTTTAATTGTTTGTTTTAACATTTTTTAACCTCTATTTGTATTATTAGTCCTTTTGAACCACTACGAAGTGGAGTTACTGCTTCCATTGGTCTTGTATTTTCAGCGGTTTCGCATTTACTGCACCCACTATATCGTACCCAAACTATCATTAAAAGCTGTTTCCAATTTATCTTACTGGTTCTGTGCCCTATATATTGGTGCAGTAGATCAAATGTTGATTCATTGGTACTTGGTTTAATGTTCTATGGTGATGCTTAACCGCTTTTCTCATCCTTTTCAATGCCTATACCTTGGTGAATATTATATGATACTATATTCCATCTGGAATGGCATTATAAAAAAATGTTGTACTACCCCGACAAAAAGCAGAAAAAGTTAATGGCTCTCTGTGACCAAGTATATGATAGAGCACCCAATTTTCAACGATTGGCAATAAGTGTTCGAGCAACCGCTAAAAATGTTCGATTGAAAAACAAGGTGCGTAGCGCACTTTCGTACGCTACACACCTTGTTAAGCCAGTAAGAAAAGCAGATAGGGAAGTTAATCTCTATCTGCTTAATGGTTATTCGGTTTTTGATGGGATTTTATTGTGTGGAGCATTCTTCATAAGCTCGTCAAATTCCTCTTGCTTAAGAATAGTGAATTCCACTTTGTATGCCTCGCATCTGCCAGATGTGCTGAATTGCAAACGAATTGGAGTTGTCATAAATGACAGATGAATCTCAATGATGTTAAGAGGGTAAACAACTATTTTCTTCGTTATACGCTCATATAGACCTTCGTTGATTTCATCATCAGCAAGATTGACGATTTTCTCCAACTCTGCGATACAAGCATTGATATAGCTTTCTGCATCTAATGCAGAGTTATCCATTTGAAGCTCGGCCAACTTGCTTCTCAAGTCTGCGAGTTCCTTCTCTTGCATTTTAGCCACACGCTCATAACGTTCTTCTGTGATACGTTTCTTGGTAAGCTGTAAAGTGAGCATATCAAGTTCTTCGTCAATTTCGGCTATTTGCTTTTCAATCTTGGCAATCTGCTTGCTGTTGTCTTGAGGTTTTTGTACTTTGATTAGTTCTGTACGCATTTCGTCAATCAACGCTTGCTTATGTGGTTTCACTATCTGCGTAATTATGTCAAACAGAGCCGTTTTAAGAACTCTGTCATTTACTCGCAGGGCGTTGCAACCAACGTATGTAATTTCACCAGTATCAAGCACAAGCTGTTTGTATTGACCACGCTGATTGTTTTCTACGCATACCCATGCCTTGTAGGGAATGTTCTTTTGCTTCTTACGCAAACTGACATATCTTTCGCCACAAAGACCACAGAAGATCTTACCACTCGTCCAATATCTATTGGAATGCTTCGCTTTGAGCTCTTCGGACGGAGCTTTTTCTTCCATGATGGCTTGCACTCTATCCCATAAATCACGGTCAATAATAGCCGCTTCGGGGTGGTGATCTTTGGTATAGAACATATAGGATTCGCCACGATTGTACTTTTTCTTGTGTGTCAATGGGTCGGGCGTATAGCTTTTGCCTTGAGCCAAATCACCGACATACTTTTCATTGCGTAATATACGCAGAATGACGGTGTTAGTCCAGCCGTTTTTGTAGCGTTTGGTTTTCTTGCCTTGTTGTTCTAATCTGCGAGCTATGGTATGTGTGCCGTCACCTGCGGCAAACCACTCAAAGATGTTTCGAATGATTTCGGCTTCTTCCTCGATGATTTCAAATACTTGCTTTCCTGTATCGTCTCTAACGATGTTATAGCCGTACATTTCTTTACGCCCGAATACGACACCCTCACGCATTCGCTCTTGGTGTCCCCATTTAACACGACGAGAGGTTCTCAAGCTCTCTTGCTCGGCATTGGTAGCCACTTGAGTAAGCCTTTCTCGGTAGTTGTCGGATTGCGTGTTTATATCATCAGAGAGAAACCAGATATAGATTCGTTTGCTTCTCAATTCTTCAACAATGTTCAAAAGGTGCTGAACGTTTCTTGAAAAACGAGAAACTTCCTTTGTGAGTATAATCTCAACACCCCCACGACGAGCTATATCAATCATTCTATTGAATGAGTCACGCTTCTCCAAGGATGTTCCACTCAATCCTTCATCAGAGAAGATGCCAACATTGATCCAATTCTGATGTCGCTTGAAATAGTTAGCAAAGAAGTATTCCTGTGCTTCAAGGGAATTCTTCTGATCGTCATCGTCCGTACTCACGCGACAGTAGGCACAGACCTTGTGAACCTCTTTGTCGTCCGTTTTAAGTACAACTCTTTGGGGTTCGTGTTCAATCGTGTTGCCCATTCTCATTATCCCTTATTGTTTCTTTTTTCCTTTCATTTTGATAGTCTTTGGTTTGGATAGTGTCCTTTACATACGCCTTGAAATCATCCAAGAATAATTGGAACTCATTCTCGTTGATTTTCAACGCATCAAGGTTAGTAATCAAGCCATATCGCTCCTGACGGCGTGTAATCATATAGGTATTATATGCAGAAGCGATAAAAACGGCTAATATGTAATCATCATCGATCTTGGCTGCTTGGCGTAGCTGAGCCAAGGTCATTTTATCTACGTATTTCTCGAGTAAAGCAAGGGCGTTTTCCATAGTTGTTTCCTCATTTCATAGTGATAAGTATAGTATACCATACTTTATTACGCCAGTCAATATATATGACCAATTTTGTTCTTCTTTAGGAAATGAAGAGCTTGGGCATGCCGAGATGGTGGGCAGTATCATCTATCAGCTGACACGTAACCTCACTCCCGAGCAGATCACAGCCGGTGGTCTTGATAAATACTATATCGGCCACGGCGCCGGTGTCTATCCTTGCGCCGCATCCGGAGAGCCCTTCTCGGCTATGGCGATATCGTCAAAGGGAGATCCCCTCTCCGATCTTAACGAGGACCTCGCGGCAGAGCAGAAGGCGAGAGTTACGTATGATAACATCCTTCGTCTCTCCGACGATCCCGACGTAAATGACGTTATAAAATTCCTTCGCCAGCGCGAAATCGTCCATTACCAACGCTTTGGCGAAGCTATGCGAAGCCTAACGGAGTAGGCTTCGCATAATGCCAGAGGCAATTCATGATGGCTATACCGTCAATTCATGATGTGTAGCATCAATTCATGAGCCTTAGGCTCAATTCATCACAAGGACGGCGGGAGAAATCCAGCTGTCCTTGACTTATTTTATTTAGATCAAAGAGAAACGGGTTGTCGTGGGCGCCAACCCCTACGTATTTTTTCTCATCCGATTTATCGGATTTCATCGCGTAAGCGCTTTCTTCCACCTGCGGTGGATTTCTTTCGTCTATGACGGATTTAATTGTGACGGCACTTCGCCTGTCGTTCCCTACCGATTGGTGTTTCATCTTACCATGTTATAAAAACAGGACGACTCGCATGAGTCGTCCTGTTCGTTGTTTTTGATAACTTTGTTTTACTTTTCGAAGCTATAAACCGTCTGAACCTGTGAATTTTCCAGTTTATATGTGAGGGTGATGTTTGTTACACTCTCTGAAGTGTAGTTCACGGTAAAGGCGGCATCCGTAGCACTTGTGTCACTGCCGAAGAAGTCCTTTAGCGACTTCACAGTTCCACTGAGTGTGCCTGCGACGTCAGTCGTGATAACGACGTTATCTGAGTTGAAGCTGAATGAGACACCTACCTCGTCAAGCTCTGGGAGGTCGACCTCGTTACCATTGCTGTCGACGAGCTTACCGTTTTGAACGGTGGCTGTGCCGCTTACAACACTCTTATAGTCCTGCATTGCGGCGCCGATATCTCCGTTGGAGGGCAGGGAATTCAGCCTCTCGATTATATAGACTACGCTATCCTCGGTTATCTCGTATCTTGAGGTGAGGATAAAGCCGTATGTAACCGTTCTGGTCTCTACGGTGATTTTTTTATACTCTGCTCTGAGCAGCTTATCGATCAGAGCCGCTGCGCTTTCATCAAGTGGGGTGTCACCGTCAGAGTCATCATCCGGGTTTTCTTTGTTGCCATCATCACCGTCAGAGTCACCATCCGGTTTTTCTTCGTTGCCGTCGTCATCGGCATCACCCTCCGGAGTTGTGTCGCCTTTGGGCTTTGTGCTATCGTCTCCGATGTCTGAGTCAGAGTTGACGTTATCGCTATTATCGCCGATATCGCTACCCTCGTCCTTCTTGTTGGAGCATGCCGCAAGGCTTAGCATAAGCGCAAGGGCAAGTAATAAAATTATTAATTTTTTCATTTTTACCTCCTTATGCTAAGAGCCTTTTGCGGATAAGCAGCCATAGCGCGCCGAGTAGGCTGAAGCCGATTGCATACACAGGCATAAGGCTAAGCTCGTTTGCCTCATCAACGTTTTCGTTGACCTCATCTACCATTGCGTTATATTCTGCTATCATACCGATGAGAGTTTCGTATTTCTCGCTTACCTCTGCCTTTTCTTCATCGGAAAGCATGGAATACGTCAGCATAGCGCCGTAGAGCGCATAATAGGTATCTGCAGAGCCCGTGACGGTGATGAGTGCTATCTCGTCCTCAAAGCGTCTTGCAAGACCGAGAGCCGAGCCCTCGTCTGTGACAGTATCGGACTGACCGCAACGGTCACATATAGCCGTCTTAGTGCCGTCCTCGGTATACGTAGCGTCGTTATTGGGTATGTACGTCGTGTAGGAGTGACCGAGCGCCTCTTCTTCGCTGTCCGCGCACAAAGCGCACACTCTCTTTTCAGTACAGCTTACGTACACGAGATCGTGAGACGCGAGGATATACTCGCCACACTCGCAGACAAACTTGTGCTGTTTTGCATCGTAGGGCATAACGCTTACGTAGCTATGTGTGTGGGGGATATAGTCACCGAACACTACGGTTGCACTAAGCAGGATGTCGTTGGTTGAGCTGATCTCGATATTACCCCACTCCTCCTCGGTGCCTACGTAATTTATCTGCTCAAGATTTGTGCATCCGTAGAATGCCGATGAGCCGATCGAGGTGACGCCGTTATACACGGTTACCGTCTTAAGAGCAGAGCATGAGAAGAACGCGTACGTCGGTATCTCACTGATACCTGCAGGAAGGATCACATCGATAAGCGCCGAGCAGGACATAAACGCGCCCTCGTCTATAGTTGTGATACTGTTGGGAAGAGTGATTTTGGTCATATTTTTTGCAAAGTAGAATGCGCGAGAGCCTATTACGGACAAACCGTCGCAGAGCGTAATCTTGGTGAAGTCTGCACTGTAGAATGCGCCGTCGGCTATCATCTCAATTCCTTCGATAAGCACGTACTCGCCGTTTGAGGATCTTGAGGGGTATGCTACGATAGTCTTCATATCCTTGGTGTACATAACTCCGTCAACGCTCGCAAAGTGAGCGCTTTGCGCATCAACAACGTATTCCTTAACGTCTAATTTGAGCGCATACTGATTCCACTCCGTAAGTGTAGAGGGGATATACACCGTGCCGAGATAGCTACTGTCGATGGTATCGTAGGAGATGCAGGATATCGTCTTGACACCCTCGGGAATGTGTAGATCTGCGCCGAAGTCAACTACCATTTTGACAAGAACGCCGTCGCCTACTACGGTAGCATAGTCGCTTAGCGACTCAAACCATGCGGTATTATGTACGGCGTTGTCGCCGAGTCTTTTCAGCGTGCTTGGGAATGAGATGCTCTCGAGAGCCTCACAGTCATAGAACACCTCCTCACCCATGATCTCGACCCCCTCGGGGATAACGATCTCGGTGAGTGATAGACAACCGTAGAATGCGTTTTTACCTATGCTCTCAAGCGTTGTGGGTAGGCTGACGCTTGTGAGACTCACGCAGTTGTTGAACATACTATTCGGCAATACGGTAAGACCTTGTGAGAAAATAACGCTCTCAAGATTTTCACAGTCTGAGAATGCATAGTATTCTATATTTGACACGGTATAGGGTATGTATGCTGTTTTTATCAGAGAATTTTCGTAGAATGAGAATGCGTCGATATGCGTTACCGGAAGACCGTCGATAAACGCGGATATCACAAGGTTTTCTGAGGTGCCGATATATTCGTATATCCTTATGTGGTCGGAATATACTGAGTATTTGAAGTCTTCCTTCGAGCCATCGAGCGTCAGACAGGGAAGAGCGGTGATATCCGTTCTTGCGTCGCAGAGAGTACAGTGTCTTGACTCTTCTCCCGTCTCGGTATAGGTGGGCGCCTTATCTACGGTGAAGTCTAAGCTCCATACGTGCGCCGCCGCGATAACGGTAACGTCGGTTTTTTCACTACAGTAGAGGCAATGTCTTGACTTTTCGCCATTCTCGGCGCAGGATGCCGACTTGTCGACCGTAAACTCGGTATTGAAGCTGTGCGCCGCCGTGATGACGGTTACGTCGGCTCTTTCACTACAGTAGAGGCAATGCCTTGATTTTTCACCGTTCTCGGTGCAGGATGCTTGCTTGTCGACCGTAAACTCGGTGCTGAAGCTGTGCGCCGCCGTGATGACGGTTACGTCGGTTCTTTCACTACAGTAGAGGCAATGCCTTGATTTTTCACCGTTCTCGGTGCAGGATGCCGACTTGTCGACCGTAAACTCAGGGCTGAAGCTATGCGCCGCGGGAGTTACAACTTCTTCGATCACACCGTTACAGTCAACGCATGCAATATAAGCATAGCCGTCAGAGCTGCAGGTGTTCTCATTTACTACCGTGAGGTCGCCGGGGGTATGCTCACCCTGTATATATTCGCCGCATTCACAGTATTTTCTATGCGTAGTGTTATCTACGCTTTCGTAGGATTCGTAGGTATGCTCGTGGCATACGAGCGTAGCGGATAAAAGGTCATCGTTATGCTCTCCGATCTCTATCTTGCCAAAGCTCTCTGCATCTGCTCCGTAATATACGGTTTCAAGAGTAAAGCAGGAGTAGAAGGCTTCGTCGTAAATAACCTTGACCGTCTTAGGAAGCACGATCTCTCGGATCATCACATCCATAAAGACGCGATGCATAATATATTCCGTTGTGTCAGCTGCAGTAAAGCTATCGCCATTAAAAGTTACCGAAACAAGCACGAGATAGGGATTGGTAGCTGTGCCTATGTATTTTCCGTCACCGTATTGGTTATATACGTAGTCCGACATATTTCGGAATGCACCATCGCCGAACGAGATCACACTCTCGGGGAGTATCAGGCTACTCAAGGCTGTACAGCTATCGAATGCGCCGATACCGATGGATTCCAAGCCTTCGGGTAGAGTCAGATCACTCAGAGCCCAGCAACCATAGAATGCGTAGTCTCCTATCTCTTTGAGTGTATCCGGAAGCTCGATCGATGTGATGGCAGTACATGATGCGAATGCCGCATAACCGATACTCTCGACGGAATTGCCGAGCGTAACGTCATATACAAAAGAAGATGATACCATATACTCGGGGATATGCTTAATGCCGTTACCGATATGCAAAACATCGAGCAATATGCAGTCAAAGAAGGCATACTCGCCAATACTCGTTACACTATCGCCGATATTCACGCTGACGATGCTTGAAGCTCTGTTAAATGCGTACGCGCCAACGCGCTTTACGTTACCTGCGACGGTTACGTTTTTAACGTAGTGACAGAGGTAGAACGCCTTGTCGGCTATATCCTCGTTACCTATGATCGTCAGCTCCTCTATATATGGATAATTTGATTTTGAGAAGAGTGAGTCAAAGCTTGAGAAGGCGGCGGGGGTGGTAAGCGTGTTAAGATTTACGCAGTTTTTGAATACTCCGGAATCAATATACGTAACGCTTTCGGGTAGTGCGACAGTCTCGAGCGATGTGCAATCGGCAAATGCCTGACTATTGATGCGCTCTACGCCATTCTTGATAGTCAAGCTTTTGAGTGAGCTACAGCCGGAGAATGCTTCTCTGCCTATACTCTCAAGGCTTGAGGGGAGCGAAACCTCGAACAAAGACGAGCAGCCCTTGAAGGCGCTCTCGCCTATATAACAAGTACCCTCGCGCACCGTGAGGCTCTTAAGCATGGTGCATCCCTCAAAGGCATTTCGTCCAATGGAGTAGATGCTTGACGGTATCACGAGATTTTCCGACACGGGTATATCTGCAAAGGCGTATGGCTCGATCGCGGTAATACCGTAGCTTGCGTCAAGCGTACTTGTCTTACAGCCCTGCACGAGACTATAGTCCTCGCGTCTTACGACAGAGCCGCCTATTTCGGTGAAGAGGGGGTTGTTCTCGTCTACCGATATAGTCTCAAGAGCGCTACAGCCTCTGAAGGCGCCGCCATCAAAGTAAACTACGCTACTTGGAACGTTGATGCTCTTGAGAGAGGTGCAGTCCTTAAAGGCGTCTTGGCTGATGAATTCAATAGTGTCGGGAAGTATAACCTCGGTAAGTGACGTATTACCCTCAAAGGCTCCGCTCGCAATTCCGACCATACCGTATGGAATGTAGAGGACACTTGCATTTCCCTCATATCCGGAAACGAAAGTCGGGAGACCATCGTCGTCAAGATAGTCGACTATGAGCCCTTCGGGATACTCTATCACCGTATCGTAGGGATTACGTACACCAAAGAAGGGAATGCCGTTTTTGAGCGCGTATTCCTCTGCGGTAGATCCTTCATATCCCGAGAGAGTAAAGCCCTCGGCGCATTCGACAAAGGCGTTATCCGAGATTACCGCCTCAGGGTTTTCTATAGTAACGTAGCCAAGATTTTCGCACTCGGTAAAGGCATAGGACTCAATCGACGTTACGCTTTCACCGAGAATTACCGACTCGATATGCTCGTTTTGGTAGAAGGCGTACGTACCTATCGTGTGGATGTAAGAGTAGAAGCTGTCGATGCTAAATCTATCACGGGTTCCATAGTACGAGATAAGTACACCGTCACTGCTTGAAAGGTCTAATGACGGACCTTTATAGTATAGAGACGTGGCGATTTCCTGGAACATATGTCGGTCTACGGTGTCCATAGCCTCTGTGAATTCTATGTACCAGTTGTCGATAGTGGTTATGGGCTTATTAAATATTGTTCCGAATGATATGCCGTGTATTGTTGCGATTATGGCAGAGGCGTATACGCTCTCCTTGAGCTTGAAGTACTTCAACTCGCCGAGACGACGTAGCTCGATGAGAGTCTTTACGTGGTATTTCATACTTGCCGCAAACTCGGCGAACCACTCTGCTTCCTTTTCGTAGAGGTGCATCTCTGAAAGGTCTGCCTTCAACTGATGTGCTATACACTCGGAGATCTCATTGATGCAGTAGATGCTTCTCATGTGCGCGATGGTGTCATCGGTGTTGAGCAAGAGCTTTGACACGAGGACGCCGATGTCATATCCGAGCTTGGCTGATTTGAAAGCTGCGCTGCTGGCAGATACTATTTTGTCAATGGCACTACGGGTAAAGAAGGTTGCCGTCGTATTTGCGCAAGTATCGATGATGGCGAGCGCAAGATTGCGTTCATACTCTAAATGTATCTTGATGTGTACCTCTTGGCACGCCGCCTTGAGCGCAGGATCGTCAGTAGCATTGTGTATGTATCTGACCATCTGAGCGTTGTATTCGTTAGCTAAGGTATAAGCCTTAGCCTCAACGATAAGATCTGTCAAGTACTTTCCTGCGTTGACAGCCGTGCTGATCGTTTTTGCAATACCCGAGAATTTCTCGATAAATTCTACGTACTTTGTGGATTCCTTATAGGCTTCAAACATATTATTTATGCTTTCCGCTTTGGTTTCTCCGAGCATATCAATAATGTAGATTGTCAGAAGCTTTTCTAAACTGTTGTCGCCCAAAGTTTCGCGGTAATCGGATATCTTAGTCAGATCAATAGCATTTAGCGTGCTTGCAACGTCCTTGGCGATATCGTAGGTTCCCGTCACGCCGAGAGCAAAATTAGCAAAGGAGTTGGACATCTCGCTGATGGCTGCGTTTTCCACTTCAAGTCTTGCGACATCGACGAGCTGTGTATTTACCGATTCTATTATAGCGGCAAGTAGCTTGACGTACTCGTCGGTCTTTTTTACGGAGTTGAGCATCAGGAGCGTATAATCGAAAATATATCCTTCGGTGCAGTCGAGATGATACACAAAGTTATCCGAGTTTAGCATCCAGGTTATATAATCCTGTATATAGTCTGCCTGCCACATAGTTCCTACACGGTAGACGTCCTCCTGCTCCTGCATTGTCAGAGCCGCGCTCGCGGGCGCCACCGCCGCAAAAAGCATAGTCAGAGCCAAAAGGCATACTGCAAGACGCAACAATCTTTTTTTCTTCATATATCCTCCTACGCAAAAAGAGATTGTGAGAAAATATTTATTTGTTAATATTATAACATAATGCGCGCGCATTTGTCAACGATGCGTGAAAAGTGAAAAAATGATATGAATGTAAAAAGGACGGCTCGTAAAAACCGTCCTGTTAATATGTAAAAGCCACCTTAAACGAGGCGGCTTTTACATGTCTATTTCTAAATTCTCGGAAGAGAAGATTTCATCATCAAGAAATTCTGTGAGTGTGATATTAAATCCCTTTGCAAGCATAATAACGGTGCTCAACGTTACGGTTTTGTTTCTGCCGTTCATTATACATTGCATGCTTCCGTGTTGAATGCCGGATTCTTGCTCAAGCCGATACTGTGACATATTATTTTGTTTTAACAAATCAGCAATACGCTTAGCAACCGCGTCATTGACAGTCAAGCAAACACCCCCTCTTGATATGTAGATACAACTATGTAGCTTCACCTACATATATAGTTTACCAAGAAACTAAACAAAATATAAGAAGGTATACCTACATATTATGTTGCTTTCGCCTTTTGTTTCTGATATAATAAGAAGGTAAACCTACATACTCTAAGGGGAATAATATGATTATCACCTTTTTCGGACATGCTTCATTTATTGAAAATGAGAAGTATGAGCAAAAAGTACTTGATTTTTTGGAGGAAAGGATAGGAGACCGCGTTGCTTACGCGTACTTGGGAAAACACGGAAAATTTGATGACTTTGCTTATGAGTGCTGTAGAAAATATAAAGTAAAGCACCCTAATCTATCGCTCGTATACGTTACGCCTTATATGACACTTGAATTTCAGAAAAAGCATTTGAGCGAGCAGTTAAGACATTATGATAAGTTATATATCCTGAAATAGAGGATAAGCCGATCAGATTTGCGATCATATACCGTAACAGATATATGGTAGAAAGCGCCGATTTTGTATTAACGTACGTTTCTCACCGTTGGGGTGGCGCATACAAAGCTTTCGAATATGCCAAGAAAAAGGGAAAGCCGATATTTAATATCGCAGAGTCATTATAGTCAAACAAAAACATCTCCACTACTTGAAAAAACGCGCGCCGTGTGATAAAATATATCCTAACAAAACATTTACGGAGATGCTATGTACAAAATAGTTTATAAAAAGGTTTTAAATCCATACGTGACTCTTATGGATGTCTCGGCGCCGTTTGTGGCGCGCAAGGCGGAGGCAGGTCAGTTTATCATATTGCGTACCGACTCCGAGGGGGAGAGAATTCCTCTTACGGTCGCGGGATATGATAGAGAGGCAGGTACTGTCAGAATAATTTTCCAGACCGTAGGCGCTACAACTAAGAAGCTTGCCGAAATGAACGAGGGGGACTCACTCTCCGACTTTGCAGGTCCTCTCGGTGTTCCGACCAAGACCGAGGGGCTTAAAAACGTGTGTATAGTAGGCGGTGGCGTCGGTTGCGCCATAGCTCTGCCCGTAGCCGAAAAGCTTAAGAGAGAGGGATGTAAGGTTACCTCTATCATCGGCTTCCGTTCCTCTGATCTTGTTATACTTGAGGACGAGTTCCGCGCGGCATCCGACGAGCTTATCGTTATGACCGATGACGGCTCTTACGGTGAAAAGGGCAACGTATGCGCGCCTCTCAACGCTATGTTTGATAGTGGAAGATGCTTTGATAAGGTGATAACTATCGGACCTCTTGTAATGATGAAATTTGTCGTAGAGGCTACACGCCCTACGGGTATCCCTTGTGACGTGTCGATGAATCCTATAATGATAGACGGTACGGGTATGTGCGGCGGATGCCGTCTTACTCTCAACGTGGACGGTAAGCGCGTAACAAAATTTGCCTGTGTTGACGGACCGGATTTTGACGGCTACGAGGTAGATTTTGACGAAGCTATTTCTCGTGGAAATATGTACCGTGACTTCGAAAGACACGCGTATGAAAGGACCTGTAATCTCTTCAAAAAGGAGGACGAGAGCAATGCCTAATATGTCACTCAAAAAGAACCCTATGCCAACTCTTAATCCTATCGAGCGCGGCAGAGTGTTTGACGAGGTAGCTACCGGATACACACAGGAGCAGGCGATCTCCGAGGCTGCAAGATGCCTTTCCTGTAAGACGATGCCGTGTGTGAACGGATGTCCCGTAAAAATACGCATACCTGAATTTATAAATAAAATACGTGAATACGACTTTGAGGGCGCGTATAAGATCATAAGCGAGACCTCATCGCTCCCCGCTGTGTGCGGCAGAGTATGTCCGCAGGAAACACAGTGTGAGTCCAAGTGCGTACGCGGTATCAAGGGTGAGCCCGTAGGAATTGGCAGACTGGAGCGCTTTGTCGCCGATTGGCACAATTCTCATACGTCTGAGCCCACCGTCACAGCGCCAAAAAACGGTCACAAGGTCGCTATAGTAGGCTCCGGACCGTCTGGTCTTACCTGCGCGGGTGATCTTGCCAAGCTCGGCTATTCCGTAACGGTCTTTGAGGCTCTACACACAGCCGGCGGAGTGTTGGTATACGGCATACCCGAGTTCCGTCTGCCAAAGTCGATAGTTGCCAAGGAGGTAGAAAATCTCAAGGCAATGGGCGTTGAGGTCCTCACAAATATGATCATAGGCAAAACCCTTACCGTAGACGAGCTGTTCGATATGGGCTACGAGGCCGTGTTTATAGGATCGGGCGCAGGTCTCCCCAACTTTATGGGCATACCCGGCGAGAGTCTGAAGGGTGTTTATTCCGCAAACGAATTCCTCACCCGCGCCAATCTTATGAAGGCATATAGATCCGACAGCGATACCCCGATAATGAAGGGGGGCAGGGTTGCCGTGGTAGGCGGTGGAAACGTGGCTATGGATGCCGCGCGTACAGCGCTGAGACTCGGAGCAGAAAAGGTTTACATCGTATACCGTCGCTCTATGGATGAGCTACCAGCGCGTCGCGAGGAGGTAGAGCATGCCGAGGAGGAGGGAATAGAGTTTAAGCTGCTTAACAATCCCACCGAGATACTCGGCTATAGCAACCCGACAGATCCTAAGGACGTAAGAAACGGTTTTGTATCGGGAATGAAGTGCATCAGAATGGAGCTTGGAGAACCTGATGAGAGAGGACGTCGCCGTCCCGTTGAAATACCGGGTAGTGAATACGTGCTTGACGTAGACACCGTCATCATCTCCATAGGCACATCTCCTAACCCCTTGATCAAGGATACGACCGAGGGACTTGTGGTAAACCAAAGAGGCGGAATCGTGATAAACGAGGATGCCATGACGAGCCGTGACGGCGTTTTTGCCGGAGGTGACGCTGTAACAGGAGCCGCAACCGTTATTTCTGCTATGGGCGCTGGTAAGCTCGCAGCAGAGGCTATAAATAAGTATTTAGCCAATTAAAGTTTACATTTGAATGACAAAAAACGCTTGTGATACATAGTTCTCGTTAAGAGGTACTACGTTCACAAGCGCTTTTTGTTTTTTAATATATAGTGAGACAAGTAGACATTACGAGATACTCGCCATCACGCTTAAAGTTCTTTATTGCTATTTCACAGTGACCGCACTTGGTAGAGCTTACGTATGAAATATCCAGTATAAGATCCATCTCGACGGGATACACCTTGTCGCCAATCATCAGTTGACTGCGGCACAGTACCTGAGATAGCTTCTTTTCGTGATTAAGCTCAACGCCGCCGCGAGTGACCTGATGCATTCTTTCGGTGATATCACCGGTCAGTATTACCGGTGGCTTGTCCTTGTCGGTCGCTATGGAGAGGGTAAGCTCCCATTGGTGCTTATATCCTCGCTTGATGTGGTTAGTCATCGTCGCAACGAGTCGGTATCTGTTTTTGACATGCTCTAATATGGCTCCGAGCCTTATCGAGCGATGATAGCTTTCTCTTTCTGCTCTCGAGTCGGTGTAGACGGCTTCTCTTATAAGCTCGTTACACACCGCGTTATCGTTAGTATCAAAGCAGAGTCCGTTGAAAAGGCATTCTTCCTTGAGTAGCTCGAATTCTGACATATCACCCAAGCCTAAGCTATCGAGCGCGTATTTTTTAGCGGCAAGCAGGTGTAGCTTTCTTCTCGGGTAGTCACATCTTTTGTATAAGGCGCTGATAATATCCTCGATAAAGTCGCCGAGATTACCACCAATGCGCAACGTAGCGTACTCATAGGCTATCTTGATCCAAAAGTCCTGCCACTCATCCATATCAATGAGTGAAAGGGCGTATCTGATTTGTTCTTCCACCTCTACGCTCGGAAGGATATTCTTATCACAGTCTTGACGTCCGGTAAAGGTGGGGAGGTGCAATACGTTACCTAATCCGAGAGACTCGGCTATAGCAAGACATTCCGTATCGGTAGCGCCGGATTCCTTAAAGATAAGACTGCCTAAAAGGATACGCGCGTATTTCTCATAGTCTTTGCCAATATCTGCAAGCTCGGTCTTTGCAGAGTCGTAGCTGTTATAATGTACAGCGCAGTAGACGGCTCTCTTGGCTTTAAGGCGTATACGAAGCTCGTCAAGCTCTGACGCGTCATCAGTAAGCGCTAATGCGGCATCGAGATGCTCAAATTGCTCGTTGAAGCGGTCCATACATTTAAGCATAACTATGGCAGAGCGTCTGTCTCCCCGTAAGAGACCGTCCCTTGCGTAAAACAATAGCGCGGCGTTCAGCTCCTCTTCATCAAGGTATATTCCAAGCAGATATTCGGCAAGGTCACCTATAGCGACAACGTCACCGCTTTTTGCGCATTCGATCTTTTCAAACACGCTGTCGCATGGCTCCACCTTATTGAATATTTCGTCCGGGCAATCGGATATCAGGCTCAATTTTTCCTTTGCGAGCGCAAGTCTTGATTTTCGTGACATGATGTTCCACCCTTTAGCTTATAGAACTACTGAAATGTATGATACGACTATAGTAGTTTAACACAAAAAATAAAGATTTACAACAAGTATTTTGAACATTTTACATAAAAATTATTTTGCGATAGCAAAGTATAGCAAAAAAATGGACAAGCTTTGTACAAAATATATAAAAATGTCCATTTTCTTATACGATAAGACCAAGTCGGAGATTGCGTAAAAAAAGAGGTAGGGCTATCTGCTTAGTTAAAAGCATTTTACTCAACCTCTTTGATATATAAATTGTTGCTTACTTCAAAAATCTCATATCCTTGATCGAATAGTAAAGCGCCGAGCCTCCGATGACTCCGCATACCATCTCTCCTATTCCTACCGAGACAGATAGAGCGAAAAATCCACCCTCAACGCCGTAAGCGTACATAAGCACAAGGGGGACGATTATCATATTTGCGACAAGGTTTGGCAGCGTAGCGATCCACATAAGCTTGTGCGGTAGCTTACGCAGGGCATAAGCGCCGAGAGCGCCGATAAGCGTGGCAATACTGCCGAACACGATATCCCAGGGGGCGCACTGCGCAATAATGTTTGAGAGCATACAGCCGACAAAGAGTCCGCCGATTGCCTCCGGCATAAAGATTGGTAGAATGCATAGCGCCTCGGCTATGCGAAACTGAATAGCTCCGCTTGAGAGCCCGAAGATCGTCGATACGTAGCATAGACCGACGTAGAGCGACGCAATAAGCGCGCCGCGCGTGAGCTTACGGGTAGAGCCCGAAGCCCGTCTTAGGTTCCTTTTCATTTTTGTCTCCTTTAGTTTTGTTTTTGTGGTGAGGAAGGTCTCGAACTCACCATATCGCGATTAGTAATCAAAAACGCGACTTTTGTATTATATCATAACTTTTTTAAAAAATCAACACTTTATACTAAAAAAGGAAGTGATAGGATAGAAGGCGTATCTAAGGGGAGAAATCTCCGATATACCCATATATATACTGTAGCATTTATCCCTTGGATAGAGTAGAATGGATATAGTAGCCGATGAGGATAGACGGCTGAATTATAAGGGGTATTCGATTTGGAATTTATAAATATAAAAGATACTAAGCTAAAGATCATTCTTACAAAAGAGGAATGCGAGCGATACGGTATAGAGGTTGATGAAGCGGATCATAATACCGTGGGGATAAGGCGCGCGGTCAGAGAGATACTCTCCGTTGCCGAGTCGGAGTGCGGCTTTACGGTGGGTAGCGACAAGATACTCGTACAGCACTTGCCCCTGCCGAGTGGTGTGTGCGAGATATTGGTGACAAGGCTTGGTACATTATCTCGAAGGGATAGATCGCAGTTATCTATGGCAGAGGGGATATCTATCTTAGAAGAGGGGCGGGGAGTCTTTCGCTTTGAGTCATGGGAGGATACGTACCGTGGAGTCAAGGCGCTCGGCAGACTTGCGTGTGCGGCAGACCTATATCGTGACGATCTCGGGCGCTTTTACATACTCGCCGACGAGGAATTGACCGATGGTATATCCTCTCTTGAGGTTCTGATCGAATTTGGAGATCGACTTGGAGCGCTACCTATAGGCGTTATCTCGGAGTACGGAGAGCGACTTGCTAAAGGAGATGCGCTGGACTACGTGCGAAGGACGGGTAAGAGTGAGTAAAATATAAGCGGAGGCGCCACCTTGACGGCAGACACCTCCGCTGTTTTTATTTAGTTTAGAGTTTTGTTTTTAAATTAATCGGGAAGAGTGGGATAGAGCTCATTCTCAAGCTGATAGAGAGCAAGCGCCTTCTTGGGAGCCAATCTTGAATAGGTTGTATACATATCGTCGATCTTAAAGTTGTTGTCCTTAAGTAATGTATTCCACTTGTTGTAAGGAGCCTCAAACACTCCGCCGTTTGACAGACGGTAGTAGGCTACCGCGTCCTCAAAGGTCCTGTCAAAGCTTGAGCGGACGTTGTAACGCAAGTAGTTAAGCATTTCAACGTTACCTCTGAAGCCAGAGCCAACAACGTCGTAAACGAGCTTGAAGTTGTAGTATTCGTTAAGTATGCTGCTTGAATGAGTAGACTGATAGTTAAGGTATGCCGTACACTGAGCGAATTTGTCGGTCGCATAGGAGATAGCGCCAACCGTAGCAAGACTGTGGATCTGAGTGAGGTACTTGTCGTTAGAACCGGATCTGTAAAGCGGAACAGGGAAGATAGCATAACCGCTACCACCGGCGTTCATATCTCTATACTCGCTGTATTCGAGGGAGCCGAGAGTGACGATGCCGCCAAAGAGCATATTACCGCTTGTAAATCTGTTACGTATAGCCAAAAGATCGGTGCTTCCGTATCCGGTTGCTTTCGCATCCTCGGTGCTTACGGTGATGACGCCTGTTGCGTCCATAAGATCGCTGAGATTGTTGCAGAACTGTACAAGCTCACTTACCTGATAGGTATCTCCTGACATACCGAATGAGTTGTCGCCGTACTGCTGAACGCCGGGATACTTGTAAGTATAGTCGCCCTTGGATGCATCCATCTTTCTGTCAATGATAGTAACAGAAGTGGTGTAAAGCATACCGGATGCAGGCAAGCCAGAGGTAGTACCGAGAGCAAATCCTACGGTGTCATTAAGGTCGATAGTACCATCGCCGTCATCCTCTGTAATAGCAGCCGAGAACTTAGCGAGAGTCTCGTAGGTCCACTCACCGTCAAAAGCGAGGTCACAGAGGTCATCGATGGTGTACTTGGTTATCTCATAACCGTTTTCATCAAAGGTTGTAACTCTGTCATTAAGGTAGTCGGTAGAATTATCTACGTCGAGAGTCTCAAGGAGCTTAATATTGACCGGTACAGCCATAAACGCGCGTACCACGTCGATAAAGTAATCGGATGCGAGGCAGTAGATCTTACTCTTCGAGAGAGTGAGAGATCTCATATAGTCGTACATATATCCTTTGCCGGTGTCAAAATAATCGAAGTTGCCGGCAAATTCAAAGTAGTTATGCTCTTTTCCCGCAAGCTTGTGACCTTCCTCGTACATAGTAGTTGAATGAAGGTTTGCGAATGCTCCCTTAAGAGATACCGAAACCATGTCGTAAACGAAGTTACAGTAGATGTCGGGCGCGGTAGCGGAATTGGATCTTACCTCTGCGTCGATTCTATCGATATTTTGTCCCCAGCTATAGCTCTGAGTATTGGGGAGATACTCGTATACAAGCTTTACGTTGGTTTCTTCCTCTGCGGCATCATTTCTTGCCTCTATATAGTCGTCTATAGTGGAAGCGTTCTCGCCGTAACCGAGGGCAGATAGGTCGCCTGCAAGATATCTTCGAGAGGAGGGGGGCAGCTCCTCGTTGTTGGAGTTGTCGGTGAGCTGCATTTTGAGCGTGGTATTTTTCCAAGGCGTCTTGGATCCCTCTTCGGGCTCGTCATCAACGTCGTTGCTCGACCACAGTGCGTAGAAGACGTGCGAGGTGCAGGAGGTGATGCTTGTAACACGGTTGCCAAAGCCATTGTCGGAATACCAACCGAGGAAGGTGTAGCCGTCTTTCTTAGGATCGGAAAGCTCTATGGGAAGCTCGTCGTCGCTGTATATTGCGGTGGGGTTTTTACTGCTGTTGGAACCACCGTCGAGTCTGTATACCACGTATGCAATCCATTTGGTAGTCAAGGTCATATCCTTGGTTACTACCGAGTCGTCAAAGCTCCAGGCGATACCGTTGTTGAACCAACCGATGAAGGAGCATCCGCTCTTTATAGGATCCTTAGGAGCGGTGAGCTTTTCGCCGGGTCTGACGTAGCTTGTGGTGATAAGTTCGCCGTTTTCATCAACGAATCTTACCTCATGGAGTATGGGTGACCACTTAGCCGTGATAGTCATATCCTCGGTGACAACATAGCCCGCGAACGACCATTTCTCGTCGTCCACATACCAGCCCTCGAAGATATAGCCGTCCTTTGTGGGATCTGCGGGCTTTTGCGCCTTGCCGCCCTTTTCTACCGTCTGCTCGGCAATCTCGGTGCCGCCGTCGGTATCAAACTTAACCGTACAGCTGAGTTTCTCATTACTTACGTCGCCGGAGCTATCGCCGTTATTTGACGTGCCGTCGCTCTTGTCAGTAGACGCATCGTTACCGCATATACGGCAGATGAGATTTTCGTCATACGCATGCACGCAGTATTTTTCGCAGGCTGTAAATAGGATTAGAGCGCTAATAAGTAAAATCAAAAGAAGTGTATAACTTTTTTTCATAACCGATACCTCTTATGTTGAATAAAAGTAAGGAGAAATTATTTCTCTATATCCATCATCATATCGACTCTGGTAGCGTGTCTGCCGCCCTCAAAGTCGTTTTCAAGGAAGGAGTCGAGTATATCGATAGCGAGGCAGGAGCCAATGACTCTCGCGCCCATGCAAAGCACGTTTGCGTCGTTGTGCTGTCTTGTCATCTTGGCGGAGTAGGTGTCGGAGCAGAGCGCGGCACGAATGCCCTTATGCTTATTTGCGCACATGGACATGCCTATACCCGTGCCACAAATAAGGATACCAAACGAGCCCTGAAGGTCAGCCTTTACCTTTTCGCATACCGCGTTTGCAAAGAGGGGGTAATGGCAGGATGCCTCGCTGTCTGTTCCACAGTCCACGACCTCGTATCCCTTAGTCTGAAGGTATGGGACAAGCTCACGCTTGAGTGTGTAGCCGGCGCTATCTGCGCCGATGTAGATCTTTCTCTTTTCCATTGGTCTTTACCTCACGTATATTTTCTTTAGTTATTTTCTTGCTTTGCGAGTCTTTCCAGCCTCTCTCGCTCCGCCTGCGGCATACGAAGGTATGTCGGGGCAATGTCAAGATCAGAGGTGATCTGTCCTGCATCGTATTTTCTCTTAGCTATCAGAGCTATAGAGTATGCGTTCTCTGTGATAAGGAGCTTTGGTGTTTCCTTGACCTCAACACCTGCGGCAACGAGACCTCGCTTTGCTACGTCGTAGCCGTCGCCGACAAGGTATATCGGTTCGTCCTGATACGCCTTCAATTCCTCAGCCAGCTCGGATATGGCGATAGCTCTATCCTCAGTCAGCTTTTCGAGCCTGCCGTTTTTGCCACGGTAGGTAGCGGTATATACCTGAGCTCTGCGAGCGTCCATACACGGTACTATAATACCGTCAAGTCCCGCGAGATTTTCTGCCAACTCATCGAGCGTAGATACGGCAATGCAAGGGATATTTTTGCCAAAGGCGATGCCCTTTACCAACGCTACGCCTATTCTTACTCCGGTAAATGATCCGGGACCTACTGCGCAGGCGAGCAGACCTATGTCGTCAAAGGTGAGTCTAAGACTCTTTAGCATATTTTCAGCCATAGGCAACAAAAGCTCACTCTGCGTAAGACCGTTGTCGATATTGTAGAGGGCAAGGAGCTTTTCGTCGTCGCATACCGCTACCGACGCCGCCTTAGCCGTACTGTCAAATGCAAGTGTTATCATATAGCGCCTCCAGTGATCTCGATATCTCTTGCCGCCTCATCCTCCGCCACTCTCGATATGGTGACGGTAAGGGCGTCCTCGGGGATATATTCGGGGACTCTCTCGCTCCACTCTACGATAGAGTATGCGTCAGACTCCACGTACTCGTGGTAGCCGATGCTCTCGAGGTCGTCTCCGTCCGAGATCCTATATAGGTCGAAGTGGTAGATATTTACTCCACCGACCTTGTATTCATTAACTATAGTGTAGGTAGGGCTCTTGACGTTAGCCTTACCGAAATGTGAGACAAAGCCTCGGGTAAACACCGTCTTACCAACACCCATCTCGCCGCGCATTGCTATATATGCGCGTTTAATGTTACGTTCAGTTAGCATTCCTGCAAGTTTTTTGCCCATTTGCTCGGTTTCACAGTCGCTTTTTACTCTGTAGATCATAGTCACTTCCGTTAGATGTTTTTCAGATACTCGCTCTTCTTATCTCCGAGGACAAAGTCGAGGATAGCCTCGTATCTTGCGCGTAGCGCTTCCGAGGGCGAGCTTTTTTTAATAGCCTTTATCAAGGTGTTTTTCGGCGTGTCGTCGGGGTCGACAAGCTCCAGGGCTGATACGTTATATCCGTATGCCTCGAGTCTTGCAACTCTTATCGCGTCGGTAAGAACGTCACCAAGCTTATTGCGTAGATGTGGGTGAGAGCTGATAAAGGCGAGGCTCTCGTTAGTTATCTTGTCGTTGATATGTCTGTGACAGCAGGGGGTAGAGAGTATTACCTTAGCCCCAAGATCTGCCGCCGTGTTGATGACGATATCCGTCGCAATGTCACACGCATGGAGTGAAATTACCATATCCGGTACCTCGCCCTTCGGCGTGTTTCTTACGTCGTCGGTAACAAATGTCATACCCGTGTAGCTGAGCGAATCCGCGAGTGACTGACACCAGTTGATGCAATCGCGTTTGAGGTCGATGCCGAGCATTTTGACCTTGCGTCCCTTCCTCTCGGTGAGGTAGTAGTATACGGCAAAGCTTAAGTAGCTTTTGCCACAGCAGAGATCGTACACAGTGATCGCGTTTTCCTTTGGGAGCGAAGGGTATACGTCCTCGAGTATCTCGAGAAAACGGTTTATTTGTCTGAATTTACCCTGACGCTTATCGTGTACGCGTCCGGTCTTGTCGCTGATGCCGAGCTTGATGAGAAACTCCTCGCCACCCGACAAAAGATAGTTTTTCTTGTGGTCGAGCGCCTCGATAGCCGCCTCAAAGCTTACGGCATCACCCGAGAGCTTGTTTTTGAGCTTATCTGCTCCAAGCAGAGCCTCCTTACCCGACTTTGAGAGCTTCCACTCAGCATCGCCGACTGAGGTGATAAGGTTAGCCTGTGAATACTCGGCGAGAAGCTCGCCAAGGATAGCGTCGATACCGTCCTCACTAACGTTTTTATGCGATACGGTGTTGCCGGGGAGATTATACTCAAAGGCGAGCATCCTTCTGCCCCTATGCGCCACGAGTCTTGCCGATACCTTTTGGATCTCACTTTCCTTAGGACGTGAGAAAACGAGCTTTTTGATTACCTCTTTCTCAAAGCACAGCTTGACCGCTTCTATAAACGATTCAATCTTTATCATTTGTTTTTCTTTCTTAAGTAGGTTTTTCTCTCGGTTCTTTCGCTTATTCTCTGGAGATTTCCTCTGTGACACCATACGATGATGCACGCGAGGATTATCGTAGCCAAGGCGATAAGACCGTCCATAGGACTTTCAAATACTACGGCAAAGTAACCGTGGAGAAGTACGGGATAGAGTACAGCCACGCTTACTGAAGCCAATGAAACGTAGTGTGACATAGCAAATACCGCTGCGAAAATGCCGAAGAGAATGAGGAAGGGAATGGGCGTGAGTATCAGCGCCATAGTGGACGTAACCAATACGCCCTTGCCACCCTTAAATCTGTAGTAGAGGGGGAATATATGTCCGATTACGGCAAACAAACCTGCAAAGTAGCAGAATCCCTGTACCGAAACACCGGTAACGTAGCCAAAGCCGAATACAAATCCGGCAAAGAAGATGGAGAGCGCAGTCTTGCCGAGGTCACCAGCGAGAGTGAGGAGCGCCGCCTTGCCACCGTACGTGCGGAGCATATTGGTCATACCTCCGTTGCCCGAGCCCTTAGTGCGTATATCTTCCTTATAAATGAGCTTTGAGAAGAGTATTGCGGAGTTGATGCTACCGAGAAGATACGCCGACAAAAGCACGACAAGTAAGCTACCGAAGAGCGCGAGCGCCGGTATCTTACCGTCAAAAATATAAGCGAGTAAGCCTGTGTTAAGATTCATATTGACCTCCAAGCTATCAGCAACTGTAAAAGCAGACTGCTGAAAGTAAAATTTTCCTGAATACATTATATATCATTACGCGCGTAAAGTCAACATTAAATGAAGTATTGACTTGCAATTTTAAGAGGTGTGTGCTAAAATATAGATACTACCTATGGAGTATTTAAAATGAAGGAAATTATAAAGAGCTATTTTGCATCAAAAAATATAGAATACTACGCCGTTTTATCCTACGGAGATTGCCGCGAGATCAATCCTGGGATCATGGAGAGAGAGGACTTCACTCCTCGCAGCGTTATCGTGTATCTTTTGCCGTATTATACGGGTGAGACGGTGAATATATCGCGCTACGCCGCATCGCTCGACTACCACCTTGCTATACGCGAATGCTCCGAGGGGCTAATATCGGCGTTAAGGTCGGCAGATCCCACGTTTTTCGCAAAGGGATACGGTGATCACAGTCCTATCGATGAGGTGGGCGCCGCATTGCGCTCGGGACTCGGTATGATAGGCGACAATGGACTTATCATAAATGAGAGATACGGCACCTACGTATTTATCGGAGACGTTGTGACGGATATTCCACCCGAGCGACTCGGTGCGACTTTACCGCTTGAGGTCAAGGGATGCCTACATTGCGGCGCTTGTAAAAGAGCGTGTCCTACGCAGATACTATTAGGTGACGGTGAGGATTGCCTCAGCGCCATAACGCAAAGGAAGGGCGAGCTTACCAAAAACGAGGCTGATCTGATGCGAAAATACAACACGGTATGGGGTTGCGATATGTGTCAGAGCGTGTGTCCTTACAACCGTGAGCCCAAAATAACACCTATAGAATTCTTCCACCGAGAGCGCATTTCCGAGCTGACGTGGGATATGCTCGACTCTATGGACAAGGCGACGTTTAACCGCCGCGCGTTTGCCTGGAGGGGCAGAAAAACCGTGGAAAGAAATCTCGATATACTGAATGAAAAGTAAATACGCCGCGTAATATAAAAACCACCGACGGAGCTTCAGACTCTATCGGTGGCTTTTTGTATTATGCTGCTATATGATATAGCGCTTAAGCGTTAGTGGTATATCCGAGGGTAAGAAGAAGCCACATTATGAAGAATACCGCGCAGATAATACCTATCGTTACCATCATCGGTATGAACATAAGCTTTACCGTGTTCCAATAGGTGCGCATCTGATCCTTGAAGGTTCCCTTAGGACCCGTGTAGCGTTTATCCACCCCTCTGATGCCCGACATATCGGCGAGAGTGCGTCCGTCGTCGATATATCTGATCTTCGGCTTATCGTTTTTCTTCTTAGCCATTTCTTATTCCTCGTTGAGAAGGTGGCAGGCTGCAAAGTGACCCGGCTCATGCTCCTTATAGCTCGGGGGCACGTGCTTACACTTTTCTGTCGCGTGAGGACATCTGGTGTGGAAGAGACAGCCCTTAGGAGGATTTGCGGGTGAGGGTATATCTCCCTTAAGAACGATTCTGTTCATCTTAACATCGGGGTTAGGCTCGGGGATAGCAGAGAAGAGCGCCTTGGTGTAGGGATGAAGGGGATTTGCAAAGATATCCTCCTTCTTGCCAAACTCTACCATAGAGCCGAGGTACATTACGCCGATCTTGTCGGAAATGAACTTAACTACCGAGAGGTCGTGAGAGATGAAGAGATAGGTGAGGTTCATTGACTTCTGAAGGCTCTTCAAAAGATTGATGATCTGCGCCTGAATGGATACGTCGAGCGCCGATACCGGCTCGTCGCATACAACGAGCTGAGGCTTTACTGAGAGAGCTCTCGCAATACAGATTCTCTGACGCTGACCGCCCGAGAACTCGTGAGGATATCTCTCGTAGTAGTAGTCTCTCAGACCGCACTTGTCCATAAGGTCAAGCACGTAGTCCTTAACCTGCTCCTTAGGTACTATACCGTGTACGAGTACGGGCTCGGAAATGATATCGCCTACCGTGCTTCTCGGGGGGAGGGAGGAGTAGGGATCTTGGAAGATTATCTGCATCTTGGTACGGATATCTCTCATTTCCTTGTTGGTGTACTCGCTGATGTCCTTGCCGTCAAAGATTATCTGACCGCCGGAGGGCTGGTGGAGCTTGAGAATGGTTCTACCCATTGTGGTCTTACCGCATCCCGACTCACCAACGATACCGAGGGTTTCACCGGGATTTAAGGTAAAGGATATGTCGTCTACAGCGATAAGCTCCTGCAGAGTCTTACCGGTGATTGACTTTTTGATAGGGAAGCACTTTCTTAAGTGTCTTACCTCAAGCAGAGCCTCGGAGTCAAAGGGCTTTTTGAAATCAGCCTCTCGCTCTGCCGCCTTTTTCTCACGGTGAGCTGCCATTATAGCCTCGTCGTCGTACATCTCGGCTTCGTTATTAACGACAGCCTCGTTTTCTACGCTCTCGAGCATTTCTTTATCAGCCATTGTTCTCCTCCTCTCCGTACAAGTGACACGCTACGAAGTGCGTGGGGCTCACCTGCACCATACACGGATAGTCGCCCGCGCACTTTTCCTTACACATGGAGCATCTCTCCTTGAAGAAGCAGTGGTTAGGCATATTTACGGGGTTAGGTACGTTGCCGGGAATGTTGAAGAGCGTGTCGCTCTCGTTACCCGATCTCATAGTGGGCTTTGACTTCTGAAGACCTATAGTGTAGGGATGCATCGGATTATGGAATATTTCGGATACCGTACCCTGCTCGATAACTCTGCCCGCATACATTACTACCACGTAGTCAGCCATTTCTGCAATGATACCGAGGTCGTGGGTAATAAGCATAATAGAGCCGTCGATTCTATCCTTAAGGTCGCGAAGAAGGTCGAGGATCTGCGCCTGTATAGTAACGTCGAGCGCCGTTGTGGGCTCGTCCGCTATGATGAGTCTGGGATCGCAGGCAAGCGCCATAGAGATCATAACTCTCTGACGCATACCGCCCGAAAGCTCGTGAGGGAAGGCGTTGTATACTCGCTCGGGCATAGCGATGCCTACGAGCTCGAGCATTTCAAGAGATCTTGCCTTTGCCATCTCCTTGGTCGCGCCGGGAGTGTGGATGAAGGTTACCTCATCGAGCTGCTCGCCGATGGTGAAGATGGGGTTGAGAGAGGTCATAGGCTCCTGGAAGATCATAGCGATCTGCTTTCCGCGGATACGGTGAATCTCCTTCATAGGCATCTTCGCGATGTCGTATACCTTTTCCTCGGTTTCAAATACGGGGCGTCCCTTTTCGTCCTTTTCCTGAATAGGAACGTAGAGCGCTTCGCCGCGGCGATTCATCTTAACGTTGCCCTTCTTGTCGAGAAGCTCGGTGTAGATATAGTCGCCGTTTTCATCGGTCACAAGCTTGGGGATAGGATTGCCCTTTTCGTCGCGCTTGTAGTCATAGGCCTTAAATCTGATGCTACCGGAGTAGATCTGTCCCTGAGGACCCTGAAGCAGACGCATTACCGACATACTTGTTACCGACTTACCGCATCCGGACTCGCCAACGATGCCTACGGTGGTATTTTTGGGAATATTGAAGGATACGCCGTTTACTGCCTTTACGATACCCTGATCGGTAAAGAAGTAGGTGTTGAGATCCTCGATCTCAAGGATGTTGGCGTCATTCTTCATCTTTGTGGTAAATTCAGACTCTTCAGCCTTACGGTACTTGTATTTCTCGAGTCTGAACATTATCTTGGAGTTTTCCTTAGCGATAGCTCGGATCTCCTTACCGGTGAGGTAATTCTTTGATTTTGCGACCTCTTCGGTCTTATTGCCGGTCAATGCCTTGATCTTATCAACAAGCTTCATAGATTACCTCCTCATCTTCGGGTCGAGAGCGTCTCTTAAACCGTCGCCGATAAAGTTGAAGCCCAAAACCGCGATTACTATACAAATACCGGGAGCGCCCCATACGTTGAAGTTGTTCTGGAGAATGTCGGTATTTGTGGAAATGATGTTGATCATAGTACCCCAAGCGGCGTAAGGAGCCTTAACACCCATATTGAGGTAGGAAAGCGTTGCCTCGTAGAGGATCATGCTACCAAGACTGAGAGTCATCTGTACGATGAGCTGGGGCATAACGTTAGGAACGAGATGCTTGAATATCTTTCTTGAGGTGGAGTAACCCATAGCCTCTGCCGCAACCATGTATTCCTGCTCACGAAGAGAGAGGATCTGTCCGCGTACAAGACGCGCGGTGCCGGGCCAGGAGAAGAGCGTGAGGTAAACCATAAGCCAGTATATTCTGAACTTGGCGTCTATCTGCGCCGCCTCAAGAAGCGTACTGATAATAAGAAGGATCGGAATACCGGGCAGACACATAAGCACGTCGCATATTCTCATGATGAGGTTGTCGATAAAGCCGCCAAAGTAGCCCGCGATACCGCCGAGTATAACGCCGAGGACCGTAATTACGAACACGGCGATAAAGCTTACGGACAGCGAGATTCTACCGCCGTACATAAGTCTTGTAAATACGTCGTATCCCTGCTCGTCCGTGCCGAGGAGGTGGTCCTTGGAGGGCGGAGCGAGGTAGTTATCCTTCTCAAGACGCTCTGTGGTCTGCTGGATAACGATGGGATTGCCGTTGTCGTCAAGCACGGGGTTGCCGTTGCCGTCGAGAAGCACGTATTCGCTGGGAGTGTAGGATACTGTACCTGACTCGTCAAGCTCGATTTCGCCCCATCTCGTATACACGAGAGGACCGACAAAGCTGAAGAGGAAGAGCGATACGATCATAACAAGACCAACGATACTGAGCTTGGAGCGGAAGAAGCGACGGATAACCATCTGCATAGGAGACATAAGCTTCACGTTTCTGTCAAGCGGAACCTCGGTATTCTCTGATCTGTCCTCGCTGACGGTGAGGACTTCTTTTATTTCTTCATTTTCGGAAATGATCTTTTCTTCCATAAGTCCTCCTTAATCAAGCTTGACTCTCGGGTCAACTATTACGTACATAAGGTCAGAAAGAAGTACGCCGAGTACGCTGAGCATCGCAAGGAACATATTGTAGCCCATGATGAAGGGGATATCACCCTGCATCATTCGGTTGAGCGCTATGTTACCGATACCGTCGAGGCCGAATACCTGCTCTGTGATGATAGCGCCGGAGAAGAGCGAGGGTAAAAGACCCGCGAGGGTAGTAACGAGAGGGATGAGCGTATTACGGAAAGCGTGCTTGTAAATAACCTTGGTTTCGGTAAGTCCCTTTGCTCTGGCAGTACGGATATAGTCGGAGTTCATAACCTCGAGCATATTCGTTCTCGTCATTCTCATTCTCGGACCGATGCTGAGTATTACTACGGTTAGAATGGGAAGGAACATGTGCGCCAGATAGTCGGGGATGAGCGCAAGACCGGTTGCGGAGCCCGCGCCGGAAAGCGTACCCTGGCTTGGGAACCAACCAAGCTGGAGTGCAAAGACGTTTTTGAGCATCTGACCGAAGAAGAATGAGGGAAGTGATATACCTATCATTGCAAGTACGGTTACCAGATAGTCACGGAAGGAGTACTGGTGAGTAGCCGCGGTAATTCCAAGAGGAATCGCGATCATGAACTCAAATACGGTTGCGATAAGAGCTACGGCAAAGGAAATACCCATATTCTTTGCGATAACCTCAGCTACGGGAGCGTAGTCAACGAAGCTCTTACCGAGGTCGAGCTTGGCAAGGGATTTTAACCAGTTGAAGTAACCGGACACTATTCCCTTGAAGCCGCTGTTGTCAAGACCGTACATCTTATAAAGATTTTCTACTGCGTCGGCAGGTACGGTGTTTGACTGGTTCATTGCGTTGACCTTGTTCTGAATGAAGTCAACGGGCATAAGTCTTATAAGGAAGTAGATAATGAGAGATACGCCTATAAGAATTACTATTGAAAGTCCGATTCGCTTAAGTATGTATTTCAGCATTATTCTTCTCCCTTCTTGTCGTTTTGTTCGTTTTCCGGCAATAGCTCGGTCTTTTTGCGCTTAGGCTGACCGGGGAATCTTACGAGTCCTGCCTCAATCTCGGAAATAGTAGTGGCGTAAGCCGCCATGGGTGATCTTTCATTCTTCTTTTCTGCCACGCGGATAGAAATAAGAGTGATAGCTGTGATAAGAGCGATTGCCGCGAGCACCGCGAATACAAGACCGATATTTACGCTTGTGTTACCGCTGAAGGCGCCCTCGTTGAACTCAAGCTCCCAGATTCTATCAAGGGGATTGGAGTATGGGTTGATAACGTCTGCTACGGTGTCAGGATTGATGACGTCGGTGTTGTATACGTAAACTGTGGAACGCTGATATACGGGAAGCTCGATAGCAAGGTCGAGTATGTAGCCCATAGCTTCCTTGTAAAGCTCGCTACGTGTTTCTCTATCCGTAGTTTCACGAGCCTGCTCGATCTTTTCGGAAAGATCGTTAAGGATAGCCTTTTCCGCCTCGGTACCTGCCGACTTGATGTGAGGATATCCCCACGCGAGTGTTGAGGTAGCCGTGGAATTCTTGTGATATACCTGATAAAGGTCGGGGTCGATGGTAGAGCCCCAAGCCGCAGCCCATACCGCAAGAGAGCCGGTAGCGAGCTTGGTGAGCGCCTGTGTATCGGGCTCAACGCTTACCTTCCAGCCAAGGCTGTTGAGTAGATCCGCAGCGTCTCTGAAGGTCTTGTAGGTGGGGTGGTCGTTGAGGTTAGAGCCCGCAATAGTGAAGGTAACGGTAAGGTCGGGGTGTCCCTCGCCTACGTTTGCCGCTTGCATATAGCTCTTGATAGCCGCTATAGCGTCCTCCTCAATGAAGGTACCGCCCGCCTGAGGATAGCCCTTATCGTTGGTGATATCATCGCCCGAGCCATTGGGATATGCCCAGGATACCTTGGACATAGGCCAGTAGATCTGTGACGCCGTACCACTTGCATAGTAGTCGAGCGCAAGAGTGGTGTTCATAGCGCACATGATAGCCTTACGGATGTTGATATCTGTGATCTTGGATGCGTTGATACCGATATAACCGTAACCGAGCTGATCTGTGAGTAGACTCTCGTAGTTCTTCTTTTCAAGCTCAGCTATCTTAGCGTAGTTGTCCTTAGAGTACTGGGGAGTGATGTAGTGAACGCTTCCTTCCTCAAGCGCCGCAAGAGCGTTGCTCGCGCTTACTACCTGATAACGCACCTTCTCGATCTTGGGATTGTTGAGTCCCTCGCCTACAGTCTCAAAGTAGTTATTAGCCTTGAAGTATACGATATTGTTGCTGAAGAAATCGTTTCTGTCGGGGTTGTCGCTTCCGGAACGGTCGGTAACCTTGTAAGCGCCCGCGCCCATAGGAAGCTTGTTGTTATCGGGAGTCTGAAGCACGTCTCTCATGTAATCGAAGGATGAGAACTCGATGCCGAACTGGTTGTTGACGATATCCATACCCACGGGACTGCCCTTGCCGTAGTAGTGCTGGGGAGCGACCGCAAAGGCAAAGTTCCATATAGCCTTAGGGTCAACGCCGTTGATCGTTATTCTGAGAACGTCGTATTCACCCTCGTTCTTGGGAGTGCCATCCTCGTTATGCTCGTGAGCTACGATGTAGCTGTTGCCGTTAACGGTTACTGACTGAACGTCTGTGGTATGACCGAGAGATACGATACCCTCGATGTTGGGAACTACAAGACCGCCGATCGCGCTTTCGCGGAGGATAACCTCCTTAGCCTTAGCCGTGTATTCGGTGTTAAGCTTGGAAGCTGTAGCGGTATAAAGGAGCAGAACGTCGAGCTGGTTGGTCACGGTGTCGTTGTAAACCTTCTCGATAGCCTTTTCCTTGGTGTTTATCAACTCGTGGTTATAGCCGTACTCAAACTTTACGATCTTGGTGAGGTCATCCTTGTCCGTGCCGGGGATCTTTGCGTATACGGGAGTGATCTTGCCCCAGGAGAACATAAAGCAGAATACCTCGTCCTTGAATTCCTCGTGTTCCTTGTAGGGAGACTCAGTGTAGGAATCCTTAGCGTTCTTAAAGTCGGTCTCAAGCTCTTCCTTGAAGTAGGTGAGAGCAAGATCGTAGTCGTTAAGAAGATTCTGGTACGTAACCTCTCCCTGCTTGTCTGTGGTTGCCACAGCGCCAAGGTAGCCGAGGTCGGATGAGATGTTGTAGTTCTTTATAGCCTCTACCATCTTTGCGTAAGGAACGTTGTTGGTAGATGCGCTCGCGCCGTTGAGCTTCTTGTTGGTGTCCCAATAAAGCTGTACGAGAGTCATAATTCTCTGCGTAGCCTTGCTCTGCGCGTTGGTGTTGATGGCGTCCTCGCTATTATTGTCGCTGTCGGCGCCGAGTGACTGGTTTCTATACGCCGCCAAGCCCTTGATGTCGGTGGAGTATATGGTGGACGAGCCTGTATATACAGGATCGAGATAAACGTAAAGGTTGAAGAGAACGTCCTCCATGGTGAGCGGATGGCCGTCCGAATATTTGATACCATTCTTAAGAACGAAGGTATAGACGGTTTCGTTGTTTTCGTTAAGCTCGCTCTGCTCAAAGTCGAGGGTTACCGTGGCCTCGTTTTGTCCGAAGGCCACGTCTACCTCGCCCTTGTCGTTAAGCTTAGACGAAAGCATACCTATCTGAGTCATAGATACGATAGTACCGTCGTTTGCCGACGTTGAGAAGAATGGATTGAAAAGACCGTCGAGATTTTCCGTCATTATAACGAAAGCATTCGAATCGGAATTGCCCGTTGAGCAGCCTGCGAATGTCAGCGCTGTGGAAAGACACATAGCTACGCACAAGAGCATACAAATGATTCTTTTTTTCATTTTTTCTCCTCTTTTAATTAGCAAACGGATTTAGTTGTCCGATGATTCATCGACAAGCTTACAGTATATTTTCATAACGGGATTAGTAACCGTAGCGTTAGCAGGGGTATAAACACCGGTGTGAGTTACGGTTTCACCCTCAATTCTCTTATCCTCCGAGCAGCTCTGGCTTGAGTAGATGGCATAGGTCTTGCCGTCTATCTCGACAGTACCGTTTTCCGCATCGTAGGAGGGGAGCGATATAGAGTTACCCGATATGGGGTTATACTTCTTTTCGCTTAAGAGAGTAACGCTGCCGTTATCGTCTACAGCGTAGAACTCGCAGGTAAATGCGGGTACCCATGCCGCGTAGAGCGTAAGCACGGGCTTTGTGGGATTGTAGCTGTGGTTGGCGTTGATAGCGTACTTTGAGCTTATGAAATCCCACTTACCGGAGTAGGTGTAGCCGATAACGTTGCCGCTATCGTCCTTAACCTCTGTTCTTTCGGTGTACCAGCCTGCGAGATAATAGCCTACCTTAGCCGCTGTGTACGCCTGAGTTCCTCTTGCCTCACTTGCGGGATCGAGAAGGGTAATGTGCTTTGATCCGTCCTCCGCGGTGGGGAGAGTGTCGAGGTTGTAGGTGTCTATAAGAGTTGAGGTGTTTGTGGTAAATATACCGCCGTTAGCATCATACTTAATGCTGACGCTATATCCGTTTTCTGCATATCCCTCGTAGGGAGATGGATCCTTGCTGCACTTGGTAGCGAGGAATGCGACTCCGAGAATACAAGCCGCTAAGAGAACTACGGAAACAGCGATGTTTCTGATCTTTCTGTTTCTTTCGTATTTTGCGTTTGCAGCCTCGGCCTTCTTTTCATACTCGGCGAGTCTGTTTGCGGTTTCCTCCGCGGTTTCTTCCTTCTTTTCATTTTCTAAGCGAGGCTTTTTAACGGTAACGGTCTTTCTTTCGCCGTGAAGAGCAAGGCTTTCGCGAAGCTTCTTCTGACGTCTGAGATAGAACCATACAGCCAATGCCGCGGCAACGCCGATGATCTCGACAGCCTCGATGATAGCGAGTACGATGAGAGCGATCTTGGTAGGATCCTTTTCGTTTGTCGCGTCGTCGTTTGTGTCGGGAGAGGTTGTAGCGCCCGCGTTCTTATACGCCTTGATAAGATTTTCTGCGTTTACGAGCTTCTGAAGATGCTCGGTAACGAGCGCCTGTTGCTCAACGCTGCTTATCTTATTGTACGCCGCTCTTGCCGCAATAACGAGAGGCTCGTCCTCGAGAGTTACTCTCTCGGGAAGTGCGTTGATAGCAGCCATAGCCGCGAGTGTGATATCGTCAGCCGCTACAGAGCCGGAAATATAAGAGCCGAAGTACTGGGAGAGAATGAAGGAGTCGTAGTATACGCCGTTAGAGGGCGCTACCATTATGAGGTTGCCCATATTAGCGTAGCTTCTGTTGTTTTCGTTTACGTGTCCGATATGGTCTACAAAGTTAGCTCCGTAGTAGATGTTGTTGTACTTTGTAGAGGAGATGTTCCACATATAGTAGGGAATCATTCCAAGTCCCTGATAGAATACGGGAGTCTGAGTGTCGAGCTTACCGTCGCCGTCCGTATCCTCGGAGTAGGTGAACTCGTATTCTCCGACGCAGGGGATGTTTTCGAACGCGTCGTAAAGAGCCTGGTCGAATTCCTCCTCAAGAACCGGTGCCTCGTAGCTTTCAAATACTACGATCTGAAGGTTACCGCACTGGAAGAATGCCTTGTGTCCGATAGCTCTTAAAGAATGAGGAAGCGTTATTCTCGATATATCTGAGCCGAGGAATGACATCGCTGTGATTCTCACGGTGCTTTCATCGAGCTTAACGTTGTCCTTGTCAAGGCTCTTGCCGTCCTTATCGAGACCGATGTAGGTAGTAAGCTCAAGTCCGTCGGGTACTGCGCAGTAGATAGAGCCGTTGATGATCTTTACGTAATCGTTGATGTCGTAGGTGTAGAGGTAGCTTGTAGCAACCGTCTGACCGTTCCACTTCTCCTCGACCACCTTGTAGAAGGGGCCGATTTCACAAAGAACGAAGGGGTTGTCTCCGAGAGTGACGATATTCTCGCCAAGAGTAAGAGCGAAGGGAGTCTTTTCCTCCTTGATGAAGGCAAAGTCACCGACGTACGTTGCATACTCAAGGTTTGCCTCGGTAAGCGCTGTATACGCGAAGGAATAGTCGCCTACGTAATTGATCTTGTTGAAGTTCTTAACCGTATTGAGAGTGGTGCAATAGGAGAACGCTCCCTCGCCGATTCTTACGGTTATAGGATTGAGCGTAACGTCGGTAAGCTCCTCACAGTAAGTGAAGGCGTAATCGCCGATGCTCGTCGCGCTTGAGAGATCGATACTCTTAAGCGAGGTCTCGCCGAATGCCGCGTATCCGAGAGTCGTTACGTTCTCAAGGTTAACCTTTTCGAGATTATCACAGTTTGCAAACGCCATATAGGGAACCGTGGTGAGCTTGTCGCCAAGCTTGACCTCGGTAAGCTTTTTACAATGGATGAACGCCTGATCCTCAAGCTTCTCGAGTGAAGAAAGATCTACGGATGAGAAGATGGGGTTGTAGTATACGAGAACGTACGCGTTATCCTTTACAGCGTAATCAGAACCGATAGCGTCAACGTAAGCGTAGGTGTTGTCACCGGAGAACGCCATATTGCCTATCGTCTTTGCGCCGGAAAGGTCGATCTGATAAAGAGATCTACAGTTGTAGAACGCCATCTTGCCGATATGCGCGCCTGAGCCAAGCGCTACCTTTGTAAGATAGGAAGCGCCCATGAACGCGGATTCACCGATTACGGCGTTTTCACCGATTGTAAGGCTGGTAAGCTTGGAAAGATAATCGAGTCTGTAGAATCCGGAGTCGATATCCTCAACAGCCTTAGGACCGATATTAAGAGATGTGCCGGGGTTTCTCGGGTCATCCGTGGTAGTACCGCGGAGGAACGCGCTGTTACCGATCATTACGTTATTGCCGATGGTTACTGACTTAAGCTCAGTACATTCGCAGAACGCGCCCTCGCCGATGGTAACGTCGTCTCCGATATTGACATCGGTGATGAGAGTGAACGCGAAGGAGTACTCTCCGATATATCTTACGTTGTCGATGTTGGGCAAAGAGGTGATGTTGGTAAGGAAGAACGCGTACTTGCCGATAACTGCGAGATCGCCGAGAACTACGCTCGTGAGATATCTGCACTCGGAGAAGGCGTAGTCACCTACCGAGATAACGTCGGGCATAATAACTGTTGTGATGCCGTTATTGCCTGCGAATGCGCCGGTGCCTATAGCGGTTACTCCGCTAAGAGAGAATACTCCGGAGGTCTTGGGCGCTACGAGAAGGAGCGTGCTACCGTCCTTGGAGAGAAGATAGCCGTTATCTGTTCCGTTTTTGTAGGTAGCGTTATCGCTTGCGACGTTGAAGGAGCTTACCGCAGTTCCGGTGAATGCGTATTCGCCGATGTTCGCTACGGTAGAGCCAATGTTTACGGTAGTGAGTCGTCTACATCCGTAGAACGCGCCTGCTGGGATAACGTTGGTGTTCATCGTTACAGTTTGCAAGGAGCTACAGCCCATAAGCACGTAGGGACCGTACTTAACAGTACCGCACTTGGAAACGTCGAAATTGGTGAGCTTTTCATTGCCCATAAATGCATACGCGCCGATAGAGCTGAGCGTTGCGGGCAAGGATATGGACTTAAGATTTCTATTGTTTGCGAATGCGTAGTCACCGATAGCGTGGATATTGTTGAGTGAGAGATCGGTTTTAATGTTACAGTTTGCGAAAGCGTTCTGGTTGATGAGCTTAACATGCTCAAGACCTACTACAGTCTCAAGGCTCGTACAGTTGAAGAACGCGCCGTACTCTATCGCCTCGAGAGTAGAGGGGAGAGTGACCTTTTTGAGCGACGTGAGGTTTGCGAACGCATAGGCGTCTATGTACTTGACACCGTAGGGGATAACTACTTCCTTGATGTCGGGGTTACCGATATAGGTGATCTTGGTAGCGTCGGGCTCTTCTTCACTGATAACGTCGCCTGCCTCAAGATCCTTGGGAATGTAGTCGTAGTTGGAGAATGCGTACTGACCGATTCTCGTAAAGAGCATATCGTCGGGGATCTTTACGATGCCGGAGTTCATTTCACCCGTGCCGTAGTAGTTATTAAGCGTAGGACCGTTTCTTACGTAGGGATCCTTTACCTCAATGTTGATTACCTTAGTGGTAAAGGTAGCCTTGCCGTCCTGAAGCACTCTTACGGTTATGGAGGTATAGCCCTCTCCCATAGCCGTTATAACGCCGTCCTGCGTTACGGTAACTATACTCTCGTTACTGGAGAGGAACTCTACCGTCGTGCTTTCGGGGAAGTATGCGTCAAGCTTGTAGGTGAGGCGTACCGACTCGGAGGGGAAGAACGCAAGGGAATAGCTTTCCGAGCTGAAGAGTGTCTCATCACCCGTCTCGCCTATATCTCTGTCATCGTTGGATAAGAAGTAGAACGCCTTGAGCGTCGTGTATCCCTTAAGGGTGAATACGTCAGCTACGGGTTTGGATATCTCCTTATAGCCCTCGTCGCCGGGAGCGCGGACGTTGACCGTCATAGTAACCTCGTTATTACTCTTGGGGTCGTAGATAAATACGGTGCTCTTGCCGGGCTTTACAGCGAGGATCTTGTTGTTAACGATACGGATGGAGTCGCCGGATGAAGAGAACTCAAGAAGCTCGTCCCACTCGGTCTCGGGATATACGTTGGTGGTGATGGTGTATACCTCGTTGGGATTGAGGGTTATCTCACTCTCCTCAAGGTAAAGAGCCGCGAAGTCATCGGGAAGCTGGATCTCGTAGGTAGCCTCGTTGATCGCGTAGTCGTAAATAGATACCGCAAAGGTATTCTTGTTGTAGGAATTCTGCTTGATATCGTAGATGTAGTCGGTGAGCTCGTAGGTCACGTAGGTGGTGCCGTTGCGCTCACTGTATATAGGAGTCATGTAGGTCTCGAAGGGATAGAGCATATTGCCGGTTACCTGCTCACCTGTAGACTCGTCTACGTAGTCACCCATACCTACGTAACCGATCTGCATACCCATCGCGTAGTGGTTATCGTAGACAGCCATCTTTGCGAACAGGCGCGTCTTCTTCGCGTCCTTATCATACTCCGTATAGAACTCGCATCCTGTGAGCGCCGGAGCCTCAAAGTCGATGGTGAGAGGGAACTCAAAGGTGCTGTTAAGGTTCTGTTCGGGAGTTTTGTTAACGCCGGAGCCGTCGTCATAGTTGAGATAGCCCTGAAGCTTTACGGTATACGTAGAGTTGTTCTTGAGATTGTAGTCGTTGGTATCAAACTCGATCTCAATGTTTGCGGGGTATATGTATGAGCCGCCGTCACCGTAGGATTTACGGATCGACGTTTCTTCCTTTTGGAAAATGATCTCGCCGGTCGCGTCGTCGGTGATGGTGATAACTATCGTCTCCGCGTTACGGAGCATACCGCCCCATACGAATCTGAGAGAGTGGATAGTGCCCTCGTTATTTGAAAGAGCAATGTAATCTCTCGTTGCGGAGATTATCTTGTTCTTGGGATTCTGAAGGAAGTAGTAGGATCCGAGATAGCTTACGTAGTCGTCGGAGATACCGCCGATGGGACGTGTAGCGTAAGCGTCGGGGAGAGTTTTGTCGAGCGTAGCGAGAGAGTCGTTAAGCTCGTCTGCATTCGTTTCGAAATAATCAAGGTCGAACAGGGGAGCGCGGTACCAGTCGCCGTAGAACGCAAGGTAGGGCACGTTGAGATCTACGGATCCCGCGTCCTTTGCGGTGAGGCTTACAAAGCCCTCGACGTACATACCGTTTTCGAAGGAGTCGTCAAGATATTTTTTATCCTCGTCGCCGAGTGTGATGGTGATCACTACGTCGCACTTGGTTCCTGCGGCTACCGTAACGGTGTTACCGCTGAGGCTACCGCCACTTGTAGACGTGATAGACACGGTCGCGCCGTTAAGGAGATATCCCTCCTCGGACACAACGGTGTCACCCTTATAGGTGGGAGTCGCGCTGACGCCCTCCGTCATAACGTTCGCTGATATATCGTATGAAAGTGCAGTTTTACCGAAATTGTCAATTGTAAATTTAAGGGTATAAACGCCCGTCTTTGCAGGATCGTCGCCGAGCTCTATCTTGGACTTATCCATTACTGAGCCGTCGAGTCTGTCATAAGTGAGCACGTACGCATTTGTAGATGCAGCTGCGTCGAGGTTGGCAAGACCTGCGCCCTGCTTTCTTACCGCGTAGGGCAGACCGTTTTTGTTAAGCACGATATCTGCCGTAGACATAAGAAGTCTGTTTACTATGGAGTTGACCTCTACGTAGTCGATAACACCGTTTTCGTTCTTGATCTTGGACTCGAAGTTGGTGATAACGTACTGACGCATAAGAGCGATAGCGCCCGCCATGTTGGGACACGCCATAGAGGTACCGGAGAGTCTCTCATAACCGTGACCGGTAACCGCAGAGAGAATGTTACCGCCGTGAGCGGTGATCTCGGGCTTTATCTGAAGAGAGGGAGAGGGACCCCAGGATGAGAAGTCGGACATGAAGGGGCCGGAGGACTGGGACTTGCTGAACTTAAGCGTTCCGGTCTTTGCAGCGGCAAGGAACTCACCGTCATCCTGGCTTACGGAGCAGACGGGGATGGTTACGATACCGACGTTCATTCTGATATCACCTGAGGTGTTGTTGTAAACTATAAGCGCTCTTGCGCCGGCAGCCTGCGCAGCCTTAGCCTTTTCCTCAAAGGTGTTGGAGCCACGTCGTACGAGGGCGATCTTGCCCTTGACGTCAATACCGTCGTAGTCCGATGGGTTACCTACACCGGGGATAAGAACGTAGTCTAAGCTCGTTTCCGTACCGTTGCCGAGAAGCTCGTCAAAGAAGTGCTTTTCCTCACCTGCGCTATCGGATGACTCTACAAAGTAGATTATTCTGCCGTTAGCGTCGAGAATGTAGGGAGTCTTGGTACCGTTGATGGACGCTACGGAGAGAGCGCCCTCGTAGGTAGAGGGAGAGCCTACGGTGGAGGTATCGGGGTTGGATGTAAGACCGAGGTTACCGTTCTTCTCGGAGCCGTAAGCGGAGTTGAAGCTGTTGGATGCCGCAACTACAAGGCTGATACCGAGAGATCTGATATCGTCGTATACACCGGACATCTGCTCCTGGTCGGTCTCACGGCTGAAGCCGCAGGCGGTACCGAGAGACATGTTGATAACGTCAACGCCGAGCTCAACGCAGTCCTCAAGAGCCGCGAGTATCCAGGATGCTCTTGCAGAGTCCTGAACGTCGGAGAATATCTTCATCGATACAAGCTGAGCGTCGGGAGCAACGCCGAGTATGGTATCGTCGTGACCTACTATAACGCCGGATACGTGAGTACCGTGGTTATTGTGGAGAGAATATACGACAGAGTCGTTGTCCGCATAGACGAAGGAGAAGGGAACCTTCTCGTTGATGTAGACGTCGTCAGCGGTAAGACCGGGTACTCTGGAAGCCGCCGCGGTACCGGAAATATGCTGAGCTACCTCGTTTTTGGTAAGAGCGAGGTTGGACTTATCAAGTCTTGTGGGACTGAATGCGGGGTGGGTGTAGTCAAGACCGGTATCAAGAACCGCGACTACCATACCGCTACCGCTGTACTTTTGTCCGTTGATCTTGAAATCCGAGCTGTCGAAGATACCCGTTTCCTCATACACGTCGATCTTGTTTTCGACGAGCTGGGTTTCGGATACGTTGTACACCTCGCCAACGATGGCTATAGCGCCGCCGGAAAGCTCTTTACAAGCGTTCTCGAAGTTCTTTGCCTTATAGAGAACCTCGAAGCCTGCGAGTACGTTTGCATAATCTGCGCCCGTAGTATAGGATATACCGCTTCTCGTAAGAGCCGCAAGGTACTTATCCTTCTCGGATTTAATGCTTTCCTTAACTTTTGCCGCCTCATCGGTGTTAACGTAGTCGGAGAAGGACATAGACTTATCCGTTTCGTTATACGACTGAAGCAGTGACGGTGTGTCAAGCTTGACTATCACCGAGATGGTTTCATTTTCATCCACCGTATCGGGCAATGCCTGTACGACAGAGCCGTCGAGATAGCTCTTGTAGTCGGTGTAGATGCTGTTATTCTTCTTGAACAAGCTTGTGTCTGCGGCGACCGTAGTCCCGAGAGTTGAAGCGGCGAAGGAGAATACCATTGCTACAGCGAGAAGAGCCATCAGGATTCGCGATGAAACCTTTGTGATTCTTTTCTTCTTCATTTTTTCGGTTTTGCCTTTCTTTTATAATACACTTTTATCGCGTATGCGTATATGTATGCATAACGCGTCCATTTATTTTAACATATTTTACATTAGAATGCAATATGTTTAATAATTTGTTCACTATTTTTTGCGAATTACATAATAAAATGTCAAAAAGACGTATCAATAAAGTGTTGATTTGTAAAAAATAAACAACTCTGAACAAATAAATATGCGAATATTCGCGGCAATCTTGACTTTTTTGTCATAGTATGGTATACTTGCCGATGACGGTACGGATCGATTCGTACCGTTATAAACGAAGAATAAAACTCACTTGAAAGGAAAACAAAGTGAAGCTTAATGATAAATTGAAGGGCAGGGTACGCCTTGCGGCTGATATAGCCGTTTCCGTCTCTCTTTTCGTATCGGGAGGGTTGTTTATTTGGGCATGCTATTCGATATACAAGACTGGTCCCAGTCCGTTTACAAGGCAGAGTATAGCGAAGGCATTTTCAAAAATAGCCGTAGTCGTGTACGTTACGATCTCGCTTGTGATTGTCGGCGTGGGAGTACATATCGCTATGCCCAAGGAGGAGAAGAAGCTTGTCGGCGCTCGATCGGCGCAGACGCTTGTTGATAAACTCTCTACGAAGGTAGATATCACCACCGTTAGCGAAGAGCTTAACGTAAAAATAACGAAGGAAAGAAAGCTCCGCACCATACTCTCGTGGGTAAGGATAGCGCTCCTTGCTTTGTCGGCCTCTCTCCCTCTTATATACCTTCTTAATCCCGCCAATTTTCCCGCGATCAGCGGAGAATATAACGCTGAGATCTTACACGGTATGCTAGTATACCTCGCTATGTTAGCGCCTCTTACGGTATTTGAGATAGTAAGAATACTTCTCGTTGACGCTTCTCTTATGCGTGAGCATGAGGCTCTTAAAGAGGCTGTAAAAGAGAACGGTATATCTAAGTTTGAAGAGCCGATATCGGTATTTGGAAGAGTAAAGGGATTTTTTGAAAACAACAAAAAGCCTATAACACTCGGCGTTCGCATCGCGTTTGTCGTATGCGCTATTGGCTTTATCATCGCAGGTATATTCAACGGTGGAATGACCGACGTTCTCAACAAAGCGATTAAGATTTGTACCGAATGTATAGGCTTAGGATAATAATATGAAGAAGTTACTTAATAAATTGAAGAGCTTTATCCCTACCAAGCGAAAGCTCATACAGCTGTATTCGGCATTGCTTTTTAATGCTAATCTCAAAGGCTTTGCTAACGGTAAGATATATCAAGGACCACTAAAAAATGTATGTACTCCCGGACTTAACTGCTATTCCTGTCCCGGAGCATCGGGCGCTTGCCCACTCGGATCAATGCAGAATGCGCTCGGAGCGTCGGAAAAGAGAGCGCCGTACTACGTTTTCGGTATTATAATCCTATACGGAATTCTTCTTGGAAGAATAATTTGCGGTTTTTTGTGTCCCTTTGGACTTATTCAGGAGCTTTTGTATAAGATAAAAACTCCGAAGCTCAAGAAAAATAGGTTCACGAGAGTGCTTTCTTACTTTAAGTACGTGCTGCTTGTGTTCCTTGTCGTTATCGTTCCTGTTCTTTACGGCTTACGCAACGTTCCGTTGCCCGGATTTTGTAAGTACGTTTGTCCCGCGGGTACCATTGAGGGCGCCTTTGGACTTCTTTCCAATAAGATAAATGAGGGCGAGCTTGCAAGACTTGGACCGCTCTTTACCTGGAAGTTCGCAATCGCCGTCAGCGTCATCGTCGGATCGGTATTTATTTTCAGAGTTTTCTGCCGTTTCCTTTGTCCTCTCGGCGCTCTTTACGGACTTTTCAACAAGTTCGCTATTCTCGGCATCAAGCTCGAGAAACCTAAGTGCGTTGATTGCGGACTTTGTATCTCAAAGTGTAAAATGGATATACGCGAGGTCGGTGACCACGAGTGTATCAACTGTGGCGAGTGCGTCGGCGTATGTCCCACCAAGGCTATTTCTTGGCGTGGCGGTAGAGTGATTTTGCCCCCTGATGAGATCGCGCCCGTTACCGATGATATGAGTGAAGAAGAAAAGCAAATATGTATCAAAAATACTGAAAAAAGTAATCATAAGTTAGCAAAACGCAGACTTATCACAAGAATTGTCGCCGCTGTAGTTATGGTATCACTTCTTGTCGGAAGCCTCGTTTACTACAATTTCATTGATAAGCCTAAGGGCGATGAGCTCGTCATTTACGGCGAGGGTGATATGTGTCCGAGTCTTAATATTCCCATATATAACGGAGAAGGGGAATATACCGAGAGCTATGATCCTACGTCAAATAAAGGAAGAGTTACTATCATCAACTTCTGGGGTGTATGGTGTCCCGGTTGTATCAAGGAATTGCCTTATTTTGATCAGATAGCAACCGACTTCTCAGACGTTGTAGACGTTGTCGCTATACATACCTTCGATCAGATGGAAGAGTCTGATGAGTATATCGAGAAGAACTTCCCCGACAGCAAGATACTCTTTGGTGTTGACCGACTTGTAAAGGACGGTGACGCTACCTCAGGCGAGTATTTATATACTACTCTTGGCGGTACGGGTACCTATCCTATTACGATTATTATCGATCCTAACGGTGAGATATTCTCATTCCAGCCAAACGAGCTTGACTATGACACCTTGTTCATACTCGTTATGTCTGCGCTCGCGAATGCGGAGCAGTAAAAATCAATAAAAAACAACACGCCCGGGTATTTTAGCCGTTGGGCGTGTTGTTTTTTACCTTATAAAATATAATGAGTATTACAAGATAATCTGACTTACGCAGTAGATCTTATACCAAAAATTATATAAAAAAGTAAGAGTGAGGAAGAAAAAATCTCCCTCACTCATTTTTGCTTTTTAGATTGGATTATATTTTGGTAACTGTGATCTCTACCTCGTAGCTACCCTCGGAAATTACCGCGTGGTAAGTACCGCTTGTAGGAGTAGGAAGAATGTATCCGCTCATATCCTTGAGCTGAACACTTACGCTGAGGTTGGGCTCAAGCTCCTTGCTTATCTCACCGTTTGCATCGGTGATAAACTTGTCGGCAAGGCATACGCCGCCGGGACAGAGCTGAACCTCCATACCAACTACAGCGTCACCGTTCTGGTCGACTACTCTTACGGTGTAGGTCTCCTTTGCTTCGGTCTTCTTAGTGAGCGTGATTGTGAGCTCCTGAGAGCCGGATGCGAATACTCCGTGGAAGGATCCGGAAACCTTTTCGGGCTTCTCGTATCCGTCGGGTGTGGATGTTACCATAACGCTTACGGTGGTTGTACCCTCAGGGAAGGACACACTCGCCTTTCCGTTTTTGTCGGAGGTTGCGGAGGGGTAGGTCTTTCCATCGGTCATTGTAAGCTTTGCACCCTCGACGGGGGAGTTATCCCCGTCGACGATGGTAACTGTGTAGGTCTTATCGGTGGTTGTTGTAGTACCGCCGTTATCGTTGCTCTGATCGTTGTTATCGTCATCGGATGACTTTTTACAAGAGGTAAGAGTCAATACCGACGCAAGCATACAAACAACGAGCAAGAGTGAAAGTATTTTTTTAAAGTTTTTCATATTTTCACCTCGTTATTGATTTTATACACCGAGATAATTGTAGTAGAAGCAGAACTTGAGCCAGCCGTTTTCTAC
>JAZOUM010000028.1:0-1922 GCA_045658205.1 Eubacteriales bacterium | reverse complement strand
AAGGAAGATATGCTTGAGATCTCAAAGGCAATCGAAGAAAAGTTTTATTCCCAGTTTTAAATACACTTAAAAGGAGGATCGTTCAATAATGAATAAAATAAGATTTAGCTGTTTATTGATTATTTTAGTTTTCCTGACTTTTCTTTGCGGTTGCTTTTCGGACACCGGAAGCATTTACGACGAGATAAGCACCAGTAAAAATTCCGTGGATAATATCTATGAGCAGAGCTTTGCAATCGAAGACAGTGACACGCTGACTGACGAATTGATCAATACATTGGTAGATTTTTTGCAAGATCTTTACGTTGAATGCGATTTGGCAGCCTCGACACTTTCCGATAGAATTGATAAAATAAAAAACGGACATCAGACCCTGCTCGTTGATTTTGATCCGGATAATTTCTATTACGTATGCGGATATTACGACGGAATCACGGAAAACGGTCCTCTCAAATACAGAAATTCCGAAGAATATACTTGGGTAAGATTTGAAAGCGCGGACAAGATCAAAGAGGTACACAAGGGTAAAAAATTCATCGTAGCTTTTCAGATCAACAAAGCGTTGCTTGTAAGGGATATAGTATCCCAAAAAGCGATTCTTCCGAGAGTCGAGCATTTTCAAATGTATGAGCCGATCTTTAAAAACGGCGTTAACACAAACACTCACGTTGTCTTTGAGGAAGAATTCATTTACTTAAATAAATCGAGCGCGGAAAGAATATATCACACTACTTCGCTATACTATCATCAATTGGTAACGATTAATTGCATAAATTATGATAATGAATACTATTTATTGCAGTATGTACATTCAATACATATCAACGGTGAAAAGGATGAAAGGAATCTCAAAGGCGAATTCAGCAATTATTACGATACTTTAATAAGTATAATGGATACCTCAAAGTGCAGCGTTACCCGCGAGAACGGTCGCGTTGACTACTACGGATTGATTGACATTGATGACTTTGTTAATCGTGTAATTAATCTTAAGTGAAAAACAAATGGCAGATCGCAATGATCTGCCATTTGTATTTTAGAGGAAGCTTGCAACGAGAAGCCAGCTCTTACGGTCGAGGTTGTTAAGATTCTCGATCTCGTAACGGTTATCGTTCGAGTCGCGGATGATAACGCGGTCGCCGGGGTAGGTCTTCATATCGCTATGACGGTTACGGATACGGAAGGAAGCCTCGCCGTGGTCGGTCATGACCGTCATCTTGAGCATTCCCGTCTTATCGTCACACTCGGTGATCTTTGTGATCTTCGGGATGCGGTAGTAATCGTAGAAGCAAGCCTTGATCGCCGCCGCGCTGTCGGGCGTGATATCGTCGAGAGAGCGGATCAGCGCAATCTCGTGCTCGTCCTTATCGAGAAGCGAAATATAGTTGAACTTATCCGAGATCGGGAAGAGACGGCGGAGCTCAACGTTCTCATAAACGGTGCCGTCGCCGAGCGTAAGCTGAACGCAATAAACGTCGGTCATCTCGATCTTTGCGGTCTTATCAAGATATTTAAGTGCCATTTTCCTTCCCTCCTCATTCAAAGTTGTCAGCCTTCTTGGCTTCCTTGACCTTTTCGGACATCGACTGGATCTCAACGAGACGGTAATACTTACCCTTGAGCGCAAGAAGCTCGTCGGGTGAACCGCATTCGATGATCTCGCCCTTGTCTACAACAACGATCTTGTTCGCCTTAGAAAGCGTAGAAAGTCTGTGCGCGATCATGATGGTCGTTCTGCCCGAAATGAGGCGTTCGATAGCCTCCTGGATCAGGTGCTCGGTCTCTGAGTCAACAGAAGCGGTTGCTTCGTCGAATACGAGGATCGAGGGATTCTTCAGCATCGCGCGGGCGATAGAAACTCTCTGGCGTTCACCGCCCGAAAGACCTACGCCTCGCTCACCGAGAACTGCATCGTAACCGTC
>JAZOUM010000027.1:0-8085 GCA_045658205.1 Eubacteriales bacterium | reverse complement strand
GCAAATAGACCGATCCACGGATTTTGCAGTGGCGTAGGTACCGGTGGCACTCTCACGGGTATCGGCGAGACACTTAAGGCAGAAAACCCGGATATTGTGATTTGGGCTGTAGAGCCTGAAAATGCGGCTATCCTATCAGGTGGCAGTATCGGAACTCACCTACAGATGGGTATAGGCGATGGACTTATCCCAAAAAACCTCTCACTCGAGGTATTTGAGGACGTAGCGATAATATCCGATGAAGAGGCACTTGAAACAACGAGACGCCTTATCCGTGAGGAAGGTATACTTTGCGGTATATCAAGCGGAAGCAACGTTGCCGCGGCGTTACGCCTTGCAAAAAAGCTCGGAAAAGGAAAAACCGTCGTTACCCTGCTCGCCGACACGGGCGAAAGATACTTCAGCACAGAGGTATTTGAAAAATAATACAAATAGAAAACGACTCAGGCATTATTTATGCGCCTGAGTCGTTTTTTTTTAGTTAAAAGTGAATTTGCTTTAAATTTATACACGAAGCTCGTGCATACCCGCAGTAAGAATATGCTCTCCGTCAGGTAAAACAGCTTTTATCTTAGCGTTTGCGGGAACTGAAATGCGATAGATCGTTTCTAAATCTTCTCTTCTCCATTCACTCTTTACCGTGCCGTAAATTCCGGTATACTCGCAAGAAGCATACGTAACGCTTCCCCCAACCTTAGGTGCGACAACATAAGTGTTGTTGTCAGAAACCTTTATACCGCACATTTCGGAAAATAGCCATTCGCATACAGCGCCCTTGGAGTAATGATTCAAGGAAGCTACACCACCCTGCGCCTCGGTACCTTCCCAGCTTTCCCATATAGTATTTGCACCCATTTTAGGCATAAACAACCATCCGGGCATCTCCTCGTTTTCAAGGAGCCTATACGCATACTCAACATCAATATCCTGAAGGACGTACAGTATAAAGGTACTATTAAGGACAGTTTTTGAAATTTAATAGTACCTACAAGAAAAGGGCGAAGAATTTTGACAATTCTTCGCCCTATTTTCTTGACAAGCCCTTGCATATCATCAACACAAAGGAGTGTATATCATTAAGTCGCAGGAAAAATACACGCTGACGCGTGATGAGATACAAGGGCGCTCGCGCCCTTGATGATATGCGCCGCACTTCGTGCGGTGATGATATACCAAGCCTGTGGCTTGGATAAGAAAAAAGCAAGTCTTTCGACTTGCTTTTTTCTGGCAGGGGCTGGAGGACTTGAACCCACGACACTCGGTTTTGGAGACCGATGTTCTACCGACTGAACTAAACCCCTATGTACCCGTATATTATACTAAATATTTGTTTGCTTGTCAAGATGTTTTTGCAAATTTCTCTATTAAATGTAATTTATTTTTTTATCATTTGTTTTTTTGAGCGTTTAAAAGCTATTCATATCTCGAAATACAAAATTCATCCATGATCTATCGTTACTCTTCATATATAAATCATTATCGGGAAAGCAATATATGTAAAAAATGTTAATTGACTTTTAAATATTGCGTATGCTATAATGTATGGCGATAAAAAAATGTCGGAAAGACAATAAAAAAGGAGATAAAAATGGCAAAAAACCTCGTTTATGACATCAAAGACAGGCCTCAGTTCAGCAAACTGATCGTTTTTGCTTTCCAGCAGCTTTTGGCGATCATCGCTGCCACCATCGCAGTACCCGCTATCGTAGGTAACGGAATGTCCGCATCCGCGGCTCTCTTCGGCGCAGGCGTAGGTACTATCGTTTATCAGCTCTTTACCAAATTCCGTAGTCCTGTATTCCTCGGATCATCCTTTGCGTTTATCGGATCTATGTCCGCAGCCTTTGCCGGCGCGGCAACCATGAGCCTCGGCTATCTCGGTCTGCTCATCGGAGCAATCCTCGCAGGTCTCGTTTACGTTGTTATCGCTCTTGTAGTTAAGTTCGTTGGCGTAAACTGGATCAACAAGCTTATGCCCCCTGTAGTTATCGGTCCTACCGTAGCGCTTATCGGTCTTTCCCTTGCTTCCGCTGCTGTAAAGGACGTATTCTCTTACGGTCCTCAGAACAGCGACGGCGCATTCATCATGAGCGCGGGAAGCTGGCTTTCTCTTATTTCGGCTTTAGTAACTCTTGTCGTTGTAGTACTCTGCTCCACGTATGGCAAAAAGATGGCTAAGCTCATTCCCTTCATCATCGGCGTTCTTTCCGGATATGCGGTTGCGCTCATATTCACCGTTATCGGATATATTGCAGGCGCAGACGCTATGAAGGTAATCGACTTTGCACCCTTCACCGCTCTCGTTAAGGACGGCGTTAAGTTCACTACCTTCTTATCTATCCCTGACTTCGCGTTTATCGAGGCTTTCAAGGGCTTTGGCGACTTTGAGTGGAGTTATCTCGCTACTGTTGCAGCAGCTTATATCCCTGTTGCATTCGTTGTTTTCGCAGAGCATATCGCAGACCACAAGAACCTCTCTTCTATCATTGAAGAGGATCTGTTGGAAAATCCCGGTCTTAACCGTACCCTTCTCGGTGACGGCGTAGGCTCTATCGCGGGCGCTTTCTTCGGCGGATGCCCCAACACCACCTATGGCGAATCGGTCGGATGTATCGCAATCACCCGCAACGCGTCGGTCGCAACTATCTCTACCACAGCTATTATGGCTATACTGATTTCCTTCGTATCACCCTTTGTCGCATTCTTGGATTCTATCCCCGGTTGCGTAATGGGAGGCGTATGCATCACTCTTTACGGTTTTATCGCGGTTTCCGGTCTTAAGATGATACAGAAGGTTAACCTTGAGGATCACGCAAATCTCTTCACCGTTTCGGTTATACTTATCACGGGTATAGGCGGTATGTCAATGGCTATCGGCAAGGTTGTTATCACCGCTATTGCCTGCGCTCTTATTCTCGGCATACTCGTAAACATCCTTTTGAACAAGTTTAAGAAGGCGTAATTCTTCATAAATAACAAAGAGGTTGAGTCAAATGCTTTTAACCAAGCAGAGGCTCAACCCCTTTTATTTTTTAATGATGACAGCTTGAATTTTTATTATTGAAAAAAGCTGTGGCTTGTGTTATAATTGCTATAGAAAGGCGGTGTTGATATGAAGCACGTGATAGTTACCGGCGCGTACGGAGGCATGGGATATGCCGTTATAAAGGCGCTCAGAGACAAGGGTTATTTCGTTTTCGCTCTCGATAGACAGGTACGAGAAGCAGAGGAAGGAATTATGCCGATACAGGTCGATCTTACAGACTCTGCGGCTATAGAAAGAGCGTATGAGACTGTGAGGGGCGTAAGCGAGGATAACTATGCTATCCTACACTTCGCGGGAATGTACAATCTCGATTCTCTGGTCGAAATGAGCGAGGATAGCTTCAAGCGCATATTTGATGTAAATTTGTTTGCGGCGTACAGAGTAAACAAGACGTTCTTACCCCTGTTGCACAACGGTAGCAGAATTATCATAACGACAAGTGAGCTTGCGCCCTTAGATCCCCTCCCCTTCACAGGAATATACGCCATAACCAAGAGCGCGCTCGACAAATACGCCTATGCGCTGAGAATGGAGCTTCAGCTTTTGGGTATATCGGTATCGGTTATTCGCCCAGGTGCTGTGGACACGGGAATGATCGGCGCTTCCATCACGGCGCTTGACAAATTCTGCGCAGAGACCGAGCTTTACTCCTGCAACGCAAAGCGCTTTAAGCATATAGTAGAGAGCGTAGAAGCAAGAAATATCAAGGCAGAACGAATAGGAGCGCTTACGGCAAAGATTCTTACGAAGAAGAAACCGAAGCACGTTTACAAGATCAATAGAAATCCTCTGCTCCTTTTATTGAACATACTTCCCTCTCGATTGGCTACGTTTATTATAAAGCTGATTTTAAAATAACTGTTGAATTGTTTGAAAATATATGTTAGAATATACTCATAATAGACAAGGAGAATTCTATGAATAAAAGACGCAATCAAAGGGAGGTTATCACAAAAACTCCCTTCAATAAGGAATTTATATATTACGCCTCCCTATTCGGCGCGGCTTTCATTATCTCGGCGGTGATGCTTACCGTAGGTATAATCCGGGATAACAAATGGCTTATAGTCTACTCCGCAATAATCGCGCCTATTTTTCTTACGGCGGCATTGATTTTTGCAAGATATACGCAAATAAGCAAGGATACCGTATACGTTCAGGATAAAACCTTATGTATCAAGCGTTTTTGCGGCGTGGCAAAAATAAGCATTGCTAAAATCACAAAGCTTACGGTAACCTCCGTCAAAAACGATACTAAAACTAAAATAGCGATAACCTGTGATGCAAAAACCGAAAAACATCTTATAAAGAAGATGAAGAAGGAAGAAATCGCTCATTTAAAGCACTCTACGTTCAAATATTAATAATAGGAGATAACTGCAATGGCAAACTCAAGACTTATAGGTGACTATCCCGTAATTGGTATCCGTCCCACTATCGACGGAAGAAGAGGTCCGCTCAAGGTTCGTGAAAGCCTTGAAGATCAGACTATGAATATGGCTAAGGCGGCAGCCGAGCTTATCACAAAAAATCTCACCTACTCAAACGGCGATCCCGTAAAGGTAGTTATATCAGACACTACTATAGGAAGAGTGGCTGAAGCGGCGGCGTGTGCCGATCAGTTCAGAAAGGCCGGTGTGGATATCACACTCACGGTTACTCCCTGCTGGTGCTACGGATCAGAAACTATGGATATGGATCCCGATACGGTAAAGGCGGTATGGGGATTTAACGGTACTGAGCGTCCCGGCGCCGTATATCTTGCGGCAGTTCTTGCATCACATACCCAGAAGGGCTTACCCGCATTCGGCATCTACGGACACGAGGTACAGGATATGGATGACACATCCATCCCCGATGACGTAGCTGAAAAAATACTCAGATTCGCTCGCGCAGCTGTCGCTGTCAAGACGATGAAGGGTAAGTCATACCTTCAGATAGGCTCTATTTGTATGGGTATCGCAGGATCAATCGTAGACGTAGACTTTTTTGAGGAATATCTCGGTATGCGAGTAGAGAGCGTTGACGAGGTTGAAATAATCCGCCGTATGAGCGAGGGCATCTACGACGAGGTAGAATATCAGAAGGCACTCGCGTGGATAAAGGAAAAATGTAACCCCGATTTTGACAAGAACCCGGTAGAGCTTCAGAGAAGCGCCGAGCAAAAGGCGAATGACTGGGAGTTCACCGCAAAAATGGCATGTATCATAAAGGATCTTATGAACGGAAATAAGAATCTGCCCGAGGGCGCAGAGGAGGAGATGGTCGGTCACAATGCGATCGCCGCAGGCTTCCAGGGACAGCGCCAATGGACTGATTTCTATCCCAACTGTGATTTCCCCGAGAGTATTCTTAACTCCACGTTCGACTGGAACGGCGCGCGCGAGCCATACGTTCTCGCTACCGAAAACGATACACTCAACGGCGTATGTATGCTCTTTGGTAAGCTTCTCACCGGCAGAGCCCAGATATTCGCGGACGTAAGAACATACTGGTCCGGCGATGCCGTAAAGCGTGTTACCGGATACGAGCTTGAGGGCAAGGCAAAGGACGCCGACGGATTCATCCATCTTATAAACTCGGGTGCGGCTTGTGTTGACGCATGCGGCGAGTGCAAGGATGAAAACGGAGAGGCGATTATGAAAAAATGGTGGGAAATGACCGACAAGGACATCGACACCTGTATGGCGGCAACCACCTGGCCCTATGCGGATCTCGGATATTTCCGTGGCGGCGGTTACTCATCCCGCTTTGTAACAAAGGCACAAATGCCCGTTACTATGCTCCGTCTTAATATGGTTAAGGGACTCGGCCCTGTAATGCAGATCGCAGAGGGCTGGACCGTTTGTCTTCCCGATGACGTTACACACAAGCTTTGGGCAAGAACCGACTACACATGGCCCTGTACATGGTTTGCTCCGAGAATCACCGGCGAGGGCGCATTTAAGAGCGCTTACGACGTAATGAACAACTGGGGTGCTAACCACGGTGCTATTTCTTACGGTCATATCGGAGCCGACGTTATCACACTCTGCTCTATGCTTCGCATACCGGTATGTATGCACAACGTTGATGAAAAGGATATCTACCGTCCGAGCTCATGGGGAGCATTCGGTATGGACAAGGAGGGGCAGGACTACAGAGCCTGCCAGACCTACGGTCCTCTTTACAAGACTGTAAAATAATTTAACTGTTATCGCCTGTAGCTTTTTGTTAGCTGCAGGCGACCTTTTTCTGCATTTTGCTACGTTTTAAATTTTGTTTTTAGAAAAACTACCGCATATTTCACGCATATTTAGTAAAGTATCACAATTGACAAACCACGCTTTTTGTGTTAAAATGATTTCGTTATTAACCTTAAGGAGATCGCAATGAGAGAATACACCCTTTTAAAGCAGAATGACCCCGAGCTTTATGCCGCGGTTATGGATGAAACCACAAGACAGCGCTCTAAGATTGAGCTTATCGCATCAGAAAACTTTGTTTCCGAGACCGTAATGGAGGCTAACGGCACTACGCTTACAAACAAGTATGCCGAGGGCTACCCCGCAAAGAGATACTACGGTGGATGCGAATACGTTGACGTAGTAGAAACGATAGCCATAGAGAGAGCAAAAAAGCTCTTTGGCGCAGGTTACGCAAACGTACAACCCCACTCCGGCGCACAGGCTAATATGGCAGTATTCTTCGCACTCCTTCAGCCCGGAGAAACCGTACTGTCTATGAGTCTTGCTCACGGTGGTCACCTTTCTCACGGCTCACCCGTTAATATGTCGGGTAAATACTGGAACATCGTACCCTACGGCGTAAGCGAGGACACAGAAACTATAGACTATGATGAGGTAAGACGACTTGCTCTTGAATGTAAGCCTAAGCTTATTCTCGCGGGTGCCTCCGCATATCCGAGAACCATAGATTTTAAAAAATTCTCCGATATAGCCAAGGAGGTTGGCGCATATCTTATGGTAGATATGGCGCATATTGCCGGTCTTGTTGCGGCAGGTAAGCACCCCTCTCCTATTCCCTACGCTGACGTTACCACTACGACCACTCACAAAACTCTTCGCGGTCCGAGAGGCGGTCTTATCCTCACAAACGATGAGAATATCGCAAAGGCGATAAATAAGGCGATCTTCCCCGGCACACAGGGCGGACCTCTTATGCACACGATCGCGGCTAAGGCAGTTTGCTTTGGCGAGGCGCTCAAGCCTGAGTTTACCGAATACGCAGAGCGTGTTATCGCTAACACCGCCGCTCTTGCAGACGGACTTATCAAGGAAGGCTTCCGTCTTGTTTCCGGCGGAACAGATAACCACCTTATGCTCGTAGATCTCTCCGGAATGCCCGTAGATACAGGTAAGGAAGCGGAGCATCTTCTCGATGAGGTAGGCATCACCTGTAACAAGAACTCTATCCCTAACGATAAACAGAAGCCTACCGTGACAAGTGGCTTACGCTTTGGCTCTGCCGCAGTTACCTCACGCGGATTTAACACCGAGGATATGTACGAGGTAGCTAAGCTTATCTCCATGACCTTGAAGGATTATACTAACAACGCCGACGAGGTAAGAGATAGAGTAGCTAAGCTCCTTGCAAAGTACCCTCTTTACGAGTAATTAAGTGAATTAATAAAGATACCCCGCCTCGGTAAAATTACGAGGCGGGGTGCTTTTTAAGTAAGATCGTTTTGCGCTTTTGTATGCATCTATTTCGTCAAAAATTGCATATCATCATTGCGAAAGCGAATACAGCCTACGGCTGATGATATACGCCTGTGGCGATGATATACACGCTAAAGCGTGATGATATGCAATTGCTTTCGCAATGGATAAAAAAATACTGCAGAAAATGTATCCTTTTCTGCAGTATTTTTTGGTGCAGGCGACGGGACTTGAACCCACATGAATTGCTTCACTGGAACCTGAAACCAGCGCGTCTGCCGTTCCGCCACATCCGCATATAAAGTTTTCGAGGCCTCATTTACTGAAGCCTCGATTATTATAACACATCGCTTTATAATTGTCAAGCGAAATTTGTCA
>JAZOUM010000026.1:0-4728 GCA_045658205.1 Eubacteriales bacterium | reverse complement strand
TCCTCGCTCGTTGCGACGGTAAGGTAGGCGCTGTTGAGACTCCTATCGGTTACGTTCCCAACGTTGAGGACATCGAGCTTGCAGGTCTTGATATCAGCAAGGAGACTCTCGCAGATCTTCTTTCTGTTGACAACGATCTCTGGCTTGAGGACTGCAAGGGCATTCACGAGTTCTACAAGCAGGTTGGCTCCAGAGTTCCCGCTGAGCTCTACGAGGAGCTTGCAGCTCTTGAGGCAAGACTTGCTAAGTAATATAGCGTAATAAAATATAGCGGCGGCTCGTTTTGAGATCCGTCGCTATATTTTTATATTATTTTTCGCTAAGCGCGATATCTTTTTATATATTGCACTTGACATTCCGCTTTAAAGGTGATATAATAAAGAAAAAAAGTATTTGGAGGACTTATGAAGAAGTTCTTAGCATTATTACTTGTATGCATTCTTGCGTTCTCATTAGTTATTTCTCTCGCTTCTTGCGGTGGTAAGAATAATAATGATGATGAAAATTCCGGCAATACCGATACACCCGGCACAGGTGAAGGTGAAGATGGCGATCAGACCGGCGGCAGCAATAAGCCTATTGTAGATGGCGACGGACTTGCGCTCGACGTTATTCCGGTAACCCCTGATGATGCTCCTGTAGAGGGTGAAAATTAATTTAATACAGTCTTTTAAAACAACTGTGGCAAGATCACAGTTGTTTTTTTATATTATAGATTAAGGAAAAAATTGATCCGCAAATTAGTCCCTGAAGTAGTTTTATAAGGTAGTATTTTTTCATTTTCAATCCGGCTTCTTTTGCGAAAAAAGCTGATTGCATACCTACGCAAACGCCACCGAAGCCAAGAGAAAATGCTGATAAAGTAAGTGAAAAAAGAGGGGCTTTTTGCAATGAAATATTGAAATATTTTATAGCGTTTGTTACTTCTGAAAAAGCTAAAAATACGTATAATAGAGGCGTGTATTTTACACGTTTTTTTATTATTCCTATTCCTGCTGAAAAGAGAGAAATGAATGAAATTATGCTTATACAACTGATACCGTTTGTTTTTACGGATGATATGAAATCATAATTCTGCTTTATATTATTATTGCTAAAATAATTTTTGCAAGTTTTTGATCGCGTTAATAACGCGCATATCAAGACTGATAAATACACGGATATAAGCAACGAAAATCCGATACTTATATCACCGTATATACCCATTCCAACACCGCCTACTATGAAGGCGGATGAGGGGTTGTTTGATAAAGCCATCAGCCTTTCGGCGTCATCTCTTTTTAATGCTCCGGAGGTGTAATACGCGGATGCCATTTTTGCTCCGATAGGAAATCCACCTACGTTTCCGCATATGAACGGGGATAAGGCTATATGCGGCATACCGGTCAGCTTAGTGAATACCGATCTTAACAAAGCGATATTTTCGGGTTTGCCGTATGCTACGTATAGATCCGAAAGTATCATAAACGGAAAAGAGGATGGGATCACCGAGCCTAACGCAAGGGAAAAGCCCTCCTTCACATATTCTGCCGCTTCTCCTGATAGCATGAGCCCAAAGGCTATAATAGATGCAAGAATTACCAGCGACAATATGGCTTCACCTACTTCTTTTCGCATCTTATCAATCTTACGTACTGTCATTTTTTTCTATCCCTCGCCATACATTTTACTGTAATACACGCTATGAGAGGTACAAAGCAAAAATGACAGGGAAAAATAAAAGATTGCGTCTTTCGGCTGTTTTGTCTTCGATTTCATCTACTTCATTCCATCTGGAAATTAAAAAATCATCGAGAGGAGCTGTTGCTGTGGTTTCGGGGGTAATGAGCGTTGGAGAATATACCGAGTCATCATTAGAGCTTTTGTCACACTCCGGGCGAGCTATATTTCTTGGCGAGTCACTTGGCATTTCCGTTCTTGAGGGACGAGTGATCGAAATATACGGCAAGATAGCGGAGGTAAGGTTTAGCTATGGCAAGTCTTGATGAGTATGTATTCGGATATAGTAATGGCAAGGTATCCGAGGCGGATGTGTGTATGCTTGTAAATGGGCTGATGCGTCTCGATATATGCTCGTCAGTCTCAGCCAACGGTGATTTTACACTTAAAGAGCGAAATAAGGAGCGGTTTTGCACTCATTTTAAGTCAAAGTTACAGTATGAACTCGGAGAAACGCTTGGTATTTACGGATTTTTCCTTAACATCAGAAAAAACTATGGCTTCATAATAGGCTTTATAGTATCGGCTTTATTTCTTCTGTTTACGTCTTCACTTGTTTGGGATGTAAGAATAAGCGGGAACGAGATATTGTCGGATTATGATGTCGAGGAGTCCTTGAGGGATCTTGGTTTAGGCATAGGATCCCGCTGGAGTAAAATTGACAATAGCGATATAGAGACTGAGCTACTCTCCCTTAATCCCAATATCGCGTGGATATCGGTTAATCGTAGAGGTACGGTCGCGTACGTAGAGATCATAGAGAGCGAGAACGTAGATAGGAATGTTGCCATATCTCGTGGGTATTCAAACGTAGTTGCGGATTTTGACGGTGTGATAGAGGAAATCACGGTAAAAGAAGGAGTGGCGGCTGTTAAGGTTGGCGACGTTGTTCGCAGTGGCGATATACTTATTTCGGGCATAATCGAGAACGAACAAGGGGTGAACTTTTGTCACGCGAGTGGGCATATCCGCGCAGCCAGCTCGATGGATATAACTGCCGAGATAGCAGAAAAAAGCATCAGAAAAACGGTATCTCGAAGTAGACTCGCAGAGTTACGCGTACGCATATTCAATTTTTCCATAAATATTTTTAAAAACTATAGAAATTCTGAGATTGAATGTGATATAATAGAAGAAATAAGGGAATTTGCGCTTTTTGATAGCTATAGATTGCCGATAAGACTTGAGATGTATCGCATCCAAGAGTATGAAGAGGTAGAGGAGATTTTAACTCCGGATGAGATGACAGTGCGCGCTAAACGTTTGCTTGATAGCAAAATATACGCTTCGTTCAGAAATGCAGATGTAATAAAGCTGCGTACAAGCGGAGAGTTTTGCGACGGTTACTATCGCTTGATCTCGAGAGTCGTCTATTCTGCCGAAATAGGCAAGGAAAGCGCAATAGAAGTAAACTGAAAGGATATTACAGGTGTCGGAAGCAATTGTAATGACTCAATCAAACGAGGCTACCGCCTCGCTTTTCGGAGCGTTTGACGCAAATATCAAGATAGTGGAGAGCGCCTTCAACGTGAAGGTATCCAATCGCAACAAGGATACCGATATAGGTGACGCTATCGTAGTTACCGGTGAGGCTTCGGATGTCCGTCAGGCAGTACGTGTACTTGAATATCTCAAGAGAATGATTGGTGATGGAGAAGCTCTTAGCGAGCAAAGCATAGAATACGTTATCAGCGCAGTTAAGGACGGTCAGGATGACGGTCTTGAGGATTGCTCTAAGGACGTTATATGTATCACAAATAGAGGAAAGCCGATAAAGGCTAAGACCATCGGTCAGAAAAAGTATATAAAGGCCATAAAATCCAACACCATAGTTCTCGGACTCGGTCCTGCCGGAACAGGTAAGACGTTTCTTGCCGTCGCTATGGCTGTTGAGGCGCTCAGACAAAAGGCTGTCAGCAGAATAATTCTTACTCGTCCCGCAGTTGAGGCAGGTGAGAGACTCGGCTTTTTACCCGGTGATCTTCAAAGTAAGATAGATCCCTATCTTCGCCCTCTTTACGATGCGCTTTTTGAATTACTCGGCGCAGATAATTTCCAAAAGTATATGGAACGCGGAACGATAGAAATTGCTCCGTTAGCCTATATGAGAGGCAGAACTCTCGATGATTCGTTCATCATTCTCGATGAGGCGCAAAATACAACGGGTGAACAAATGAAGATGTTTTTGACAAGACTTGGATATAACTCAAAGGCTGTTGTAACGGGAGACTTGTCGCAGACCGATCTTCCAAGAGGAGTTAAGAGCGGATTGACTACCGCCGCAACCATACTTCAAAATATCGAAGGAATAGGGATATTTGAGTTTTCCGAGAGGGATGTGGTAAGACATCATCTCGTGAGAAAGATAATCACCGCATACGATAAGTATGAGAGAGAACAAATAGAGAAAAAACAGCGTAAATATACGTCGGACTTCGGAAAGGATAAAAAACAATGAGAGATCTATTTATTACCTTCACGGCAACAAGATACTTCGATGAGTCGTCTTATTATCTCAAAAGAGTGGTAAGAGAGGCTGTAAAGGCTACTCTTGATTATGAGGACTTTCCCTATGACGCGGAGGTTTCCGTAACCTTTTGCGATAACGAATATATAAGAGGACTTAATAGTGAGTTCCGAGGCGTAGATAAGCATACCGACGTTTTATCCTTCCCGATGTACGAGGATGGAGAGTTTGACGAGGTGGAATGCGCGTCCGGCGCTGTGCTCGGAGATATCGTTATCTCTATCGAAAGAGCAAAGGAGCAGGCTAAAGAAATAGGCAACACCTTCCACCACGAAATAGCATTTCTCACAGTGCATTCCGTTCTTCACCTTTTGGGATACGACCATGAGCGTTCGCCCGAGGATGAGGAGGAGCAGTGCGCGCGTCAGAGAACGATCATAGAAAACGTAGATATTTAAAGGATTTTAAAGACGATGAAAAAGACTGCATTCATAGCAATAGTAGGACGTCCCAATGTGGGAAAATCAACTCTTCTCAACGCT
>JAZOUM010000025.1:0-3229 GCA_045658205.1 Eubacteriales bacterium | reverse complement strand
CTCCTGTGAGGGACTGTTATTTGTAACCTCCCTGCCACAGACGTTGGAAGCGCAATGAAAAAGAGAGGACACCCACCTGGTCATACCGGGTTAAAAATTGCCTTACACGGCTCTCGCGGGTACCTTAGAGCGTTCTCATTTCGAGAACGCTCTAAAACTTTTTTATCATATAATCATTCCAAGATAATTCGCTATAGTATGTATGGAGCATAGTGAGATACGGAGAATAACCCTCTTTATCTTACCTATGTTCTTTTTTTTATTGTCAGAGCATAAGCTTGTATATAAAGTTTAAATAAAGGAACAGGCTATGTCAACTAAACTAAAGGGATTAAGTAGTGAAGAAGTAAAGCTATCGCGTGAGAAATACGGCACCAATGCTCTCGTTAGGATAAAGGGCAAGGGGATCGTAAAGCGTTTTTTTGAAAATCTTTGCGATCCGATCATTAGAATACTAATTGCCGCTCTTGCTCTTGAAGTGGCATTCACGTTCGGAAACTGTAATCTTATCGAGGTTTTCGGTATACTTGCCGCTATTCTTATAGCTACTACCGTGTCTACTCTTTCGGAATACGGTAGTGAGCGAGCATTCTCCAAAATAGAGGAGGAGTCACGAGTTGGCAAGGCGTACGCTATAAGAGACGGAAAAGAAACGGTTATAGACGTAGACGATATAGTAGTTGGTGACCTCTTAAGACTTAGGAGAGGCGAACGTATCGAGGCTGACGGTAGGATAATTGACGGTGAAATTTTGACCGACCAATCGGCTCTTAACGGAGAAAACAGCGAGGTGAGAAAGTATTGTACCAAGCCGACCACGTTTACGCTTTCAGACGACAATGCCGTTTTCAGAGGCTCGCTTGTTTCTGACGGAGAGGCGATCGTCAGAGTAGAACGCGTGGGAAAAGAAACCTTTTACGGCAGACTTGCCACGGATGTACAAAGCGAAACGAGAGAGAGCCCATTAAAAATAAGGCTATCGCACCTTGCCTCACAAATAAGTATTATTGGTTACGTCGTAGCGATCCTTGTCGGGTTAACCTATCTATTCAATGCTTTTGTGGTGGATCAGGGCTTTGTTCCTTGGCGTATTGCCGAGGCGTTCTCCGATGTTAAAAACGTGCTTTCGCATTTTCTCAGAGCGTTGACGCTTATGATAACCGTCGTTGTCGTAGCAGTTCCCGAGGGGTTGCCTATGATGATAACCGTTGTTCTTTCGGCAAATATGAAGCGTATGGTAAGAGATAACGTTCTCGTCAAAAAGATGGTTGGCATAGAAACGGCAGGATCATTGAATATATTGTTTACGGATAAGACCGGTACCTTAACTACAGGAAAGCTGTCGGTGGATAGGATAATTACCGAATACGGAAGCTTTAAAAATTTTCACAGCTTGAAAAAGACGTCGGTATTTGATCTTATGCTTCTTTCCGCTAAGCTAAATTCCGAGTGCGTAATTGCTGACGGAGAGGTTACAGGTGGCAATTCTACGGATCGCGCTATATCAGAATATTTTGCAGCCGAAAAATGCTCTCAACCGACAGTAGTATCAAAAATACCGTTCAAAAGCGAATTGAAGTATTCGTCGGTTACCTTAAGCGATGGCAGAATTTTGATAAAAGGTGCGGCTGAGACAATTATTTCACGTTGTCAGCTCACTTTGGATGAAAACGGTGTCGCTTATGCTTCGGATCTCTCGATAGCTCGCAGAGTATGCAAAGAGGCGGTATCCCGTGGTGAAAGGGTACTCGCCGTAGCCGTATCTCATATCTCATCTTCTGATAGACTTACGTTTGTCGGATTGATAGTACTTAAGGATAAGCTACGAGAAGGTGTCCGTAACTCTGTAGCGAGTGTCATGAAAGCTGGTGTGCAAATCGTTATGTTAACAGGCGATAATAAGGATACCGCGATCAGCATTGCAGAAGAATGCGGATTTTATAAAAAAGGGGTGCATCTCGCGTTAACGTCGGATGAATTGTCAAGCCTTGAGGATGACGAAGTAATCGCTTTGCTACCCGAGCTTCGCGTAGTCGCGAGAGCTCTGCCGCAAGATAAAGTACGACTTGTAAAGCTTTCTGCTAAATCCAATCTTGTTGTTGGAATGACCGGTGATGGTATAAACGACGCGCCTTCTCTGAAAATGGCAGACGTTGGATTTGCTATGGGGAGTGGAACCGATATAGCTAAAAGCGCCGCTGACATAGTCTTACTTGATGACAGCTTTGAGTCAATAGCCAAGACGGTTTTGTATGGTAGAACTATATTCAAGTCGATTCGCAAATTCATTACCTTCCAGCTTATTATGAATCTTGCGGCTTGTGGTATAACCCTTATCGGTCCATATATAGGCATTGATACTCCTATAACGATAATTCAAATGCTGTGGGTAAATATTATAATGGATACTCTCGGTGGTCTTGCTTTTGCGGGAGAGCCGGCGCTTGAATATTATATGAAGGATAAGCCGAAGCGCAGGGAAGAGCCCATACTTTCTAGAAATATGCTATCCCACGTATTGCTTAACGGAGCATACACGCTTGGACTCTTGGTGTTGTTTTTATGTTCCGGAGCATTCAGATCTTACTTCGGCTCGTTGGATAGGCATCTCACCGCATTTTACGCGCTGTTTATTTTCTCCGGAATTATGAACTCCTTTTCTGCCCGTAGTGATAGAGTATTCCTATTCTCCGGTATTTTCAAGAATAAAGCATTTCTTTTGATTATGAGCTTTATAAGCATCATACAGCTACTTATTATCTACTATGGGGGATCTCTTTTCCGAAGTACGCCACTAAAGGCAGGAGAAATTGTGAGTATAGTATTATTGTCTTTTACCGTCCTTCTATTTGATAGCGTACGTCGTATATTTTCTAAGCTGAATTAAAAGTATATTAATGAAAATAGACCGAGGCAATCGCCTCGGTCTATTGAAAATGAGTGAAAGCTTACTTTAATAGCTCTATTTCCCATATATTCTCAGTAGGGGAATTATAGGGAGTGAGCTCAGATGCGGGAGTAAGGGAATTAACGTCGATGATGTTGGTGTTGTATGCGAAGAGGTCAGAACGCTGGTAGGTAGGAAGCTCAACCGCGAGATCCATTACGAGATTAAGAGCGGTCTTGTAGAAGCCTGCTCTCTCCTTCTCAACAAGAGTCTCTCTTGCGCGATCGATGATATCGGAAAGGTCATTTACGATATTAAGCTCTCTGTCGTACTTACCGCCTG
>JAZOUM010000024.1:0-7906 GCA_045658205.1 Eubacteriales bacterium | reverse complement strand
ACGATCCGACTTACAAACTTCACCGGCTGGTTGGATATCAAGATCGGTATCGAGCTTAGCTCCACAACCGGTCAGATCACCTACCATTGCTACCTTGACAATAAGCATATAGGTACCTTCAGCAGAGAAAATACCACTTTGGCTCAGACTATTAACGCTATATACCTTTCCGGTAAGACCCAGGCTTTGGGTAGTGGCGTAATGCTCGATGATATCGCCTTCGGTTATGCTCTTGGCGCTGATTGGGTATTTGATGATTGCGATCATCAGTTTGAAACTGTAGTAAATCCCGTAACCTGTACACAGGACGGATATACTACTCATACATGTTCTCTCTGCGGACGCGTCAATATCACTGACGTAGTTCCCGCTACCGGTTCTCATACCGAGTCCGTTCCCGCAACCTGTACCACTCGCGCATTCTGTGAGGTATGTCAGGACTACTACGGCGATCTTCTTCCTCACGAGGAACAGACTCCCGCATCCTGTACTCAGAAGGCTATGTGCGTACACGGTCACGAGTATGGCGAGCTTGCTCCTCATACCGCTACCAGCGCAACCTGCGCGGGCGACTCCGTATGCTTGGTTTGTAACGCTGCAATGCCCGCTACCTCGCACGATATTATCGCGAGATACAATGAGACCTCTCTTATCTACGCTTGCGCTCACTGTGAGAAGTACTTCAGAATGTCTAAGTATTACTTCTTCGACGGTAGCACAAAGGTTGGCTTCCTTGCTCAGGACGAGGATAGCAAGTACGGTGGTCTTAAGATTACCGACGGTTACTTCGAGTTCGTTCGTGACGACAGCGCAACCTCCGGCAGAGACAGAACCTCTATTTGGATTCCTAAGAGCGGTACTGCCGGCGATTCCGTGCTTACCGATTTCAAGACCGATAATAACTCTCTTGGTTTCTTCAGCATTTCTATCAATTCTTACACTACTAAGGACTTGAATATGCAGTTCGTTGAAACCGAGCTTAGAGACGGCGTAAGCTCCAACTTCTGGGGCGAGGGCGCTACAGAGTCGTTCTTCACCATCTCCGCTCCCAATGACAACATAGTTACCGTAAGCGGTTGGTGCGGCACCTTGGCTACTATCGACGTAAGCGAAAATGATATGTACACCGGTTGGCTCGACCTTACCGTTGGTATCAAGCTTTCCTCCGATAACACTATCACACTTTACTACTATCTCAACGGCGAGTTCATGGGCAAGGCAACTAAGACCATGAGAATTACCACCGGTAGAATTGACGGCGTATACTTTATAGCCGACTCTACTGTTCCCGGTAGTGGTTACAAGTTTGATAACGTAGGCTTGGGTTACGTTAACAACGAGAGCTGGATCTTCGATAACTAATTAATACCTTACTCCCGAAAGGGAAACGGGCCTGTGCTTCGGCATAGGCTCGTTTTATATATAATATAGGTAGAAAATTGTTGGAAACGAGATATATCAGACTTGATTTTGATAAAAGTACTTTGGTGAAAGTGTATAAAAATATACGTCAAATTTGTCAAAACTGAGATATTGCGGTTGCAAAAACACACGCCCTGTGTTATACTAACGATGACGGCAAAAAGCCTGTATTTTACGTGGAAATTCGGAGAAAAAAGTAATGCGATTAAATGAATTTTTAAAGGGTAATTTTACAGATGAAGAATTCCTCTATCATCAGCGCGATCTCCATAAGGAGCGTTGCGAAAGGGCGATAGCATGGATCAAAAAGGATATAAATAACAGTGAGGTTGTCGGAAAATATACCAGAGACGCTGACTACGCTATGCAAAATCTCTTTGTCATTCCCGGCTCTCGCGGTGTCAGAATACATATAGGTACTCCTCCGCGCTGGAACGACTCGCTCACCGATGACGAGGAAGGTCTTTGGGTGGTTAATAGAACGCACTACTTCAACGAGCTTTGCAAGATATATCACCTCGTAGGAAGAAGAGAATGCGCCGAGAAGGTACTCTTCGATCTTGAAAACTGGATCGACTCCTGTCCTCTTCCACCTCTTCCCGCTGAGAACAGCACTAAGGAGGAACTTGATCAGATACGCCGTACCTTTAGTGGTCTAAACCCCTGGCGTTCGCTTGAGGTTGGTATCAGAATGTTTGATTCCTGGAATATAGCGTATGATACCTTGCTTCATAGCGATATGATGACTCCCGCGCTTCACTCCAAGATCGCTCGCTCCTTCTACGAGCATGGTCTTGTTCTTAGAGAAATGTCTCCGAGATATTGGCCTAATGCAGATCATAACCACTATTTGCACGAGATGCTCGGACTTCTTGAGATAGCTTGTCTTTTCCCTGATTTCGATATGTCTGACTCTTGGCGTGAATTTGCTATTCACGAGCTTGGCAGATGCGCTAAGGCTCAGCTTACCGAGGATGGTGGTCAAATAGAGGGAAGTCCCAACTACCATAACGGATGCCTCAGTATGTTTCTCTCGCTCGTTGAGCTTACCAGAGAGTTTGGCATAGAGCTTCCAAGTGAGATGCTCGCGGTACTGAAAAAGGCTACGAATTATTCACTCATGGCTTCCTGTCCTGATGGCACTATTACTCCCATTGGTGACACGGCAGTCTATGGCGCACTTGAAAATCTCACGTATAGATACTACAAATGCTTCGGTGAGCTTGGCGCTACCGCTAAGGTCTTTGCCATTCATCCGCATCTTGATACCGATATTATTCCCGAGGAAGAGCAGCAAAAGGCGCGTGAGCTTGCCGCTAACGCTCCCGGCGAGGATAATTTCCAGCGCCAGATAGATCAGTACTTCGCGCGTACCGGTTGGACTCGCAACGACTCGCACTTCTCGTTCCTTTGCCACTCACCTGTGTGCAACGGTCACTCGCATCAGGATCCTATGTCCATCACTCTTTTCCTTCAGGGTGACTCTGTGATAGTCGATCCCTCGTGCTATACTTATAGAGAATGTCAGGAGCGTAGAACCTTTAAGTCGGCGGAGTATCATTCCACTCTTACATTTAACTACAAGCCCGCTTACGAGTACGTAAGCCGTTGGAGATTCGGTCCTCAGAAGGAGGGAAAAATACGTAACGCGTATAGCCTTCCCGGAGTATTTGCCGCAGATGCTTCTCATCACGGCTACGATCCCGATTACCATAAGCGTCTTTGCGCTCTCGTAGGTGACGACGTATTCCTCGTTGCCGATGACGTTGTCAATCTTACAAAGACAGACGTTAATATTTACTTCCATCTCGATGATCCCACGGTTAAGGTTGATGGCGGCATGGCTTCCTCTGATCGCATACGCATCCTTCTTCCCGATGGCATAGAGGCAAAGACCGTTGAGTCGGAAAAGTCGCTTCGCACCGATATCACCGTTCCATCGTCACGACTTATTATCACCGATAAAGCTCATAATTCGAGACTCTATCTCACACTATTTACCAAGAGAGATGACGTCAGAGATCCTAAGATCGACCGTGTAGACGGCGGTGTCAGAATTTCTTACAAGCAGGGTGAAGAGGAGGTAAGCTTCCTCTGGTCCTTCACCAATTCCTTGAGAAAAATTTAAGAGATCCATATAATCAATAAAATATCGTTTATATAACAAATAAAGCAGAATAGGGGATGTCACGTTTGTATTTTATTTCAAATTCGACGATCCCCTTATGCTAAATCAGGAAAAAAGTATGATTTTACAAAATATTTTAAACGGAAAGTATACCGATGAGGAGTATCTCCTTCATCAGCGTGAGCTACACAAGAATCGCTTTGAGAAGCTTATGGCTTCGCTTGAAAAAGAAAAGTCGGATCCCGCGCATATACAAAAGCGCATATCCGAGTCCGAAGACGCAATGTGTAATATGTTCGTCCTTCCCGGAACCGAGGGACAGCTTTTTGACGTTGGTACACCACCCGCGTGGAACGAGTGTCGTACGTCCGATGAAGAATATCTCTGGCATCTTAACCGTATGGGATACATAGTACCCCTTGCCAAGCTGTATTATCTTACCGGCGAGGATAAGTATGCTAAAAAGGTGCTTACCGACTGGGAAAGCTGGATAGATACCTGTCCGTTAGGAAAGCTACCCGATGAAAATACCACGACCGAAGAGATGTGGCAGATACGCAAATTCTTCGCGGGGCTTACAACGTGGCGTTCTCTCGAGGTAGGACTTAGAACCTTCGGAACGTGGAATATTGCATACGATTATTTACTTTTTAGCGATTTAATGACTCCTGAGCTTCATTCCAAGATCGCTAAGGCTTTCTATGAACATGCGTTGGTTCTTCGCGCATTATCCCCTCTTTACTGGCCGGACGCCAACCACAACCACTATCTTTCCGAGATGCTCGGATTATTTATGTCCGCGTGTCTTTTCCCTGATTTTGACAAGTCGGATGCATGGCTTGAGTTCTCGGTAAACGAGCTTCTCAGATGCGCGAGAGCGCAGTTCACAAACGACGGCGGTCAGCTTGAGGGTAGTCCCCATTATCATCAGATATGCCTCAATATGTTCTTCCAGCTTATCAGCGCCGCTAAGGAGCTTGGCGTATCTCTCCCCGAGGAGCTGCTCAAATATTGCAAGAAGGCAACCGATTATACGCTTATATGCATAGGGCCTGACGGCATACTCGCTCCTATGGGAGATTCACCTTATAGAGCGGTTGGAGAGCAGGTAGCATCTGATTACTACTCTTGCTTTGGCGAGCTTGGTCCTACAGCCAAGCTGTTTGATATTCACAACGATATCAGCTACGACGTTATTCCTGAGGCTATTCAGCTTTCGGCTCGTGAGTACGCGTTGGCGGCTCCCGGCGAGGATAATCTTCAGCGCGACATAAATCAGTATTTCGCTCGTACCGGCTGGAAGCGTGATGACTCTCATTTTGGATTCATCTGTCATAGCCCAATCTTTAACGGACACGCCCACCAGGATCTTATGTCCTTTATCCTTTATCTTAAGGGTGATCCCATAGTGGTAGATCCTTCTTACTTCACTTACAGACAGTGTGAGGAGCGCAGGATCTTTAAATCTCCCGAGTATCATTCAACTCTTACTATCGGAGGAAAGCCTCCTTACGAGTATGTGGATAGATGGAGATACGGTCCTCAGAAGGAAGGTAAAATACGTAATTCCTATCGTCAGCTCGGTGTGTTCGCTACCGACGCATCGCATCATTGCTACGATCCCGATTACCACAAGCGCCTTTGCGCGCTCGTAGGGGACGACGTATTCCTCGTTGCCGATGACGTTGTAAACCTCACCGAGTCGGACGTTAACATCTACTTCCACCTCGAAGATACCTCGGTTACGGTAAAGGGTAGCGAGGCGCTTTCCGACCGTGTACGCATTCTCCTTCCGGAGTCTACCGAGGCAGAGGTTGTATCCTCTCTTAAGTCCTTGCATACCGACATCACCGTGCCTTCGGCAAGACTTATACTGACCGACACGTCACGTAAGTCAAGACAGTATCTCACCGTATTCACAAAGAGAGACGACCTCACCGATCCCAAGATCGAGCGTACCGAGGGGGGCGTCAGAATCTCATACAAGCAGGGTGGGGAAGAGGTTGCGTTTATCTGGTCCTTCTCTCACTCATTTAAGCAAATTTAAGTCAATTTTACACAATTTTTAGCTTTGGCTACTCTGTTTTTTCGGCTTATGCTCGACAGAGTAGCCATTTCACTTTTTTTCGCATAGTCAAATATTTACAAAAATGCACTTCGCTTTTGGCTAATATACATAAACTTTTTTAAAATGCTAAAAAAATATAGAACTTTTTGAAATATTATGATATAATTCAAAGTGGCTAATTATTTTATAAATATTTAGACTGCAAAGGAGACAAACAAAATGAAAAAGGTTTCACTACTACTCTTTGTATCGCTGATCCTTTTACTCGCGTTCTCGTCCTGTACAAAGATATTCGAGGAGCAGCTCCCCGAACCCTTTGATCCCGGACATTATCACGAGTTCGGTACAGAGTGGACAATTGACGAGACACTCCATTACCACGCATGTGAGTGCGGAGCGAGAGCGGATTACGCTAATCATTCCGACGAAAACGTTGACGGCTTCTGCGACGGCTGTAATAATTCTATGCCTCTTCCGGGCGCTACCTACACCGTTACGGTAAAGGCTACCGATCAGAACGGCAAGCCCTTCTTCGGTAACACCTTCGTGGTAAATCACGGTGAGGATGCCGTATTCGATCTTATCGTTGGCGTTCAGTACACACTTTGCCTTGGCGATGACGTCGTTATAGTCGACACCAAGGTAGAGGACGGCTGCAGAGTCTATACCGTAAAGGTTGCTGACATTACCGAGGATAAGAGCGTTGCTATCTCTACCGAGGAATGTACTCACGTATGGAATCCCGCTACCTGCGTGACTCCCACATACTGTGAGCTCTGCTCATTTATAGAAAGCGATCCTCTCGGACACAATTATGAGTCTGTTGTTACAGCGCCCACTTGTACCGAGAACGGATATACTACCAATACCTGTCTCAGATGCGAGGATACCTACGTTGACTCCGAGGTTACCGCTACCGGACATAATTACGGTGAAAATTGGACTACCGATTTGGATTATCATTGGCACGAGTGCGTATGCGGCGACAAAAAGGACGTTGCAGAGCATTCTCTCGTTCTTGAAACCAATGATGCTCAGCACTGGTACGAATGCTCTTGCGGATACGTAGTAGATCTTGCGGATCACTACTACGTAACCAACGACAACGAGTCTACTCACTGGGATGAGTGCGCTTGCGGTCTCAAGAAGAACTTTGTTACCCATACCTTCGAAGAAAAGCTTGATGAGGAAAACCATTGGCTTGAATGTGGCTGCGGTCACAAGAAGGACGTTACACCTCACGATTTTAAGATTACATACGACGAGTATGATCACTGGTACGCATGTGATTGCGGCGTTGCCGGTGAGAAGCTCTATCACGAGCTCAATGGCGCAAAGAATGAGTCCGAGCATTGGAACGAGTGCGATTGCGGATACAAGTGCGACGTAGAGGCTCATAAGTATGCATGGGTAGTTGACACTCCCGCTACCGAGGAAGGCGAGGGTATGGCTCACGAGGAATGCACCTGTGGCGTTACCCGTAGCGAGAATACCGTTCTTCAGCCTCTCGGCCATTCCTATGGCGAGCTTGTGCTCGCAACTCCTGCTTCCTGTAAAGCAGAGGGAACTGTAGCGCATTACGAATGCTCCGTATGCGGTCAGTACTTCGATGAGGAAAAGAATAAGATATCCTCTATTACCGTTTTTATGACAGATCACACCTACGGAGATCTTCTCGAGGCTGTTGAGTCCGATTGTGAAAACGACGGTACTCTCGAGCATTATGAATGCTCCGTATGTAATAAGTATTTTGACGCTGATAAAAACGAGCTTTCTTCTATCGTAGATCCCGCTGACGGACACAACCTCGGTGATTGGAACGAGGCTACCGAGGCAGGCTGTGATACCGACGGAACCGTAGGTCACTATCAGTGTACCGTATGCGACAAGTACTTTGACGCTGATGAAAACGAGCTTTCTTCTATCACCGTTTCCGCAAAGGGACATCAGCTTGGCGATTGGACCGAGGCTGTAGAGTCCACATGTGAGGAAAACGGAACCTTGGGATACTATCACTGCTCCGTATGTGATAAGTACCTTGATGAAAATGAAGAGACTCTTTCTTCTCTCGTAGATCCCGCTAAGGGACACGCTTGGGTTCCTAACAGCGTTGGCGCTGATTGTGACACCTGTGGCGCAACCGGTCGCGCTGTATGGCAGCTTGTTACTAATGCTTCTGCGCTTAAGGCTGGCGATAAGCTTATTATTGTGAGCAATAGCAAAGGTAAGGTAGCAGGCGCAATGAGTGGCGTATATCTGACGTCCATTAGCGTAACAATAAGCAACAA
>JAZOUM010000023.1:0-11965 GCA_045658205.1 Eubacteriales bacterium | reverse complement strand
TGCCATACCTTTTCGGCAAGACCGCACTTGTTAAATTCATCTCTGAGAATAGCGTCAGCCTCACGGAGCGCTTCGAGTCTGTCCTTTGTAATCGCCCCAAGACATCTTACTCCGAGTCCGGGACCGGGGAAGGGCTGACGGTAAACCATACCGTGAGGAAGTCCGAGCGCTTCACCGACAACTCTTACTTCGTCCTTGAATAAGAGCTTTAACGGCTCAACAAGCTCAAACTGAAGGTCCTCGGGCAGACCTCCGACGTTGTGGTGGGATTTAACAGCTTTTTTGCCCTCCGCCTGTTTGATGCTTTCAAGAATATCGGGATATATGGTACCCTGAGCAAGGAAGGAAATACCCTCGAGCTTGGATGCCTCCTCTGCAAACACGTTGATGAATTCCGCGCCGATTATTTTTCTCTTTCTTTCGGGATCCGAAACTCCCGCAAGGAGACTAAGGAAACGCTCGCTCGCGTCTACGTACACAAGGTTTGCGCCAAGTCCCTTCTCGAATATTTCGATAACCTCTTCGCTCTCACCCTTACGCATAAGTCCGTGGTTGACGTGGACGGAAACAAGCTGCTTCCCAATAGCCTTGATGAGAAGCGCCGCTACTACGGAGCTGTCAACACCGCCCGAGAGAGCGAGGAGAACCTTTTTATCTCCTACCTGATCGCGAATTATGGCAACCTGCTCCTCGATAAAAGCGTCAGCAAGTGCTTTTGTGGTGATGCGAGTCATATTTTCAGGTCTAATGTTAGAATTCATTTTTTACCTCTTATATGAAGATTTGTAAACTATAGTTTAGAAAAGACCAGATATTTTTCCGTTTTCATCTACGTCAATTCTTTCTGCCGCGGGAACCTTGGGTAAGCCGGGCATAGTCATTATATTGCCTGTTAGCGCTACGATAAAGCCTGCTCCCGCAGATACCTTGATTTTTCTAACGGTCACCGTAAATCCTGTCGGTGCGCCGAGCTTTGTAGCGTCGTCAGAGAAGCTGTATTGCGTTTTTGCCATACAAATTGGCAAATTGCCATAGCCAAGAGAGGTGAGCCTCTCTATCTCCGTCTTTGCCTCATCGGTGAACACTACTCCGTCACCACCGTATACCTTTTTAACAATGGAGTCTATTTTTTCTTCTATCGAGGAACTAAGCTCATAGCTGTAGGTGAAGCCGTTTTTCTCCTCGCAGAGTCTTACTACCTCCTCTGCAAGCTCAACGCCACCCTTGCCGCCGTCTGCCCATACTGTAGATAGACAAACGTTTACTCCAAGCTCACGGCATTTTTCTATAACGAGCTTTATCTCTGCGTCTGTGTCGGTGGGGAAGCGGTTTACTGCTACTACGCAGGGGAGCTTATATACGTTCTTTACGTTACTTACGTGGCGCAGAAGGTTTGGAAGTCCTGTCTCAAGAGCTGTGAGATTTTCTTCTCCAAGCTCGGATTTTGCTACGCCGCCATGGAGCTTAAGAGCTCTCACGGTTGCTACTACAACTACCGCGTCGGGCTTGAGATCTGCTACACGACACTTGATATCAAGGAACTTTTCAGCTCCGAGATCCGCGCCAAATCCTGCCTCGGTGACGGTATAATCCGCAAGCTTCATAGCCATTCTCGTTGCAATGACCGAGTTGCATCCGTGCGCGATATTTGCGAAAGGACCGCCGTGTACAAATGCCGGTGTACCCTCAAGCGTCTGCACGAGGTTTGGTTTGATAGCGTCCTTAAGTAGAGCTGTCATAGCGCCTACGGCTCCGAGCTGACCTGCTGTTACGGGCTTGTCATCCTTTGTATATGCGACTACTATATTGGAAAGTCTTTCCTTAAGATCTGTAATTGAGCTTGCGAGGCAGAACACTGCCATAATTTCGGATGCTACTGTGATATCGTATCCATCCGTGCGGGGAGTACCGTTTTTCTCGCCGCCAAGACCTATGTTCACAACACGGAGGTTACGGTCGTTCATATCAACGCATCGTTTCCACGTTATTTTTTCAAGGTCGATACCGAGCGTGTTACCCTGATGTATATGGTTGTCGAGCATAGCGGCGAGAAGGTTATTTGCCGCACCGATAGCATGAAAATCTCCGGTAAAGTGTAGGTTGATGTCCTCCATGGGTACAACCTGAGCATATCCTCCTCCTGCGGCGCCACCCTTAATACCGAATACGGGGCCGAGTGATGGCTCACGAAGAGCTACGGCGCACTTCTTACCTATCAAAGAAAGACCGTCAGCAAGACCGATAGTGGTCGTAGTCTTTCCTTCTCCCGCAGCTGTGGGAGTTATAGCGGTAACGAGGATAAGCTTTCCGTCTTTTCTTTCAGAGCTTTTTAAGAGGTTAAAGTCTACCTTTGCCTTGTATTTACCGTACTGCTCAAGGTGTTCGTCCGAGATAGCGAGCTTTTTCGCTATCTCGGTTATATTTTTCATTTCGCACTTTTGTGCGATCTCTATATCGGATAAATACGCCATATATTTTCTCCTTGATTATTTGAAGTATTTTACAGCCGATTCAAAGAGCCTCATATCATATTTGCCCATTACGTTCTTGTAAAGGCCGTTTCCTATTCTTTCGCTGTGTCCCATCTTACCGAGTACTCGTCCGTCGGGAGAGGTGATACCCTCTATCGCGAATACCGAGCCGTTAGGGTTGAAGGCGGTATCCATTGAAGGATTTCCGTCAAGGTCAACGTACTGTGTGGCGATCTGACCGTTCTCGGCAAGTGACATTGCGAGTGACTCGTCGCAGAGGAATCTTCCTTCACCGTGAGAGATCGGTACGGTATAGATCTCGCCGACGCTTGTACGACTGAGCCAAGGGGACTTGTTAGTGCATACTCTCGTTCTTACCAACTTGGACTGGTGACGTCCGATTATGTTATGGGTAAGAGTAGGACAGGAGGCATCCGTGTCGATTATTTTGCCGTAAGGAACGAGACCGAGCTTGATAAGAGCCTGGAATCCGTTACAAATACCGAGCATAAGTCCATCGCGATCGTTAAGAAGCTTTTCTACCTCTTCCTTGATCTCGGGGTTTCTGAAGAATGCTGTGATAAACTTTGCCGATCCGTCGGGCTCGTCGCCTCCTGAGAATCCACCGGGGATGAAGATCATCTGAGAATCGGCGATCTTTTTCGCCACGGTATCAACGCTTCTTGCTACGTCATCGGAGGTTAGGTTGCGTATTACTACGATCTCCGCCTCAGCTCCCGCGCGTTCAACTGCTCTTGCAGAATCGTATTCGCAGTTTGTTCCCGGGAATACGGGGATAAGCACCTTAGGTCTTGCCACCTTGATGCCGGGAGAGGCGATACTGTTTGTATTGTATGCGAAGGTGGGCGTGTCGCTTTCCTTCGCCTTTGCTACTGTAGGATATACGCTCTCAAGAGTAGCGTCGTTAAGAGCGGCGAGTTCATTGATAGATACGGATTCTGTATCAAGAGAAATTATCGTCTCATCGGTGGTCTCGCCTATTTTAGTTGCATATTCGCTTTCGATCTCGCAGTCAAGCTCGGCTACGATAAAGTCGAACATCATAGTGCTATACCAATTGTCTTTAGCCGCGCCGGGAATTGCTTTGAAGCCGATCTCGTTACCGAAGGACATTTTCATTACCGCTTCGGCAAGTCCGTTTTCTACTGCCCAAGCAGCCTTAACGTTTCCGCTCTCGCAGAATTTGTGGAAGCTTTCCCACGCGCCCTTAGTGCTTTTCGCGCTGCACGTGTTGGGCGCAAAAAGATACACGGGGTGGCCTGCAGCCTTGAATTCGGGAGAAATAACTCTATCGGCCTTTATGGGCGCGATAGCAAATGATATAAGTGTGGGAGGCACGTCTTTATCGAGGAAGGTTCCAGACATCGAGTCCTTGCCTCCTATAGCCGCGATAGACAACTCAAGCTGAGCGTCCATAGCTCCGAGAAGCGCCGCAAACGGCTTACCCCAACGGTTAGGCTCGTTTTTGAGCCTCTCAAAGAACTCCTGAAGAGTGAGATACGCATCCTTGTAGTCCGCGCCTGACGCTACGATCTTTGCGATAGAACTATAAACTGCCGCGCGCGCTCCGGAATAGGTATCAATGCTCATAACGTCGGCATCAAATCCCCATGCCATAACACTTGCGGTGTTGGTTGTTTCACCGGGTAGAGTCGGGAGAAGCGCCGCCATTGACTGAGCGGGAGTTCTCTGCGTTTTGCCTCCGAAGGGCATAAGCACCGAGCCGGCTCCGATAGAACCGTCAAATCTTTCGACAAGTCCCTTGCGGCTCGCCGTCTTAAGATCCGATGCCATTTCTCTTAGATCCTTGTAAACAGCCTTGCTGAACACAGATAGATCTTTTTCGTTTACTTCAATTTGTGTATGCTTGCTTGCTCCGTTGGTGTTGAGGAAGTCGCGAGAAAGGTTTGCTATAGTTTGCCCCTTCCAAGTCATTACCATTCTGGCTTCCTCGGTAACCGTGGCAACCTGATATGCCTCGAGGTTCTCGTTTTCCGCAAATGCGATGAATTTATCTGCGTCTTTAGCCTCTACAACTACCGCCATTCTTTCCTGAGACTCGGATATTGCAAGTTCGGTGCCGTCAAGTCCGTCGTACTTTTTGCGCACGGCATCAAGATTTATGGAAAGACCGTCCGCAAGCTCGCCGATCGCTACCGAAACACCACCTGCACCGAAGTCGTTACAACGCTTGATAAGGCGCGTTACCTCGGGATTGCGGATAAGACGCTGGATCTTTCTTTCCTCGGGAGCGTTTCCTTTTTGCACCTCGGATGCCATAGTAGTGAGGGATTTCATATTGTGAGTCTTGGATGAGCCGGTTGCGCCGCCAATGCCGTCTCTGCCGGTTCTTCCACCAAGGAGAATTACCACGTCCCCGGCTTCGGGACGCTCTCTGCGAACGTTATATGCGGGAGCTGCAGCTACTACTGCGCCACATTCAAGACGCTTTGCGACGTATCCGTCGTGATATATTTCTGCAACGTGTCCCGTCGCAAGACCTATCTGGTTACCGTAGGAGGAATATCCTGCCGCCGCAGTCTGACATATTTTTCTCTGAGGAAGCTTTCCGGCAAGAGTGTCCTTAAGCGGTTTTCTTGGATCTGCCGCTCCGGTAACACGCATAGCCTGATGTACGTACGCGCGTCCCGAAAGTGGGTCACGGATACATCCGCCAATACAGGTCGCCGCGCCGCCAAAGGGCTCTATCTCTGTGGGGTGATTATGAGTTTCGTTTTTAAACATAAGGAGGAAGTCCTGCTCCTCTCCGTTTATATCGGCGCTAACGTGTATGGAGCATGCGTTGATCTCCTCGCTCTCGTCAAGCTCGGGTAGCTCGCCTCTCTTTTTAAGCACCTTGACGGCTATCGTCGCAATGTCCATAAGAGTTTTGGGACGCTTTGTCGCCTTTTCCTCTCCGTAAACCTCGACTCTTGACGCAAGGTATCTTTCATAAGCCTCGGCAACTGCCTCGTCATCTATTTTTACGTTGTCGATATGTGTAGAGAAGGTAGTGTGACGGCAATGGTCGGACCAATATGTATCAACAACTCTGATTTCCGTAATTGTGGGGTCTCTTTTTTCCTCGTTTTTAAAATAGGCTTGAAGGAATTTAAGATCATCTATATCCATGGCAAGACCGAGCTTATCGAGAAGCTCTGCCATTCCGTTTTCGTCAAGATCGATGAAACCGTCAACGGTTGCCACGGTTTCGGGGATAGCATAATCTACTGTCAGGGTTTCGGGCTTATCGAGTGACGCTTCTCGGCTTTCTACAGCGTTGATGACGTATTTTTTGATCTCATTTACGTCCTCATCTGTGATGCTTCCATCGAGAACGTAAACCTTTGCGGTACGTATCACGGGACGCTCCTTGCAGGAGATTATCTGTATGCACTGCGCCGCGGAGTCTGCTCTTTGGTCGTACTGACCGGGGAGATATTCAACGGCAAAAGCTCTGCCGCCACGTGTGTCAAGCTCAGTGGTTACAATATCGAGCTGAGGCTCTGAAAAAACAGTATCGACTGTTCTCTTAAACAGCTCTTCGTCAATGCTTTCAACATCATAACGGTTGAGAACGCGCACTCCCAAAAGCCCCTTTATACCGACAAGCTGCTTAAGTTCGCCTAAAAGTGTATTTGCCTCGTGCGCAAGCTCCGGCTTCTTTTCTACATATATTCTGTAAACCATAGTTTACTCTCCTTTGTTAAAACATGCAAGAGCTCTCGCTCCTATATCGTTGCGATAATACGCGTTTTCGAAGCTTATATCCTTAACCTTGCCGTAAGCGGAGCTGATAGCCTCTTTAAGATTCTTGGCTACTCCGGTAACTCCAAGCACTCGTCCACCGCTTGTTACGAGCTTGTTATCCTTGAGCGCGGCGCCGGCAACGTATACCGAGTCCTTAAGCTCTTTTGGGATCTTTATCTCAAAGCCCTTGTCGTAAGCCTCGGGGTAACCTTTGGATGCCATAATTACACAGCATGCGGAATCGGTGGAAAACTCTACGTTAATTTCAGAAAGCCTTTCCTCTGTTACAGCCTGCATAACGGTGAGAAGATCGGTCTTGAGAAGAGGTAAAACAACCTGTGTTTCGGGATCGCCGAAGCGACAGTTATATTCTATTACCTTAGGTCCGTTTTTAGTTATCATAAGTCCGAAATAGAGGCATCCCTTAAAGGCTCTGCCCTCGGACTTCATTGCGTGTATTGTAGGAAGGAAGATCTTTTGCATACATACTTCCTTGATGTCGTCGGTGTAATAGGGGTTGGGAGCTATAGTTCCCATACCACCCGTGTTGAGTCCTTCGTCAAAATCGTGGGCTCTTTTGTGATCCATAGAGGAGATCATGGGTACTACGCATTTTCCGTCGGTGAATGCAAGCACCGATACCTCCGGACCCTCAAGAAATTCCTCAATTATAACCTTGGATCCGCTTTCACCAAAGATCTTGTCGTTCATCATCGAGTTTACGGCGGCTACAGCCTCTTCCTTATTCATCGCGATGATAACACCCTTGCCGAGCGCAAGGCCGTCCGCCTTTATTACGGTAGGGAACGAAGTGGTATCAAGATAGGAAAGAGCCGCGTCAACATCGGAGAAGGTTTCGTATGTCGCTGTCGGAATGCCGTATTTTTTCATAAGCTCCTTTGAGAAAGCCTTGCTACCCTCGATAATAGCCGCCGCCTTGTTAGGACCAAAGCAAGGGATACCTACCGCCTCAAGCGCGTCCACAGCGCCGAGAACGAGGGGATCGTCGGGAGCGACTATCGCGTAGTCTATCGCGTTATCCTTAGCAAACTCAACTATCTTATCAATATCCTTGGCGCCGATATTCACGCACACGGCATCGTCACCGATACCTCCGTTTCCGGGGAGCGCGTAGATAACGTCAACGTTTTCGTTTTTCTTTACCGATTTTATTATAGCGTGCTCACGTCCGCCGCCGCCTACTACCAAAATCTTCATTGAAAGCTCCTTAAAAAAATTAGTGGTGGAAGAGTCTCATACCTGTGAAGGACATAACCATTCCGTATTTGTCAGCCGCCTCTATTACGAGATTGTCGCGGATAGATCCTCCGGGCTCTGCTATATAGCTTACGCCGCTCTTAGCCGCGCGATCAATATTGTCAGCGAAGGGGAAGAATGCGTCAGAGCCAACGGTAACGCCGCTGACGGTAGCAAGATACGCGTCCTTTTCCTCTCTTGTAAAGGGCTCGGGTCTTTCGGCAAAGAAGTTCTGCCATACGTCCTCGCCAAGCACGGTGTCGCTGTCCCTATCGGAAAGATAAAGGTCGATGATATTGTTTTTGTCTGGTCTGCCGATACCGTCCGCAAACTTAAGCGAAAGAACCTTTTCGCTCTGGCGCAGATGCCAAAGGTCTGCCTTATCTCCGGCAAGACGTGTGCAATGGATTCTCGACTGCTGTCCGGCGCCGACGCCGATAGCCTGTCCGTCCTTGGCAAAGCAAACCGAATTGGATTGAGTGTACTTAAGAGTAATGAGAGCGATTATCATATCGATCTTCGCTTCCTCGGGAAGTTCCTTGTTGGCGGTAACCACATTGGAGAGAAGCTCTCGGTCGATCTTAAAATTATTTCTACCCTGCTCAAAGGTGATACCAAACACCTGCTTTCTCTCAACCTCGGCGGGTACGTAATCGGGATCAATTTTTACTATGTTGTAAGCGCCCTTTCTCTTAGCCTTGAGAAGCTCGAGAGCCTCGGGAGAGTAGGAGGGGGCGATAATTCCGTCGGAAACCTCGCGGCTGATTATTTTAGCTGTTGTGAGGTCGCACTCGTCGGATAGAGCGATCCAGTCACCGAACGAGGACATTCTGTCAGTTCCTCTCGCTCTTGCATAAGCGCAGGCGAGGGGCGAGTCGTCAAGGCCCTCGATGTCATCTACAAAGCAAGCCTGCTTGAGAGCGTCGGAAAGGGGCTTTCCGATAGCCGCCGATGTGGGAGATACGTGCTTAAAGCTTGCCGCGGCGGGCATACCGATAGCTTCCTTTATTTCCTTTACAAGCTGCCAGGAGTTGAACGCGTCAAGAAAATTGATGTATCCCGGTCTTCCGGAAAGTATTTCGATGGGAAGCTCGGATCCGTCGTGCATATATATCTTAGATGGCTTTTGGTTGGGATTACAGCCATACTTGAGTTCAAATTCTTTCATTTTGAATATCCTTTCAGGAGTTCTTGTTGATGAGTCTTTCGGTGATCTCGCCGTTTTTAAGATTGGTGTATCTTACGTAAAGGGAGATTTTGTTGTCCTCGTTGAGATTTTCCCAGATGTTATCGGTAAAAGCGTCGATGTCGTCGGGAATCTCTACACGCTCCGGCTCACCCTGGAAGGTAGGGATGGGATTGCCGTCGGTGACGTAGGTGTGTATAAAGTGACCGAGTCCGCTTAGGGAAGGGTAGGAGAATGTATAACGGTTGCAGGCTGTACCGAGAGGATCGGCGGATTTAAGTATGCTCATCTCGTAAGAAAAGTCACCATCGCCGAATGTCATATATCCGCTGATTCTGGGGGTGAGGTTTGGAGCGTCGGGCTCAAACTCACGGCTCTTTAAGGAGTCCGAGAAGGATAGTCCACTCTTAAGTCCATCAAATACCGTGTCGGTCTGATCGCCGTTGGTAACGATAAGTCCGCCGTCAGTCTCTCTGACTGCCGCGTAGATGATAAGAGCGGGATCCTCTACCTTGTTCGCGTCATAGGGCTCTGTGAAAAGATCGCCGCCGTGCTTTACAAAGACACGATTTCTTGAGTTATTGCTTCTGCCCATAATAAAATATGCGCTGACAGCGTACTCGCCACCTTTACTTTTACCGATTATTATGCCTCTGCCTACGTAAGGATTATCCTTAATAAGCTCGCCTATATCGTTTATTTTGTAAACATTCATTTATAAAAAACTCCTTAAATAGTTCTTATTAGAGAAACTTGACGTAATAAATCGATCAATATTTCTCAATGTATAGCCTTGGATTTTCGGATAGCAGGCTCTTTGCCACAAGCTCGCACGCCTTTGGCAAAATGATCCACTCCGCCTTTTCCATTACTCGTCTTTGAAGTATCTCGGGTGTGTCACCTTTTTTGATCGCAACGCTTTTTTGAAGTATGATTTTTCCGCCGTCAGGAATCTCATTTACAAAGTGTACGGTAGCTCCGGTAACCTTTACTCCGTATTCTAGCGCCGCCTCATGCACTCTCAGACCGTAAAAGCCCTTGCCGCAGAATGATGGGATTAGGGACGGATGCACGTTTATTATCCTATCCTTAAATTCGGTTGTGAATCTTTCGGAGAGTATAGCCATAAATCCTGCAAGGACAATAAGGTCTATATTTCGCGACTTTAATTCTGAAATAAGCCTTTGTTCAAACGCTTCCTGTGAGCCGCATTCCGTCTTGGTGACAGTCAGCGCCTCAACACCTGCCGCCTTCGCTCTTTCGAGAGCATATGCTCCTATTTTGTTTGAGATAACGAGAGAAATTTCTCCACTTTTGATCACGCCGTCACGCTCCGCCTTTATAAGAGCGCCGAGATTTGTGCCGCCACCGGAAACGAGTACGGCAATTTTGATTTTGCTCATATCAGCCTCGCCAGATTATTCAAGTATAAGTTTTTCGTCCGACTCTACGATATTTCCGATAAGATACGCGTCCTCGCCGTTCGATCTTAAAATTTCAAGCGCGCGGTCAGCATCTTCCGCGGACACTACAACGCTCATACCGACACCCATATTGAAGGTATTGAACATATCTCTTTCGCTGATTCCGCCAACCTCCTTGATAAGCTCAAAGATGGGGAGAATCTTGACCTTGGATTTATCTATCTTAGCGCCGAGTCCGTCGGGGATGCTTCTTGGAATATTTTCGTAGAAGCCGCCGCCCGTGATGTGTGAAATACCATTTACGCTAACCTCGTTCATAAGAGCGAGCATAGGCTTTACGTATATTTTGGTGGGGGTAAGAAGCGTTTCGCCAAGAGACTTGCCGCCGAGCTCTTCGAGAGGGGATCTAAGGTCGCAGTTCTCAACGTCAAACACCTTTCTTACAAGTGAAAAACCGTTGGAATGCACACCGCTTGAGGGAATAGCGATAACAACGTCGCCAGCCTTCATAAGCTTGTTGTTAACAACCTTGGATCTATCGACCGCGCCCACTGTAAAGCCGGCAAGATCGTATTCGTCCACGGGATAGAAGCCGGGCATCTCAGCAGTCTCGCCGCCGATAAGCTCGCATCCGGACTGCACGCAGCCTTCTGCGACACCACCTACGATAGCGGCGATCTTTTCAGGGAAGTTTTTGCCACACGCGATGTAGTCAAGGAAGAAGAGCGGCTTTGCGCCACAGCAGATAACGTCGTTAACGCACATTGCGACACAGTCGATACCTACGGTGTCGTGTTTGTCCATAAGGAAAGCTAACTTAAGCTTTGTGCCTACTCCGTCGGTGCCGGAAACAAGCACGGGGTGGGGCATATCGGTAATATCAAGCTCAAAAAGACCGCCAAAACCACCGATGTCGGAGGATTTATTCGAGATAACGGTTCTCGCTACGTGAGCCTTCATAAGCTCTACCGCCTTATAGCCTGCGGTAATATCAACACCGGCACTTGCGTAAGCCTCGGATTTAGAATTAGAATGCATAGTTTTCGTTCCTTTCGTGGATTATTCTTTACCGTTCCAGCAATAGGTGCAAAGCTTACACGGTTCAATACCGATAGCCTCTACAATGCCCTCAAGCGTCTGGAATTCTATGGATTTCAAGTGTAGCTTTTCGCACAGCTTCTCGCGTAGCTTTTTGCCTCGCTCGGTGGAAAAGTCACTGTATTCGTCAATATATTTAACACCTTCTTCGCCCTCAAGCTCGTCGATTATTCTTCTCGCTATAAGCTCCATATCGCCCGTAGCTCTTGAGAAATTAAGGTATTTACAGCTGTACATTATCGGGGGGCAGGCAGATCGCATATGCACCGCTTTGGCGCCGTTTCCATAAAGGAATTCTACCGTTTCGCGTATCTGCGTTCCTCGTACTATCGAGTCGTCTACAAGCAATAGATTTTTATCCTGTATTAGCTCGTGAACCGGTATCTGCTTCATCTTCGCTATGCGGCGTCTTTCCGCCTGCTTTGCCGAGGTAAAGCTACGCGCCCAGGTAGGCGTGTATTTGATAAAGGCTCTTGCAAAGGGGATACCGCTCTTATTTGCGTATCCGATAGCGTGAGGCGTACCGGAGTCGGGAATACCGCATACGTAATCAAGGTCGGTTTTGCCGAATTCGGCTCCGTCGTTTTCTGCCATTACGGCGCCGTTGCGGTATCTCATTGCCTCAACGTTGATGCCCTCGTAGTTCGACGTCGGGTATCCGTAATATGACCAGAGGAATGCGCAGATACGCATTTCCTCTACGGGCTCTGAAAGCACGGTGCATCCCTCAGCCGTTATCTCAACGATCTCCGCCGAGC
>JAZOUM010000022.1:0-7138 GCA_045658205.1 Eubacteriales bacterium | reverse complement strand
AGGTGCCTACCAACCGTCCTATGATAAGAGCAGACCGTGATGACGTGGTTTATAAAAACCTTGAGGCAAAATACCGTGCTATAGTAGAGCAGGTAAAAGCGTGTCACGCGAAGGGACAGCCGGTGCTTGTAGGTACTGTATCCATCGAGAAATCAGAGGAGCTATCAAAGGTCCTTAAACGCGAGGGTATCCCTCACAACGTGCTGAACGCAAAGCATCACGAGCGCGAGGCTGAAATAGTTGCGCAGGCAGGTAGCTTTGGCGCTGTAACTATTTCCACCAACATGGCGGGACGTGGTACCGATATTATGCTCGGAGGCAACCCTGAATTCCTTGCAAAGCGCGAGCTCAGACGTCTTGGATACGAAGAAGAAATCATCAACGAGGCTACTGGAACGGCGGATACCGAGGTACCTGAGATACTCGAGGTGCGTGAAAAGTTCAAGGAGCTTTATCAGAAGCACAAGAACGCCCTTCTCCCCGAGGCAGAAAAGGTAAGAGCGGCAGGCGGTCTTTTCATACTTGGTACAGAGCGCCACGAGAGCAGACGTATTGATAACCAGCTCAGAGGTCGAAGCGGACGTCAGGGAGATCCCGGCGAATCCAAGTTCTACATCTCGCTTGATGACGAATTGATCAGACTCTTCGGCACAACCGATAGAGTTAAAGCTCTCCTTCAAAAGCTCGGCTTTACCGAAGATATGGTAATAGATGCGAGAATACTCTCAGGAACTATAGAAAACGCGCAAAAGCGCATTGAGTCAAACCATTTCCAGCGCAGAAAGAACGTTCTTTCTTATGATGACGTTATGAATCAGCAAAGAAACGTAATTTATTCTCAGCGTGGAGCGGTACTGTTCAACGACTCTATCGAGGATAGCATTACCTCTATGATAACAAGCTCTATCGAAGCAAACTTTGACTTCTGCTTCGGTATGGATGACTATCACGAGTTTAAATTCGATCACTTTAGAAACACATATCACGGACTTATCACCGATTCTCATAACCTCGAATACACGGAAGAAGAGCTTGCAAGCATCGATAAGGATGCATGGAAGCAGGAGCTTATCGACGAGGCGCTCAAGCTTTACAAGTCCAAGGATGCCCTCTTCGCATCAATCCCCGGCGTAGCGCCCGACGCTATGCGTAAGGTTGAGAAGAAAATACTTCTCGAAGAGGTTGACAGACATTGGATGGAGCATCTTGAGGCTATGGACGATCTTAAGGAGTACGTAGGTCTCAACTCCTATGCTCAGAGAGACCCCGTAGCTATGTACCGTCTTGAAAGTGCCGATATGTTCGATGAGATGATCGAGGACATCAAGGACTGTACGGTAAGAAAGGTGCTTTCGGTTGTTCCGAGACTCTCTTCAACCGAGAGAACACAGACCATAAAGGTCGCTCGCTCGGGTGGCACCAATATTGCGCCCACTCAGAAGCCCTCTCCGGTAAGAGCGCCCAAGAAGGTCGGAAGAAACGATCCCTGCCCTTGTGGAAGCGGTAAGAAGTATAAAAAGTGCTGCGGAGCTAACGGTTCCGAGGCTTAAAAACATTGACCGAGTGGCATATTTTATATTTCACTCGGTCTTAAAGGATAAAACAAAATGGGATTTGGAACTCTATTCATAGGATATTTCCTGCTTTTAAACTTAACCTATTACGGATTTACCGATATTATCGCGGCGGCGGTAATGCTACTCGGCTTATATAAGCTCACAACGGTAAATAAATATTTCGGTATATCCGCAATTATAAGCGCTGTATTCCTTGTCTTCGCTCTTGGAGAGTTTGGTATTGCGACATACGGTATATTTATGCGTCCCATCGACTCCGCGCTATTCGTATCTATTATGAGTATTGCCCGTTGCGCCTTGATAGGAACTCTCACGGTATCTATGCTCAAGGGTATAGAGGACGTGGCCAAAGAGGTGGATATCGAGGACTTGCCCACAAAGGCGTCAAGACTGGCTATAGCGTCTGCAATCACTTATTCCGCTTGGATAATGCTTGAGGCTCCTCTATCATTTATGGGAGACTACATACCCGCCCTTCTTTCACTTATAACCATACTCGCAACATTCGCTCTCTTAATAGTAAACCTCACGGTAATATATACTTGTTATATGAAAATATGTATGCCCGGCAACGAGAATATCTCAAGAGAAAGAGTGTCTAAATTTGAGTTTGTTAATGAGTATAGACGCCGTAAGGCAGAGCGCGAGGAGGAGGCGAAAGCGGAAAGACTTCGACTTCTGAAGGAAAGGACCGAAAAGAAAAAAGGGGGCAAAAAATGATCAAGCTTAGGCAAATTTACCCTCTTGTCATTACATCTTTAATATTTCTCTCTAACCCGAACATAAATATTATCGACGTTCTCCCCGACTGTATCGCTTACCTTCTTCTGATACTTGTAATAGGCTCACTCGGAGAGACAGTACCGTATCTTGCAGAATGCAGATCTGCGCTGGTAAAGCTGGCGCTCGTAACTCTTGTCAAGCTCCCGGCGGTGACGGTGATGTACTCAAATATGACTTCGGGAAAGGATATCGTACCACTGTTTACGCTTGTATTTGCGGCGCTTGAGGTAATACTTCTCTACTCCGCCGTTGAAAACGGATACAAGGCGCTCTCCTACCTTGGAGAACGAACAGATTGCAGCTCGGTAAGAGATCCATTCAGAATAAGTAGAAAAACAGTAACGACACCTGAAGCGCTCAGAATTTTTACACTCGCATTCTTCTTTTTAAAAAGCATACTGTCGGTAATACCGGAGCTTTTCCTTCTTACACCTGAGTCCATCTCGTTAAGAAGAAAGCTTGCAGATGCATACCCTACCGTGATCGTGCTTTGTATTTTTGCATCGCTTATCATTGGAATCATTTGGCTCTGTCGTACCATAAAATACGTGAAGACTATAAATAAAGCCGATGACATGCGCGTCGCTATCGATTCATTAAAAAAGCGTGGAGCGCCCGAGGAAGAAAGCGCAAAGGATACCCTAAAAAGGCTTACCTCATCTCTTACTCTCATTGCTGTGTCAAGTCTGTTTATATTCGATGTAGTAATTTCCGACTTTGGTGGATATAATATCCTGCCACATTTTATATATGGAATTATACTGTTTTGCGCATTATTTAATTATGCAGAGCAAAAAACGCAGAGAATATTATATATAATCAGCACATCGGGATTTTGCGTATCTTCACTCCTCTCGCATTTTGCGTTAAAACGCTTTTTCGATACCTTTACATATATGCATCTCAGCTACTCCAAGTCAGCTATGGAGGCATACAACGCGGTAAAAATTTATTCGGTAATTGAATTTATATTTGCCATCGCTATGCTATTTGCTGCCGCGTGGATCACAAGAAGTCTTATTACTTCTCATACGGACGTAGCTCCCGATGACGTATCATACAGTAAAATAAATGAACGCAATCACCAAGTAACCTTTAAAAAAACATTGCCGCTCTTTATAATAGCAGCTGTCATAAATGCTATGAAGCTTGTTAACGTGTTTATCAAGCAGACCACAAAAATCATTTATTCCGAGGTTAATCCTGACGGCATTGCCTCATCCGGAGTTCCGGTTATGGACACACTCATATTCCTCGCCTGCGCGGTATACGTCACCTGCGCATTCGTAACGTCTTCAAACATTAAAGACGAGGTTAAATTCAAGTACGGCAAGGAATGACCTTGAAAATACTATATTAAAAGCAAAGGGGCTTTCTCGTTTTTCATCCGAGAAAGTCCCTTTTAATTATTTATTGATCAGTCCTTACGGTCAATGGATCCGGAATAGCTAAAGCCATCCGGATATCGAGCCTTAAGCTTTTCGATATTTCTTGTAAGCACGTCCTCAAGAGTAACTCCGAGAACGGTAGAGATCTCCGCTATGTACCACGCGACGTCGCCGATCTCCTTGATAAGCTTGTCCTCATCAAGCTCGTGTCCCTGCGCGAGCCACTTTTTTACAAGATCTATAGCTTCTCCCGATTCACCGCAAAGTCCCATAACTCCGTTAATAAGAATCTCTTTTTTTGAAAGATCCTTATTGAGAGTTGTCATTGCAAGCTGCTGATATTCATTTATAGTCATATCAATCTCTCTCGTTAGCGGCCGCGGTAAGTCCGTTTATAATAGCGTGATTAGACCACTCATCCTTCTCTTCCCCCTCGGTAAATGCGCAGAAGGTGGAAAGTATTTTATCACAGCACTCTGAAACGGTGGTGTTATTCTCTACAAATGCATGTATATATTCCTCATAATCGGAAATTTCATGCCAATCGCGGATATTTTGCGCCACTCTCGTATCGAAGTTTTTTTGGCTGTCAGGCTTTTCGTTTGCGCCAAAATATCTATCTCTAAGCCTGTCTTCTATCACCTCAAAATCGGTGTATATATAAAGGTTGCAGGCAGAATATTTCGGATGCAACGCCAAGCTCTTGACACCGTTAAGATCTATAACGAGCAAGGGAGTTTTGCCCTCGGAAAAGGCTCTGTCAAGCTCGGCGTTTGGCGTACCGTACATATTACCGCCATAGATAGCATGCTCAGCCATCTCGCCGTTTTCAATAGCTTTTTTGAACTCTTCCTCAGTATAATAAATGTATTCGTCGTCGTGCGCGTCACCCCTCTTAGCTCTGGTCGTGCCTGAGCGAAGGAAGGTGAACTCTGGATGCTCGTTTACTATGGAGGTAGCGACTACAGTCTTACCTGCACCGGACGGGCCGGCGATTACCAATACACAATTATCTCTTTTCATATTTATCTCACTTATCAGTTAGTGGGAATGAGCTTTTCCTTGCCGCCCATATAAGGACGAAGAGCAAGAGGAATATTTACAGAACCGTCAGCGTTAAGATTATTCTCAAGGAACGCGATAAGCATTCTGGGAGGAGCAACAACGGTGTTGTTAAGAGTGTGAGCAAGATAAGTCTTGCCGTCCTCTCCCTTAACTCTGATCTTAAGACGTCTTGCCTGCGCCTCACCAAGATTGGAGCAAGAGCCCACCTCAAAGTACTTCTGCTGTCTGGGAGACCATGCCTCAACGTCAATAGACTTGACCTTAAGGTCCGCAAGGTCACCTGAGCAGCACTCAAGCGTTCTAACGGGAATATCAAGAGTGCGGAACATATCAACGGTGTTCTGCCAAAGCTTGTTGAACCAAACGGGTGACTCCTCGGGCTTACAAACAACGATCATCTCCTGCTTCTCAAACTGGTGTATACGGTAAACGCCTCTCTCCTCGATACCGTGCGCGCCCTTTTCCTTACGGAAGCAAGGCGAGTAAGAGGTGAGTGTATAAGGAAGAGACGCCTCGGGGTTGATCGTATCGATAAACTTACCGATCATAGAATGCTCGGAGGTACCGATAAGGAAGAGATCCTCACCCTCGATCTTGTACATCATTGCATCCATCTCAGCGAAGGACATAACACCGGTAACAACACCGGAACGGATCATATAAGGAGGAATGCAATAGGTGAAGCCTCTGTCGATCATAAAGTCTCTCGCATAAGAGATGCCCGCGGAGTGAAGTCTCGCAATATCACCCATAAGATAGTAGAAGCCGTTACCCGCAACCTTTCTCGCGCTATCAAGATCGATACCGCAGAATCTCTCCATAATATCCGTGTGGTAAGGAATCTCGAAATCGGGAGTTACAGGCTCACCATACTTCTCAACCTCAACGTTCTCAGAATCATCCTTACCGATCGGAACGGTAGGATCGATGATGTTGGGGATGATCATCATTATATTCTTAACCTTTTCCTCAAGCTCTGCCTCAAGCGCCTCGCAAGCCTTGAGCTCCTCTGCCTGAGCGGCAACAAGCTTTTTAGCCTCCTCTGCCTCTTCAAACTTTTTCTGACCCATGAGCATTCCTATGGATTTGGAAACCTTGTTTCTGTTGGCACGGAGATCGTCCGCTCTCTTCTTGTTCTGACGAAGCTGCTCGTCAAGAACGATTACCTCATCAACAAGAGGAAGCTTATTATCCTGAAACTTGTTACGTATATTCTGCTTTACAACCTCAGGATTCTCTCTCAAAAACTTAATGTCAATCATTGTATATCTCCTTAAAATTAATTACAAAAACAAAAAAAGAGTCCTCACCCATACGTATGGGACGAAGAGACTCCGCGTTACCACCCAAATTGAGATTTACATAAAATCTCCACTCGAAAGCCTATAAGGCGGCAACCCTCGGCTCATCACCGAATCTCAGAAAGCGGAAAGCAACGCCCAAATTCTGCTCACACCAACCGCAGACTCTCTGAACAAGGACACTTTGCATATTCTTTCGTCATAGATATCTTATTATATAACAATATTAAAAATATTTCAATACATTTTACAAAAAAATACTAAATATTTTTATGGCTTACGCTTGAAAAAGCATATATCCTATGATAGAATAAAATAAAAACGGAGTTTTAAATGTTTAAGCTTTATAGTGAAACAGACTTAATCGATCTCGGCGGAGGTGTAAAGCGAAGAATACTGTCACACGCAGATGATATGATGGCTGTCGAGGTGAGCTTTAAAAAGGGGGCTATCGGCGCTATGCATACTCATCCTCACGTTCAAATAAGCTACGTGCTGGATGGAAAATTCGAAGCAACTATCGGCGATGAAAGAAAAATTATAGAGGTAGGAGATACCTATTACACTCTTCCTGACGTTCCACACGGTGTAGTTTGCCTTGAGGAAGGTCGCCTTTTAGATATTTTCACACCGGAGCGAAAGGATTTTCTCAAATAAATCCAAAGATGTGGATTTTTGTTAGTTTTCGCTATTGATTTTTCTTGTACTTTACTGTATAATAGATTGGTAATTAATTTATTTCAAGGAGATATAATATGTTAGTTTCTGCAAAGGAAATGCTCAACAAGGCAAAAGCAGGCCACTACGCAGTAGGCCAGTTCAATATCAATAATCTCGAGTGGGCTAAGGCTATCCTTCTCACAGCAGAGGAAATGAAGTCCCCTGTTATTCTCGGCGTATCCGAGGGCGCGGGCAAGTATATGTGCGGATACGAGACCATCGTAGGTATGGTTAAGGGTATGATCAAGGGACTCGGCATCACCGTTCCCGTAGCTATCCACCTCGACCACGGCTCTTACGAGGG
>JAZOUM010000021.1:0-26443 GCA_045658205.1 Eubacteriales bacterium | reverse complement strand
CAAGCCCATTGATAAGGATCTTATCACTAAGGCTGCGCAGAATAGCGGCGCGGTTGTCACCGCAGAGGAGCATAGCATCGTCGGTGGACTTGGCTCTGCCGTTGCCGAGCTTTTAGCTGAGAGCTGTCCCGTTCCGGTGCTTCGCGTCGGAGTAGAGGATCAGTACGGCAGAAGCGGTCAGGTTCCCGAGCTGCTTGAGATATACGGTCTTACGGCAAAGAACATTGCCGCTAAGGCTAAAGCGGCTGTCAATCTTAAGAAATAAGCTTTTTGGAGGACGTTAGTATGAAAAGAGTGCTTTTGAAGTTATCTGGCGAGGCTTTGGCAAATAATTGCGACGAGATATACGACGTAGCCTTCGTTGATAAGGTTGCGGCCTCGGTTGCGAACTGTGTTCGCGATGGATATCAGATGGCGATAGTTGTCGGAGCGGGCAATATATGGCGCGGTAGACAGGGTGGCGAGATGGATCGCACCTCTGCTGACAGAATGGGTATGCTCGCCACGGTTATAAACGCTATTTGTCTTAAGGAAGCTATAGAAAGAGCGGGTAAAAAGGCTACGGTTATGACCGCTGTGCCTATGTCTCCGTTCGCGGAGAATTATTCTGCAGAAGCGGCGATAGGTCGTCTTGAGAGAGGCGAGGTCGTTATCTTTGGCGCAGGTCTCGGCATTCCTTTCCTTTCTACCGATACCGCAGGAGCGGTAAGAGCGGCTGAGATCGGAGTTGACGCGATACTTATGGCCAAGAACATCGACTACATATATACCGATGATCCAAGAAAAAATCCCAATGCAAAGAAGCTTGAGAGCGTAAAGGCTACTGAAGTTCTTGCTATGAATCTTAAGGCTATTGACGCTACTGCTACGGCATTCTCTCTTTCTACCGGTATTCCCGTAAGAGTCTTCGGGCTTAAGGATCCTACGGATATAGAAAGAGCTGTTCGCGGCGAGGTTAACGGAACGATAATTACAGCTGAATAATTTTAAATAGTTAAAAATAAAATAAATATATAAGGAGTATTACAAGATGAAACTCGATACTAAAGAATACGAAGTAAAAATGCAAAAGAGCGTTGCTAATTACAGCGAGAACCTTTCTACTATCAGAGCAGGTAAGGCTGATACCGCAGTTCTCAAGAAGGTTATGGTAGATTATTACGGATCTCCCACAGCTATTACCTCTATCGCGGAGGTTAAGGTTGCAGACGCTCGCACCATCGTTATCACCGCATGGGATAAGTCCATTATGAAGGGCATTGAGAAGGCTATTCTCACCTCTGATATCGGCATCAATCCTCAGAACGACGGCTCTTGCATCCGTCTTACCTTCCCCCCTATGACCGAGGATCGCCGTCGTGAGCTTTCCAAGCAGATATCCAAGATGGGCGAGGATGCAAAGGTTGCTATCCGTAACATTCGTCGTGATGCTAACGATAAGGTAAAGGCTCTCAAGAAGAACTCGGAGATGACCGAGGACGAGGCAAAGGCTTCCGACAAGAGCGTTCAGGATCTTACCGACAAGTACATCAAGGAAATTGATAGAATATCCGCGGACAAGACCAAGGATATCATGACCGTATAATTTTTTTGGCGCTAATCGCCGTTTTCTACCAAACTCGCAATAGGTAACTATTGCTTTTGGAGAACATGGCTCTAAAAACAAACCACAAAAACATATATTTCATTAAAACACAGAAAGTGAGAACGTCCGTGAGCGAGAAAGATAAAATAAATATTCCCGGCGCTGACGGCAGACTCAAGTCTGTCGGCATAATAATGGACGGAAACGGCAGATGGGCAAAGGCTCGCGGCCTTGCTCGTAGCGAGGGACACAAGGCAGGTGCTAAAACCATTAGGACTGTTATTGAGACCTTGAACGATCTCGGCGTTCATCACGTTACGCTTTACGCATTTTCTACTGAAAACTGGAAAAGACCGAAGGAAGAGGTTGACGGTATAATGAACCTTATCTACGGTTATCTTAACAGGATCAAGGAGATCAAGGAAGAGCATGACGTGTCCGTGCGATTTATCGGAGACAAATCGGCGCTTTCAGAAAAACTGCGTAAAAAGTGTATAGAGATAGAGGAAATGTCCAAGACGGGCTCTCATATAATCAACATTGCCTTGAATTACGGTGGCAGGGATGAGATCGTCAGAGCTGTAAACGCCGCTATAAAGGCGGGATGCAATCCCGTTACCGAGGCGGATATAAGCAGATATTTATATACGTGTGATTCGCCCGACCCGGATCTTATCATAAGAACCGGTGGAGATCTTCGCATTTCCAATTTTATGATATGGCAAAGCGCATATTCCGAGCTTTACGTTACCGACACGCTCTGGCCTGATTTTGACAGGGAAGAGGTAATTAAGGCGGCGGAGTCGTTTTACCAAAGAAAGCGCCGCTTTGGCGGACTAAACCCCGAGGACGATAAAAAATAACCCACTCAGTTTTATCAAAAGAAGGATTTTTAAATGAAAGAAAGAGTATTGACGTCGATAGGAATCGGCATTGTAGGTATTCCTGTCGTTATTTTGTCAAAGTATATCGTATATCCTCTCTTCTTAGGTTTGCTCTCGGCTATTGGAGTATGGGAGCTGCTCAGAGTATTCGGCTTTGCTAAGAGATATGTGATATCGATACCCGCTTATATGATTGCGGGACTTTTACCCGTATTTGCTTACGATTTCTTCACAGGAGGCGATGAGAAATCTTATTTGCTCCTTACCGGTGGAGTTATGTTTGCATACCTTTTGTATCTTGCTGCTGTTTGCGTTTTCGGTAAGGAAATGCTTATGAGAAAAATAGCGGCGGGCAAGGATGACGGAAAGCAGGTGCTTGGATTTGCCGATATGGCTTCGGTATTTATGTCGGTTACCTACGTTACCGTATCCTTTACGTCTATGTCGCTCACAAGATATATGGAAAACGGAGTATACGTATTCGCCCTCGTATTTGTTGCCGCTTGGATGTGCGACGTATTCGCATATTTCACCGGCAGATTCTTCGGAAAGCATAAGCTTGCTCCCCATCTTAGTCCTAAGAAGACTGTGGAGGGATCGCTCGGCGGTATATTGTTTGCTATTCTCGGTTGTATGCTTTACGGATTCATAGTCGATAAGGTCACCGATCTTAGTGCAAGATATCTCGTACTTGCTCTTATCGGCTTTGTCCTTTCAATCATCTCGCAGATTGGCGATCTTTGGGCATCGCTTATAAAGCGTGAGCGTGGAATTAAGGATTATAGCAGAATGCTTCCCGGTCACGGCGGAGTTATGGACCGTTTTGACTCCATTCTCGCCATTTCTACCGTTCTTATGGCGGTATGTATGGTGTTCCCGCCCTTTAATTGATAGTAAAAGATAATTTAATCGGTGCTTTTGGGGTGTCTTGATCTGAGTGTTTCTCGGTTGTTAGGACACCCCTATAGCGACCTTTTTATTAGGTATGGAGGAATTATGAAAAAGACTATAGCAGTTCTCGGAGCTACCGGATCCGTTGGTAGACAGGCGTTGGACGTCGCGCGTGAGCGTGGCTTTTTTGTCGATTTTCTCTGTGCCAATAAGGATGCCGCTACCTTGGAGAAATACGCGAGAGAATTTCGTCCCTCTGCCGTAGCTATGGCTGATGAGTCATCGGCGCTTGACCTTAAGTCTCGTCTTGCCGATACCTCGATAAAAGTGCTTTCATCTGATGAGGGAATTGCTGAAGGAATCGCGTCGTCGAAGAGTGAGGTAGCGGTAAACTCTATACTTGGCGAGGCGGGACTTATGCCGTCGCTCGCCGTTATAAACAGCGGCAAGAGACTTGCTCTTGCAAATAAGGAATCACTCGTTATAGCGGGTGATATAGTGATGAATGCCGCAAAGCAGCGAGGTGTTGAGATCATACCCGTGGACAGCGAACATTCTGCCATCTTCCAGTCGCTTAAGAGCGGTAAAAGAGAAGAGATAAAGAAAATTATACTTACAGCCTCGGGCGGCCCCTTCTTTGGCAAAACAAGAAGAGAGCTTGACTTTGTTACTCTTGAGGATACCTTGGCGCATCCGACGTGGAAAATGGGAAGAAAGATAACCGTCGATAGCGCAACCCTGATGAATAAGGGCTTTGAGGTTATCGAGGCAGTACACCTTTTCGGTGTACAGGCAGACAAGATAGAGGTTGTGGTACATCGCGAGAGCATACTTCACTCCGCGGTAGAATATATTGACAATAGCGTTATAGCGGAGCTATCCGTACCGGATATGAGAATGTGCGTGCAGTACGCTGTCGACTATCCCGAGCGTCAGCCGAGCGCATCGCGTGAGCTTGATCTTTTTGAGATAGGCTCACTTACCTTCCACCGTCCCGACCGAGAGGCATTTCCGTTCCTCGATCTTGCTAAGGAGGCTATCACTCTCGGAGGAGCTATGCCCGCCGTAATGAATGCGGCGGATGAGGTTGCCGTTGCGGCATTCCTTGACGGCAGGATCGGATTTACCGATATATTCCGTGTGGTAAAAGACACGTTTACCTCTCTTATAGATAGATCGTCGGAGACCTCACTTGACGGCATCATCGCTTCTGACCGAGAGGCGAGAAGAATAGCGTCGGGATTGATTAAATAAAGAAAATAATAGCATTTTGTAAATAAATGCGTGCAAATATCCATATATTTCGGAGGAAACCGTTTTGGGAGCATTAGCAACAGTAATCGTATCACTGTTAGTATTTGAGTTTTTGATTTTTATTCACGAGTTTGGACACTATATAACAGCCCGTATTTTCAAGGTAACGATCAATGAGTTTTCGCTCGGCTTTGGCCCTGAGCTTATTACCTATGAATCCAAGAAAACGGGTATAAAATACAAGCTTTCTATGCTTCCTCTCGGAGGCTTTGTAGCTATGGCGGGCGAAAATGAGGAGTCGGATGATCCTAATGCATTCAATAAAAAACCTGCTTGGCAGAGATTTATTATCACGGCGGCGGGCGCTACCGTAAATATCGTTGCCGGATTTATCGCAATGGTGATAATCGTTTGCTTTATCAATATTGGAAATACCACCTACGGCGCTCCTATGGAGGATGAGGTCCTACACAACGAGCTTGGATATACCGAGGTCAATGACACCTACCGTTCATCCGACTCAGAGCTTATGCGTGGTGACGAGATCGTTGCCGTAAACGGAAAAAGGGTAAGGATCTACGATGAGCTATCCTACCAGATAATGAGATACGGACACGAGCCTGTGGATCTTACCGTTATCAGAAATGGCGAAAAAATAACTATCGATGACGTAAGATTCCCTACCGTTGAGGAGCAGGGACAGGTATTTGGTATTATAGACTTTAAAATCACGGGGTTCAAGGAGAAAAACGTTTTCAGCGTATTGACGCTCTCTGTTCGTAAGGCGGCGCTCGTTATGCGTATGTGTTGGGAATCTATCTTTGATCTTATCACAGGTAGATATACTCTTGAGGCGGTTTCCGGTCCTGTTGGTATTTCAGCGGCGATCGGTACGGCGGCTTCGGCGGGAATACTCTCGCTTCTTAACATTACGCTTCTTATAAGCATGAATCTCGGATTTATGAATCTTATTCCTTTCCCCGCGCTTGACGGTGGTAGACTCTTCACGATTCTTATCGAGATGATAACGAGAAAGAAGATACCGGAAAAAATAGAAGGTATAATAAACGCGATAGGTCTTGCTATTTTGTTTACGTTTATGATAATCGTACTCTTCAAGGACACGTTTGCTTTGATTTTCAGATAGACAAAATGATATTTAGGAGGAAAATATGAGCATCTCTTTTGATAGGAGAAGGACTCGTCAGGTTTACGTCGGCGGCGTAGGTATCGGTAGCGACAGCCCGATATCGATACAGTCTATGACAAATACCGACACTCACGATATAGATGCCACATATACTCAGGTTATGAGACTCGCTGAGGCGGGATGCGATATCGTGCGTATTACCGCGCCGGATATTGAGTCGGTCAAAACCTTTGAGGCTCTCAGGGCACGCGGCGTTAGGATTCCTCTTGTTGCCGATATACACTTCAACCACGAGATAGCCGTTGCAGTCTCGGAGGCGGGAGTATCTAAAATAAGAATAAATCCCGGAAATATAGGTAGTGACGAGAACGTAAGACGCGTTGTTGACGCATGTAAGAAAGCGTCCGTGCCGATAAGAATAGGGGTAAATTCCGGCTCTCTTGAAAAGCACATTCTCACTAAATACGGAGCGCCAACTCCGGCGGCTCTTGCGGAAAGCGCACTTTATCACGCAGCCTTGCTTGAGAAATTTGATTTTAACGACATAATCATTTCGGTTAAGGCGTCAACTGTTTCCGATATGATAGCGGCAAATAGAATACTTGCCGAGAAAACCTCGTATCCGTTGCACCTCGGAGTTACCGAGGCAGGAGGCGGAAGCTCCGCTATCGTTAAGAGCAGCATAGGCATCGGAGCGCTTCTTTCAGAGGGTATCGGCGATACCGTGAGAGTTTCTCTTACCGATGATCCTGTTGAAGAGGTATATGCGGCTAAGGAAATACTCAAGGCTGTGGGACTTGCTAAGGATCCCGGTATGGATATAGTATCCTGTCCTACGTGCGGCAGAACGAAAATAGATCTTATCGGACTTCTTGCCGATTTTAAGTATCGCGCACATGCCGAGGGGTTGGACAAGCTGAATATAAAGGTTGCTCTTATGGGATGCGTGGTCAACGGTCCCGGAGAGGCGCGCGAGGCAGATCTCGGTATTGCCGGCGGCAAAGGAGAGGGACTGATATTCAGAAAAGGAGAGATCATAAGAAAGGTTGATGAGTCGCATCTCATCGACGAGCTGATAAAGGAAATAAAAAACACGTATATGTAAAATATAAAAAATGATATTATGGTTCGCAGACCAAAGATAAACGGCTGTGACTTAGGGGATTGCCCGTTAGAAAGGAAAGATATGCAAACAAAAGGATTTTTTGACGTATTCACAAGATACGCGCCGTCCCAAGAAAAGAGAAGGCTTCTTGAGAGCGCGAAGGATGCAAAATTCAGATATATTAAGGCTCCTATGAGAGTTGAGGTGGAGCTTAGCTTTGACAAGCATTGCGACGCGGAAATGCTCTACGAGATAGAGGATGAGTGCCGTACTCTTTATAATGCCGAGAGCTTTAAGATAATACCTCATTTCCCGTCATCCGAGTATCTTCCCGAGAGATTTGACGAGATCACGTTCGAGGCGGCAAATTGCGGCGCTGTGACTCACGGATTTTTCACTTACGCAAAGTATTATGACGATGGCGATACGCTTCGCGTTGCGCTTCCTTTTTACGACACGGGTATACAGTTCGTTAAAAACGCTAACACCGAGGAGATACTCTCCAACATTCTTTTCAGCCGTTACGGTATAAGAAAAAGGATAGTTATAGAGCAGGGACACGGAGCAGAGGAGCTTGAACAGCGTATGACTGAGATGCGCGAGCAGATACTTGTACGCGCAGAAGAGGAAAACCGTGAAAAGCAGAGAAGAGAAAGAGCGCTTCTCATTGAACGCGAGGAGGCTGAGGCAAAGGCAAAGGATCCTCGTTACGGATTTGAGGCAAGGGCGGGTATCTCATCTCTCGCGGGAAAGAACGAGGTGATAAGCGAGCATCTTTACAAGATGGGAGCAACCGTGTATGATACCTCTAAGTCAGATCTGCTTTACGGAGACGACTTTGATATCGTAAGACCGACGCCTATCTCGGAAATAGAGAAGAACGTGCAGAATACCGTATTTCTCGGTACCGTCTTTGAAACGGGCATGAAGGAGATAAGGGGAAGCGAAAGATTCACCTTCACTATAGGTATATCCGACGGCGCTTGCGGAACCTACATAAAATTCGTAACTGAAAACGATCCTCAAAAAATGGATTGGTTTAAGGGGCTTAAGTCCGGAGCCCATATCGCCGTGTTTGGAAAAATGCGCCGCGATAAATTTGATAACGAGCCTCTGATCACGCCTAGAGGTATAAAGAAAATATCCGTAGCTCCAAGGCTTGATAAAGCGGAGGAGAAGAGAGTAGAGCTTCATCTCCATACCAATATGTCTCAGATGGACGCTATAATCACGCCTCAGGATCTTGTCGATACTGCGATAAGATGGGGACATAAGGCTATAGCGGTCACTGATCACGGTAACGTACAGGCATATCCCGAGGTAATGCTCGCTCTTGAGAAGGCGCAAAAGTCGGGTAAAGACAACGGTCTCAAGATACTCTACGGTATGGAGGCGTACTTCGTTAACGATACCGCAAGATGCGTTTTCGGATCGAAATATCCGTCCTTTGAGGATGAGATGATCGTTTTTGATATAGAGACCACCGGTCTTTCTAACAGAAACTGTAAGATAATAGAAATAGGCGCGGTTAAAATAAAGAACGGCGAGATACTTGATACCATGGATTTCTTCGTCGATCCCGAGGAACCTATTCCACCTGAGATCACCGAGCTTACCTCTATTACCGACGATATGGTAAAGGGACAGATAAAGGAGAAGGAGGCGATTGAAAAATTCCTTGCCTTTGCGGGCGACTCGCTCCTTATCGCGCACAACGCCAACTTCGACGTTGGATTTATCAGAATAGCTGCGGACAGGCATGGCATTCCGTTTGAGAATACCTATCTTGATACCGTAGGTCTTTCCAGATACGTTAACCCCGAACTTAAGAAGCATAAGCTCAATCTTATAGCCGAGCATTATCAGCTCCATGAGTTCCATCATCATAGAGCGTCGGATGACGCTGAGATGCTTGCTGAGATATTCTTCGTGATGATGAATAGACTTAAGAGCGAGGGTATACACACCTTTGAGAGAATGGTTGACGCGATGAGCGAAAGCTCTGACCCCTTGAAGCTACCGACCAATCATATGGTTATCTTCGCAAAGAATAAGGAAGGCTTAAAGAACCTCTACAAGCTCATTTCGTTTAGCTATTTAAATTACTATAAGCGTTTCCCAAGAATACCCAAAACTGTACTCGAGGAATACCGAGAGGGATTGATACTCGGCTCGGCTTGTGAGGCAGGAGAGGTATTTAAGGCTATAATTGACAACAAAAGTTCACAAGAAATAGAGGATATCGCATCATTCTACGATTATCTTGAAATACAGCCGATAGCAAACAACCGTTTCCTTATAGCAGATGAAAAGGTAAAGGATGACGAGCAGCTGCGTGATATCAATCGCAGAATATATGCTCTTGGTAAGAAGCTCGGTAAGCCTGTATGCGCTACGTGTGACGCGCACTTCATCAATGAAGAGGATGAGATATACAGACGTATTCTGCTCTCCGGTATGAAGTTCTCTGACGCCGATAAGCCTACTCCAATCTATCTGCGTACAACCGATGAGATGCTTGAGGAGTTCTCGTATCTTGGTGAGGATGCGGCAAGAGAGGTTGTAATCACCAACCCCTCCGCTATTGCCGATATGTGCGAAAAGATACGTCCTATTCCCGAGGGCAGATATGAGCCCGATCTTCCCGGCGCTAAGGAGGAGCTTGTCAGCTCCTGCTGGAAGAGAGCGCATGAGTGGTACGGCGATGACCTGCCCGAAATAGTTGAAAAGAGACTTGATAAGGAGCTAAACTCCATTATTAATAACGGTTTTGCTGTGCTTTATATGATTGCTGTAAAGCTCGTTGCCTATTCCGAGAGCCTCGGTTATCAGGTTGGATCGCGTGGCTCGGTAGGATCGTCCTTCGTTGCTACAATGTCGGGTATTTCTGAGGTTAACCCCTTGCCTCCTCATTACCGTTGTCCTAAGTGCCGATATTCACAGTTCTTTACTGATGGATCCGTCGGCTCGGGATTTGATCTCCCGGATAGAGAATGTCCCGAATGCGGAGAAATGCTGTATCAGGACGGACACGACATTCCCTTTGAGACCTTCCTCGGCTTCTACGGTGATAAGTCTCCGGATATAGACCTTAACTTCTCGGGTGACGTGCAGGGTAAGGTTCATAAGTATACCGAGGAGCTTTTCGGTGAGGGACACGTGTTCCGTGCGGGAACCATAACCGGTCTTGCAGATAAAACCGCCTGGGGATACGTAGCTAAATATCTTGACGAAAAGCAGGTGAAGATACCTAAGGCTCAGCTTGTCTATATGGCGACTCGTATTATGGGTATAAAGAAGACCACGGGTCAGCATCCCGGCGGTATAATAGTAATTCCCAATGAGTTCGACGTTTACGACTTTAGCCCCGTTCAGCATCCTGCTGATGACCCGAATGCCAATACGGTAACTACTCACTTCCAGTTCTCGTATCTGCACGATACGATACTTAAGCTTGATGAGCTTGGACACGATATTCCTACGAAATATAAGATGCTTGAGAAGTACACTAACACGAGCGTTCTCGACGTTAAAATGAACGATAAGACCGTGTATGAGCTTTTCGAGTCCACAAAGCCTCTCGGCATTACGCCTGAGGATATAGGCGGTAGCCAGCTCGCTACGTTTGGTATACCCGAGTTTGGTACTCGCTTCCTACAGCAGGTTCTTGTTGAGGCAAAGCCCAAGAACTTTGCCGACCTTCTCCAGATATCCGGACTTACGCACGGTACTGACGTATGGCTCGGAAACGCTCAGGAGCTTATCAAAAACGGTACGTGTGACATTTCCGAGGTTGTGGGAACGCGTGACAGTATTATGCTTTATCTTATCGCCCACGGACTTGAGAGTAAGCTCTCGTTCGATATAATGGAGTCGGTAAGAAAGGGTAAGGGATTAAAGCCTGAGTGGAAGGCGGAGATGATTGCCCACGACGTTCCAGATTGGTATATCTGGTCCTGTAAAAAAATCAAATACATGTTCCCAAAAGCGCACGCGGCGGCATACGTTATGTCGGCTATACGTCTTGCGTGGTATAAGATTTACTATCCTATGGAATTCTACGCCGCATTCCTCACGGTTGCTCCCGGAGGCTTTGACGGTGAGATCGCATCGGGTGGTTATAAGGGCGTAAATTCGGCTATTGCGGCGCTTGAACAAAAGGCGAAGGAAAATCAGGCGAGTGCGAAGGATAATGAACAGCTCAGCACACTCTTTCTTGTAAGAGAGGCTATGGCAAGAGGAGTTCAGTTCCTTAACGTAGATCTTGAAAAATCGGATGCTACGGCATTTCTCCCTGAGGACGGAAAGATACGTATGCCATTCAACTCTTTGCCCGGACTTGGCGACACCGCGGCCCACAAAATCGTTGAGGTTAGAAATAATCAGAAGATACACTCGGTAGAGGAGCTTAGACTTAAGACCGGTATATCAAAAACCGTCGTTGAGATTTTAAGACGAAATCACGTGCTTGACAATCTTACCGAGACAAATCAGCTGACCTTATTCTGATAAGAGGATATTTTTATGAAAAGATTTCCCGACAATTCACGAGTTGTATTTATCGGCGACAGTATTACTGCGGAGAATATTTCTCTTTCGTGGATAATAAACACATACAATAATCTACCTGACTCTACGGGTGTGCGCTTTTTCAACTGCGGCGTTGCGGGCGGAACAGCTGATTTTGCGGTTACTACATACCGTGATGACATTATGCGATACGCTCCTACGCACGCTGTGGTTTGCTTCGGAATCAACGATTCAAGAAGAGAGCTGCTTGCGCTTAAGAGAAGCGCCGAAAAATATGAGGAGCTTATATCTGCTTTCGAAAAGTACAAAGAGAGACTCGCGGAGCTTGTCGATATGCTCGTATCCGACGGCATCACAGTTACGCTATGTACACCCGTGCCGTACGACGAGTATTCGGACGTTGAGGAGCCAGCCCTTCCCGGAGGATACGCACTTATGGTAGGATATTCCGAGTACGTCAGATCTCTTGCAAAGGAGAAGCATATTGATCTTTATGATCAGCACAAGGTGATCTCCTCGCTTATAGCAAGTGGCGAGCTGACTCTCCCCGATCGTATCCACCCGGATACTCACGGCTACTATATCCTCGCCAGAGAAATGCTCGGGGCGTCGGGTATCGACATTGTAGGAGAGGGAAAATTACCGAGTGAATTTTCGCTTTGGCATTCATACGTATCAAGGCTCCGCAAGGTTCTTGCCGCGGAATGTATGCTAATACCCATGGTAGAAAAGAGCTATGAGTCTCCTACCGATGAAAAGCTTGAGGCAATACAAAAAAGAGTTGATAACGAGGATTGGGGACGACCTGTATTTGAAAGCTTTTATAGAGCTTACGTTAAGGATAAACCCTTTGAGTCGGAGCTGTATTCGCTTGTTGATGATAGCTATAATGCATTGATTAAATAGCAAAAAGCTATGCGCGCTGAATGTATAAAAGGCGCGCATAGCTTTTTTGTTATTTAAGAAACAAAAGGGCGAGAAGCAATAGCGAACATTCCTTATCACCATCCTTAGAGAAAAAGAGAAATGCCGCGACTGCTATTAATAAAATCTCCTCTGTGCCTATTTTTTGTAAACCAAAGTTGTCTGAATTAAATATATTCGATAAAAAAGCTGGGATTTTTATTTTTGATAAAAACGATGTTGGTTCGCTTTTGCCTTCGTTTACCGGAGCGGATGCCGCTGCGGCAGCATCGCTTTCCCATGGATTTTTCGGAGGATCTGAGACGTTATCGAATTTATCCTCTGCGCTTTCGTAAAGCGCCGTTCCACCGTAGCTTTCGGGTATTATTATATTGCTTTTTTCATCGTTATACGTTCTTGTGTACATAAGCCTTTATCAAGACTCCTTCCTGACCATAACGTCGAGTATATCAAGGATAGATGACATAGAGTCTATGGCAGAGCGTCTGTTTTCGGATAAGTAAGGCTTCATCGCGTTAAGTAGCTCGCGTCTCTTTTCCTTTGATGCAGCGTGAGGCTGTGGCGCCGAGACGCTGACGCTTTCACCTTCACTTTCAATTTTCTTTTGGATTTTAGTATCATTTTTTTCACTCTCTTCTACGCTGTCCTCACTTGATTTTACAAGCGAGGATATCTCTTCGATAAGCGAGGGGTTCTGCATTATGATGTTCACTATTTTAGATAGATCGGGTGTTTGTGACATTATCGGTTGCTCCTGTATTTGCTTAATATTTTCATAGCTCCCGCGACGTTTACTTTAGATCCGTCTCTCGCTATATCGCGCAGCTTTTCAAGTTCGGTATGCTCCGGCGTTTTCTCCGGGAGCGAAAATCCGTATGATCTTCCGATTTTCACTACCTCTCGCCACAGCTCATCGTCTGGCAAAGCTATCATTTCGTTCAACCTGTTCATATCGATCTTCATTGTTTTCTCCTTTTGTTCGCGATTTTGATCTCTCTTGATGTATGATATGCTGATATTTGGCATCCGGTTACTGCGATCGGTTATTTTTGTAAGTTCACTTGCTTTTTATTTATATATGTGTTAAAATAATGAATGATATATGATTTAGAAAAGAATTACTCGATATATACCTGTAGAAAGGAGATATAATATGCACATGCCTCCAAGACGTCCGACCTTCAATGACGGTATTGAAAAGCCTAAAAAGCTTTCTGAGATTCCATCGTACGCATTGAAGAAGGCTCGCGGATTTTTTACAAGACTATTTTACATATTCTCTTTGGTATGGCAGTCGGCTCCCGCAGTGCTTATACTCATGATTTTTTTATGCGCTATGGACGGTTTGTTGCCGGTATTTGGCGCCTACGTATCAAGCTATCTGCTTAACGAGATCGCTGATCTTATAACTAAAGAGAGCCTCGGACTTATATCCGGCGACGCATTTAACGCTATGCGTCCGCTCATCTTCCTATTTGTTCTTAACTTCGTATATATGTTTATGCGCAAGCTTATGACTAAGATATCTACTATGGTTACAAGTATTGCGGGAGAGCTTGTTGTAAATCATATCAAGCTCACTCTTATCGGTAAGGCAAAGACTCTTGATACAAGATCGTTTGATGATCCCACGTTCTACGAGAGACTTGAGAATGCTAACCGAGAGGCAAATATGCGCCCGATAGGTATACTGAACGCTACATTTTCGCTTATTAGCGCCCTTATCAGCGCGGTATCCTTCGTTATAGTTATTTCAAATCTTAGCATATACGCGCCGTTTATCATAATACTTGCGGCATTGCCCGGCGCTATTGTCAGCATATTCTTCAGAAACAAAAACTTCCGTTATATCAGATTCCACTCCAAGGAGAGAAGGCAGATGCAGTACTACTCGTCCTTGATGGTGGATAAGGATAGAGTGCAGGAGATAAAGATTCTCGGTCTTTCCGACACCTTTACGGCTAAATACAAGGCGGCGTTCAATAAGTATTACACCGGTCTTAAAAAGCTGATACTCAAGGAGGGAATAGCGCAGATATCGGTCAGCCTTATCACTACGGCGATCAACTGCCTTCTGTTCGTTTTCATTGCGTATTCGGTGGTGTTTGGCGAAGGCAAGGTTGGTGACTACTCGCTTTATTCCGGCGCTCTTACCTCCATAACTACCTATGTCGCGACTCTTCTTACCTCTACGGTGACCATTTACGAGGGTACGCTCTTTATCGATAATATGATGGTATTTATGAAGGAAAAGCGTGAGATAGTACCAAACGTTGACTATCCCGCAATTCCCGAGCGTAACGTACCTCATACGATCGAGTTTAAGGACGTCTCCTTTAAGTATCCCGGTATGGATAACTACGTCCTTAAAAACGTTAATCTTACCTTCAAGGATTCCGATTCTGTTGTTCTCGTAGGTCTGAACGGAGCGGGAAAAAGTACTCTAATTAAGCTTCTTACACGTCTTTATGATCCCACCGAGGGCGCGATCTATCTCGATGGCAGAGACCTCAAGGAGTACGATGTAGACGCGCTATACGATATATTCGGTATAATCTTCCAAGACTTTGGCAGATACGCGGATAGCGTAGGGGAGAATATAAGGTTCGGCGACGTGGATAGAGAATATGATCAAGAAGGAATATCCTACGCGGCTAAATGCTCCGGCGCGGATATGTTTATCGATGATCTTCCGAGCGCATACGAAACTCCGCTTACTCGTATGTTTGAGGACTCAGGACGTGAGCTTTCAGTCGGTCAGTGGCAGAAGCTATCCGTAGCGAGAGCGTTTTATAAGGACTCCGAGATCCTCATTCTTGACGAGCCTACTGCCGCTCTCGATCCACTTGCCGAGCAGGAGGTATTCAACCAATTCTCACGTCTTTCTAAGGGGAAGATTGCGGTGTTTGTTTCTCATAAGCTTTCGAGCGCCGTCAGCGCAAGTAAGATAGTCGTTATAGACGGCGGTACGGTTGCGGAGGTTGGAAATCACGAGGAGCTTATGGCTCTTGGCGGCAGATACTACGAGCTGTTCTCAACTCAGGCAAAGAGGTATGCAGGCGCGGATAAGTAATTAAAGCGCAAAAAAAATGGTATAAAACAAAGAAAAAGCAGATGATGCGCGGTATTTTACCGCTATCATCTGCTTTCGTTATTTTGTTTTATTGTTACGAATAAGCTTGAAGTGACTTACGCAGCGTTTATTTCGTTTTTGCTTATCGTATAATAGGCTTTGCCGGTAATGAGGTAGTAGATGTTATTTGCTACCTCCTTCGCCTTATCTTGCTCGAAGGGAGAGTCAATACCAACAGTCTCAAGAGCTTCTGAGAAGGAAAGACCGTCATCGTCTCTGTCAATAAGCTTTTCATAAAGCGCAAATCCGTCTCCCGATTTACCTGTTCTTGAGTTTTCCGTAAAGAATATATCAAGTGACACAAGTCCCGAGGTTACGTATGATTCAACGTAGCAAGGATAGAGAACAGTGTGAGGTATAAGGACGTATGCGAGATTGCCGTATATTTCGACGTCATCGCCGTATATAAGCTCGAACGCTTCGGTAACAAGCGACGTTAGTCTTGTCTCGTTTATCTCGTCGTAACTCAGCTGATATGCTAAATGCTCAAACGCCGCGTAGAAGCTTTGTCCGATGATAACGTTGTTTAAGAATGTGTACATCGTATAGTATTCGAGATACTGATACTTATCGGACTTGAGCTTTCCCTGCAGCTTAATAAGCGTCAATAGCTCGAGTGCTTGTGAGGATATTTCGGATACTGTGAGCGAGGCGTCGTTGCCGTCGTTAATATATCCGTCGAGGAAATGCCCAAATTCGTGAGAAAGAGTATTGTAGTCTCTTATGAAGCCCGATGAGGTCATAAAGAGATAGGGAGATGCATTGTCGTACAGATAGGTAGTGAATGCTCCGTCCAACCTGTTGTTTTGCTCGGATTCAATATCGTAAAGGCCGTGCTGGAGCATATACGAGTATGCGTCGATATAATTTCCTCCGAGATCCTTGTATACGTTGTAGAGCGTGTTTATAAGCACAGTCTTACTTACTGTAGGCTGAGGAACGGTGTGTAAATAGTTGAATGCCGAGTACTCAAGAGAGGTTGCTATCGGTGATACGTATTCGCCTATGTTTGAAAGCAACTCGAGCATTTCGTCGGCGGAGTAGTCGTAGCCCATACTGTCGTACGCAACCTCGATATAGCTGTCATATTCAAGCTCGTCGGCTATAAGCCTTCTTACCTTGATAAGCTCGACGTAAACCGGCTTCTGAAGCTCCCAAAGAGCTTTTTGATATAGCTCGTTGATGATCGTGCTGCTAACCTTTTCGTATTCTTCCTCGTTATTCTCAAAATACTCCTTAGCTATAGCGAGGACTTCGTCAACCGTTCCTTCCCAAGCGCTGTCCATACCTGTGCGCTTATAGGATATTCTTACGTTTGAGGTATTGAAGGAGGAATAGTCGGTCTCAAGCTTTGCTTCCTGTTCCATAAGCGACACTACCTCGTCGGTATATATGCCGCCGTCTACGTATTCGTCAAGGCTGTATTCAAAATAATCTGTCTCAAAGCCTTCCTTGTGTATCGAGGTAGCGCAAGCGACGAGCAGATCCTCAACGGTCTGAGAAAGTCTTGGATAATTTGTAGAAATGTACTCGTACTCGCCCTGCCAGTATTCGTCCGCGTTATTCTTGTGATGATATATTTCCGCAAGAGAATACATTGTTTTTACATTGGAAAGCGCATTTTCAAGCGCTCGTATATCCGATATCTGATCGGACAAGGACTTCTCGTTTTCCTTGACGGTATTTGTCGTTGCTTCGAATGAAGTGATGACAGACTCTAAATTAGGACGTGAATATACAATCTCCGAGAAATTCACGCTTCCTCTGCCATAGTCTTTGTATTCCGGGACGACTATGGTCTCCTTTATAATATCGGACGGGTTTTGTTGCGCATCCGACTCTGTATTTGTATTATCGCTGTTGTTTTCAGAATCCTTGTTCTTATGACAAGCTGTGGACCCGAGAATCATAGCGATTAATAAAAAGAGCGCTATTAGCTTTTTCATACGCTACTCCAAAAGTATTTTTTAATTTATTTTAAATCATTGCTCGTAAATCTTCATCGATAAAGCGAGAATAATTTGAAAACATTTTATGAATACGTAATTATTTGACTACTTTCTCCGTCAATAAAGCTTGGGAGCGGAAATGCGATCCATTCCCGCTCCCGCTAAATACTTTAAATTATTTTCCAAGACTTGCCGCGCCTATGATACCCGCGTCATTTCCGAGGGTGGCGGTTACTATCTTCGTTTTCTTAGGATTGGTTCTTGTGTACTGGTCACGCTCGACAATCTCGATGAGAGGTACTGTGAGATATTCTTTTTCGTTGCATACTCCGCCGCCGATGCAAAGAACGTGGGGCTGGAAGATGTTTATCATATTGGTTATACCCTCAGCAAGATATCTGATATACTCATCGCATACCTCTTTTGCATACACGTCTCCCTCTTTCATAGCGGCGAAAGCTACTCTCGCGGATACGCTGCCGTCAGGTCTTTCCTGACCGTGCATAAGAGAAGATATGCCCTTAAGCGAAAGCTCGGTCATCTTTTCCTTGGTCATTCTTGAAAGGGCAGTCGCGGAGGAATATGCCTCCCAGCAGCCTCTTCTACCGCAGGTGCACTGTCTGCCTCCTGCTACGAGTACGGTGTGTCCAAGCTCTGTTCCGGAGAAGTTTACGCCTCCTGCGAAGATCTTGCCGTTTATGATAACTCCGCCGCCAACACCGGTACCGAGAGTAATCATCAAGGCTACGTCTGCGCCCTTAGCCGCGCCGGCGAGCGCCTCGCCGAGAGCTGCCGCATTAGCGTCATTAGCTATGTATACCTGCTTAATGGGAGAATATTTCTTGAATATCTCGCACATAGGGAAGTTGGACATCTGTATATTGTTGGAATACTCAACAACGCCGGTATCGGGGTTTATCGATCCGGGAGCGGCTATTCCGACGTAGGAGATCTCCGAATGGGAGATTCCCGCCTTTTCTGCAAGGCTGTCTACAAGAGCTGCCATATCCTTAACTATAAGCTCGGAATCTCTATCTGCATGCGTGGGAACAGAGCCCTTGATAACTATGTTGAGATCCTCGTCACAAATTCCTACGGCAATATTCGTGCCGCCAAGATCAACGCCGACTGTGTACATATATTTTCTCACTTTCTAAAATCATTTCGGTTTACGCGCATTCGTATAAAAAATATAACGCTGCGCTCATATATATTTTATAGATTCTGTATGCGTATGTCAAGTGAAAGATGCTTGAATTTCGCTTAAATAAGCTTTCGTTCACAAAAAATTAACAAGTAACGGAAAAATATTTTGACGTAGCTATTGAAATATACACAAAAAAGGTATAGAATACTAAGGACAACGAAATCAACTTAAAATAGAGGAAAATAAATGGCAAAATTCGTATACGCAGATAATGCGGCGACAACGCCCGTATCTCGTGAGGTTATAGAGGCTATGTCCGTTTGCTTTGAGACTGCTTGGGGCAACCCCTCAAGTCAGCACGGCAAGGGATACGAGGCTAAGGCACTGATCGATGATGCGAGAGCAAGGATCGCTCGCGTATTTAATTGTAATCCGAGTGAGCTCTACTTTACCTCATCCGGCACAGAGTCGGATAACTGGGCTATCAAGGGCGCGGCTATGAGAATGAAGAAAAAGGGCAGAACTCATATAGTTACTTCTAAGATAGAGCATCACGCGGTTCTTCACACCTGCGAGGCTCTTGAAAAACAGGGCTTCACGGTCACGTACGTTGGCACAGATGAATACGGTGTGGTCGATCTTGATGAATTGAGATCGGTGGTAACCGATAATACCGCTCTTGTGGCAATTATGTTTGCTAACAATGAGATCGGTACTATAGAGCCCGTGGAGCAGATCGCAGAGATCGCTCACGCCAAGGGAGCGCTCTTCTTTACCGATGCTGTACAGGCGGTCGGAGCTGTAGATATAGATCTTTCGAAATTGAAGGTTGATATGCTCTCATTATCCGGTCATAAGCTACACGCCCCCAAGGGTATCGGCATGCTTTATATCAGAAAGGGCGTATTTATAGACAACCTTATTGATGGCGGAGGACAGGAAAAGCGCAAGCGTGGAGGCACCGAAAACGTGCCTTATATCGTTGGACTTGCTAAAGCGATCGAGGTCGCTGCATCGAGGATTCCCGAGCTTGTAGAGGTAAGAAGAAAAAGAGATAGACTTATCGCTGAACTTACCAAGATACCTTACTCCAAGCTTAACGGACATCCTGTAAATAGACTATCCGGAAACGTTAACGTAGGATTTGAGTTTATTGAGGGCGAGAGTATTCTTATGTGGCTTGATATGGCGGGTGTGTGCGCGTCTACCGGCTCGGCATGCTCTTCCGCATCGCTTGATCCGTCTCACGTGCTTCTTGCAATTGGCGTACCTCATGAGAAGGCGCATGGCTCGATAAGACTTTCAATTACTCACGAAACTACCGATGAGGATATCGATTACATCTTGGAAGTTCTTCCTCCTATAATTGAGCGCCTTAGAAATATGAGTCCGCTTTGGGAAGAAATTGTAAACAAAAATAGACAATAATTAGTATTTTAACTGAAAAACGAGGAAAAACAAATGCTTTATAGTGAAAAGGTTATGGATCATTTTACCAATCCGAGAAACGTTGGTGAGATAGAGGACGCGCAGGGCGTCGGTGTTGTTGGTAACGCAAAATGCGGAGATATAATGAAGATATATCTTGAGATTGACGATAACGATATTATTACCGATTGCAAGTTCAAAACGTTTGGATGCGGCGCCGCTATTGCTACATCCTCTATGGCAACCGAGCTTATCAAGGGCAAGAGCGTGAAGGAAGCGCTCGCTCTCACAAACAGCGCTGTTGTTGAGGCTCTTGACGGACTTCCGCCAGTTAAGGTTCATTGCTCCGTACTTGCAGAAGAGGCGGTAAGAAGCGCTATTGCCGATTACTACAAGAGAGTTGGTAGACCTATTGATTTTGAGCTTCCTGAGGAGCATGACGAGGAAGAAGAGATCGTTGACGAGGACTGATTAATTGTAAAAGGGATATTTATCCTTAAGCTGCTTTATGAGGCTGTCTCCGGCTTTTTGCTCTTGAGACAGCCTCATTTCTTAAACTTTGAAGAAAGGGGAACGCTATGAGAATTCTCGTAGGAATGAGCGGCGGACTTGACAGTACCTATGCCGCGCTTAAGCTCCTGAAAGAAGGACATGAGGTTGAGGGAGCAGTCATCGTAATGCACGAGTTTACCGAGCTTGAAGGCGCAAGAGAAGCGGCAAACGCTCTCGGTATTGCTTTGCACGAGATCGACGCTACGTCTTTATTTTTAGCTGTAAAGGAGAATTTTGTCGAGGAATACTCCTGCGGCAGAACCCCTAATCCTTGTATAATATGCAATCCTACGGTAAAGTTCAGGGCGCTTGCTGATTTTGCAAGGGAAAATGGATTTGACAGGATAGCTACCGGACATTACGCGCGTGTTAATATTAGAGAAGAGAATGGATTGACATTATACACTACGGCAAAGGCGCGTGATCCTCGCAAGGATCAGACGTATATGCTTCATAGACTCCCACAGGATATTCTCGGTATGCTTTTACTTCCTCTTGGCGACGAGCTTAAGACTGAGGTTAGAGAAAAAGCGCAACAAGAGGGCTTGAAGGCTGCGGAACAAAAGGAAAGTCAAGAGATATGCTTTATTCCCGACGGTGATTACGCATCCTATATCGAGGAAATCAGGGGAGTGTTTCCCGTGGGAGATTTCGTTCTCGAGGACGGTAGCGTTATTGGACAGCATAAGGGCTTGATAAGATATACGGTAGGGCAGAGAAAGGGACTCGGAGTCTCGTATGGCGAACGAATTTTCGTTAGCAAAATAGACGCGCCTACAAATCGTATTATACTTTCTACCGTTGGGAGCTACGATAACGCCGTAGATATTAAGGATATCGTCTATAGCGGTATGCTTGAGCCTGGGGCTAATACTCAAAGAAGGGTAGAAGTAAAGCTGCGTTATCAGGCTGCTCCTGTCGGAGCTGTAGCAACTTTTTACGGTGATGGCAGAGCCCACCTTGCTCTTGATCTTCCTCAAAAGTCCGTCACACCCGGACAGTCGGCTGTTATATATGACGGCGACGAGGTTATTTGCGGTGGATTTATCCTTTGAAATTAACCGGTTTTTTATATAACAAACAAAGTAAAGATGCTCTCACTACCGTTTATTCGGAGATGTGAGAGTGTCTTTTTTTGCTTTTTAGGGTGCGATTTTTATATAAAATAGCAAGATTGTCGAAAAAAGTTGCGTAGAATTTTTTCATATCTTTTTGTACAAGTTAAACAAAAAGAAAAAACAAACGTTAAAAAGTGTAAAAAGCAAACACAACTCACACATTTTGAGTAAATTTAATTTACGTAAAGAGCAAAAAGTACCTAAAAACGAGTATTTTTAGTGGAAATATAGTAAAAATAATTTACCGCGATATTTAATCATTGTAAAACGACTTCGATATCTTGTAAACTATACTTGACATTGAGCAAAATGCGTTTTATCCTTAATTAATTATAGGACGGTTTATCAAGAAGGCTCGGCTCTCAAGCCTGTTGACATTTTTTGTTGCTTGTGCTATAATTTACGTGTAATTTATAGTGTGCCCCCGGTATATGCTGCAGTCGTTTGCGACTGCATCTTTTTATCGCGTGTATGCGTATAGGTTAGAATTCATTTTGGAGGAAACAGAACATGAAGAAAACACGTTTTCAGAAAGTCTTGTGCTTTATACTTTCTGTGACGATGCTGTTGTCCGCATGCAGCTTTGCGGTCTTCGCTTCTGAGGACGAGGAAAACTCACTCAAGAGAAATCCCGGCTATGAAGAAAAGAATCCGTACAGCGCGTCGACACTCAAGGAGATGCAGTCTCTCGTAGGAACTCTTTCCTATGCCGAGTATCTCGACGGACTCAGCGATCAGCGCGAGGAGTATCGCGAAAAACTCGAGGCTAACGAGCCTGTTTCGAACATTCCCGTCGAGGACATCACCGTGTTTACGACTGATGAGGCGAATGAGGCGAACAAGGGCAAGTATGCTGAGACGGCTTCCAAGAATCAGCTTTGCATCGATTCAAGAGCCGAAAACAAGGACGCTTGGCTTAACTTTGGAGATGAGAACCTTGATAAAACGGTTTATCTCCCCGCTCAGGGATATGCATCCTGGCAGGTTAACATCAGCGCCGATCAGGTAGGCTTCTACTACATCAAGATCGAATACTATTCGGTTAAGACCTCCGAGAGCAGTATTTCTGCAATCGAGAGAAAGCTTAAGATCGACGACAACGTTCCTTTCAGTGAGGTCAGCTCACTCAAATTTGATAAAAACTGGGTTTATCAGTACGGTAACATCGAAGAGGTAGTTACCGATGCTGCAGGTCAGCCTAATTCCTACGACGTAAGCTATGAGCTCCGTGACACCGAGGGTCAGCAGGGCTACTACAAGATCGTTACCGAGGTTAAGGATGGCAAGAAGACCGTTAAAACCTATAGAATAATGCAGGATATCAACGGCAACTCCATGGCTCCCGAGGCAGATCCCGAGGCTAACTGGAATACCTACTACGTTAAGGATTCCTCGGGCTACTACGACGGTGCGTTTGAGTTCTACTTCGGAGAGGGTATTCGTGTAATCAAGCTTGAGGCTGAGCGCGAGCCCATGATCATTAAGTCTATCGAGCTTATCCCCGTTACCGAGCCTATCGAGCTCGACAAGGAGACAGGTAAGCTTGTTCAGAAGGATCTTGTCTCCTACGAGGACGTTCTCAAGCAGTATAAGGATGCCGGTTACACCGCTCCCAAGAACGGTCAGATCATCGAGCTTCAGGCAGAGTTCCCCGATCTTGTATCGGACTCTTCCGTTACCGCTACTAACGATAATACATCTGCTGTTACATATCCCGTTTCCGCTAACTCTCAGCTCTACAATGTAATTGGTGAGAACAGCTACAGAACCGTAGGACAGTGGGCGGCGTACAAGTTCACGGTAACTGAGACCGGTCTTTATAACCTTGCTATGAGATTTAAGCAGGATGCTCTTCAGGGTATGTACATCTGTCGTACCATTAAGCTTTCCGGCGGTCAGTACGGTGAAGAGGACGGTACTCCCACAGTTCCCTTTGCAGAGGCATATCAGGCAGAGTTCAACTACGATAAGAAGTGGCAGTCCGACTTTGTGTCTATTGATAACACCGACTTCCTCTTCTACTTTGAGGAAGGCGAGGAGTACACCGTGTACTTCGAGTGTTCTCTCGGTACCCTTAAGGAGTACATCCAGAGAGTAGAAATCTCGCTTGATAAGATCAACGCTTGTTACCTTCGTATACTTCAGCTCACCGGTACTGATCCCGATGAGGTTCGTGACTACAACTTCATCTCCGTTATGCCCGACGTGCTTATAACTCTTCTTGAAGAGGCTATTGAGCTTATGGCAGTTAAGGACGGCCTTCAGGAGCTTTGCGGAACCAACGGTTCTCACATTGCTACTCTTGAGACCATCGCAATACTTCTTAACACCATGGGTAAGGAAGAGGGTATTGAAATAGCGGCTAATATGGCTACCTTGAAGTCTTATCTCGGTACTCTCGGTACTTGGATCAACAACTCTAAGTCATCCGCTATGATGGTTGACTCTATTTGGGTAGTTCCCGCTTGCGAGAAGGACGGCGAGATCACTTCTGACGAATCCGCTCTTCCTAAGGCTAAGGCAGGCTTCTTCAAGTCTATTTGGTTTGAGGTTAAGTCCTTCTTCAGCTCCTTCTTCGTAAACTACGATCAGATGGGTCTTACCACTATTCCCGATGAAAATTCTCTTAGCATCGACGTATGGCTCGCTACCGGTAGAGACCAGTCTCAGATCTGGCGTACCATGATCGACGCTAACTCCAAGGACGGTTTTACCTACAATACAGGCACGGCTGTAAGCCTTAAGCTTGTAACCGGAGGTACTCTCCTTCCTTCTATTCTTTCCCGTAAGGGTCCCGACGTATATCTCGGACTCGGCGCGGCTGACGTTATCAACTATGCTATCCGTGACGCGGTTCTCGGTATCAGCGGTAACGTTAACAGTGAAAAGATGACCGCTGAGGAGAATGCAGTGTTCAATAACACCTATTACTCCTACAGAGACGAAAACGGTAACGTGACAACTACCATCGAGGCAAGACCCGGTGAGACACCTACCTTCGTATCCAATCCCTTCAAGGATGCGGTTAAAGATAACTTTGCCGATGCGGCAATGGATACCGTTACGCTTCTCGACGTAACATACGGTATTCCCCAGACAATGTCATTTGCTATGATGTTCTATCGTATGGACGTGCTTGCTGACCTTGGTCTGCGCGTTCCCGAAACATGGCAAGAGCTTCTTTCAATTCTTCCTGTTCTTCAATCAAATAATATGTCTATAGGTGTATCCTACATCGACGCTCTCGACTTTATGATCTACCAGTCGGGCGGAAGCATGTGGAAGTATACCGATGAAACGCTTTACGATTCAAAGTATGCCGGCGCAAAGATAGATCTTGATTCCGATATAGCGCTCAAGACCTTTGACTTCACCTGCAGACTTTACAGTGATTATTCGTTCCCTGTATCCTACGATGCGTCCAACCGTTTCAGAACCGGTGAGATGCCTATCATAATCGGCGGTTACTCGGGTATTTACAACACTCTTACCGTATACGCTACGGAGATTGAAGGTCTTTGGGAGTTCTGCTCGCTTCCCGGCTCTGAGATCAAGGATGAGGATGGCAACGTAGTTGAGTTCAATTATGACTCTCTCGCCGGCATCAGCGCATCTGTAATTCTTTACGGCTGTGAGGGCAATGAGCTCTTGGCTTCCTGGCAGTTCCTTCAGTGGCAGACCGGTGAGGTTGCTCAGGCAGATTATGGTAACAGAATGGTAGCGCTTATCGGTCCCTCCGCTAAGTACGAGACTGCTAACCTTAAGGCTATTGACAACCTTTCTTGGACAGCAAAGGAAAAGGAAGCGATAATGAACCAGATGGATCACCTTTCTTCCATAGTTAACTATCCCGGTTCCTACATTATCAATAGATATACACAGTTCGCATTCCTTGACGCAGTTAACGAATCCGCAGATCCCATAGACGCTCTTAGCGGTTATATCGACGCTATCAACTCTGAGATAGCTCGTAAGCGTGAGGAGTTCGGACTTTGGGTTCCCGAATCGTCTGACGATGAGCCTCCGCAGATTCAGTCCGCGGATTAAGACAATCGAGAAAAGGAGAAAAATTAATGTCACAGATTTCAGAAGCTAATCGTCCGGTAAAACGTTCGGAAGTTTCGAAGCTGAGATGGACATGGGAAGAGATGAAGAACAACAAGACGGCATACTTTATGTTGGCTCCGTTTATGCTGTTGTTCATCATCTTCACGGTCCTTCCCGTAGTGCTTTCAATATTCCTCAGTCTTACCGACTTCAATATGTTGCAGATGCCTCATTTCCTTGGCATTGACAACTATATGAGATTGTTCCTTGACGATGAAATTTTCATTCTCGCAATTCAGAACACAATGATCTTCGCCGCTATAACCGGCCCTGTGTCGTACATTCTCGCGCTCTTGGTTGCTTGGTTCATCAACGAGCTTCCTCCCAAGATCCGTGCGGTTGTAACGCTTATATTCTATGCGCCCTCTATTTCAGGTAACGCATATCTTATTTGGAAGACACTCTTCTCGTCTGACTCTTACGGTTGGGCAAACGCAGTTCTTACCAAGTACGGTCTTATAACACAGCCGATACTCTGGTTCCAGGATGCGGATTACGTAATGCCTCTTTGTATCGTAGTTGCTCTTTGGACATCTCTCGGTACAGCATTCCTTTCCTTCATCGCGGGCTTCCAGACTTTCGACCGCTCTATGTACGAGGCGGCTGCCGTTGACGGTATCAAGAACCGTTGGCAGGAGCTTTGGTACATCACTCTTCCCACCATGCGTCCTCAGCTTATGTTCGGT
>JAZOUM010000020.1:0-2798 GCA_045658205.1 Eubacteriales bacterium | reverse complement strand
AGTGTGTTGGCGGATAATACAGAAATACATGACCTCGCTTTAAGGTATAAAGTGAATTACATACTTATTGAAGATAAGTACGAAATCAATATTGATTTATAACGTCAAATTCCAATTGATCGAGCAGCTTTCTGGCGTACTTTTAGTCATTCTCACCCTATTTTACGCACCCTTTAGTCGCTCTTTCTCAACAAAAATGACCTATCCTCGTGATAGGTCATTTTCCTTAATTACTTAATTAAACTATTTTTTTCATGAACTCCTCGCACCATTGTCAAGGGGTAAACGACCGAGTTTTTGCCTATTATTGAGCCGGGGCAGAGAACTGCTCCGCAGCCAACCTCTACGTCGTCACCGAGTATTGCGCCAAGTTTTTTTAGCCCTGTATCAATGCTTACACTATCTGATTTTATTGTTACGCTTTTTCGGTCGGAGCGTAGGTTTGAGCATATAGCTCCGGCACCGAGATGCGCTTTGTTGCCGAGTATTGAATCTCCGACATAATTGAAGTGAGGCGCTTGCGCTCCGGTCATTAGAATGCTGTTCTTGATCTCGCTTGAATTGCCAACGACACATTCTTCGCAAAGTATCACCGATCCTCTCAGATACGCGCCGTGTCGCAGAGTGGCGTTTTTACCGATTATTGCCGTTCCTTCAATGTAAGCTCGATCTGATATATATGCTCCGTCCGCTACAAGGATTTTATCCGTTAGTCTCGTATATCCGGGGATCCCCGTGGTTAACATCGCGTCGATTATCACCTTGAGCTTAGGTATAAGCTCCCAAGGATAAAATATATTGTCAAATATATTTTGGAGAAAATCCGACTCCAAAGTAAATAATTCTTGACATTTAGGTAGGTTTACCATTAACATATCCCTTTTTATCTAAAAAAACTGCGATACGATCTATGACTTTGTTGCATATATCTATGCTTTTTGCCTCGACCATGATTCTGATTTTAGGCTCGGTGCCACTTTCTCTTACCAATAGCCTCCCTACTTCCGAAAACTCGATTTTAATCTCTTGGATAAGTGAAAGAACGCCAACGTCCATTAAAGCAGCTGCTTTATCCTTTACATGAATACTGCGTGTCAGTTGTGGAAAAAGCTTAACCTCGTTTGCGAGATGCGAGAGAGGCAGCCCTGTATCGATCATTTCTTCTGCTAACATCACGGCGGTGAGGATGCCGTCGCCGGTGGTGGCATAGTCTCTCATAATAATGTGACCGGATTGCTCACCGCCGAGCGAGGCGCCTACCTCTTGCATTTTCTCATATACAAATCTATCGCCTACGTTTGTTATAGATGATGCTATCCCTATTTTATCGAGAGCTTGTAAAAGCCCTCCGTTTGACATTACGGTAGTAACTATCTCTCGTTTTTTAATAATACCGAGGCGTATCATACGCTTAGTTAGAATGTACAGAATTTTGTCTCCGTCTATCACCTCGCCGTTTTCATCTATTGCGATACATCTATCGGCATCACCGTCAAAGGCAAAGCCTACGTTCAGCGAGTGGTCTTTTACATATTGAGCAAGGCTTTCGGGATGCGTAGATCCACAGACGGTATTTATGTTTGTTCCGTTTGGCTTGTCGCCTATCGAGAAAACATCGGCGCCGAGTCTTTTAAATATGAGGGGCGCAATTTTCGATGCTGATCCGTTTGCGGTATCAATACCGATCTTGAGATCGTGATATCCTCCGTTTGCAATAGACGTGATGTGATCTATATATTTTTCTCGACCTATGGAGTAGTTGTAGATCCTTCCTATCCCCTCATCAGTAGCGTAAGGTATATCGGCGATATCTTTGTCTGAGTCTATATAGTTTTCTATCAGATCTATTATGTGATTGTCTATTTTCTCACCGCTATCGTTTAACAACTTGATCCCGTTATCGAAGAATGGATTGTGAGACGCCGTGATCATTATACCTGTGTCAAAGCCCTCTTTCGCCGTAACGTATGATACACTCGGAGTAGTAGTGACGCGCATAAGATATACGTCCACGCCCGACGAGGCAAGACCTGCGGATATGGAGTACTCAAGCATATATCCGGATAGACGAGTATCCTTTCCAATAACTACGCGCGGACGAACCTCCTGTTTATTCGCTTTTAAATAATGTCCTAAATATCTGCCGGTTAGAAACGCATGCTCTGCCGTCAGCTCCTTACCTGCGTGGCCTCTGAAGCCGTCGGTGCCAAAGTATTTGCTCATAATAGCCTCCGTTCTGTTAAACTTAAAGAGTTGATTCTAATATAGGTGCTTTTGTTGGGGAAGGTCGAAAAATATGAGAAAACAAAGTTTTTGCATATCATAGTACCTTTTTATCTGTATTATTCGATCCCATAAGATTATCTATATACAATTATACGTAGCGAAAAGGTGGGACGTTACAAAATGCGTGATGCGCCTTGCCGTTTATTAATGCGGTAAAGGCCAAGCCTAAATGAAAATGTAACAAAAATATTTTTTAAAACTTTTTTCAAAAAAATCAAAAAAGGTATTGACAAACATAAAATCATCTGCTATAATATTGCTTGTTCAGCACGCTGGTGTGGCTCAATGGCAGAGCAGCTGATTTGTAATCAGCAGGTTGATGGTTCGACTCCGTTCACCAGCTCCAGCTTATATGGGGGAATCCCCGAGCGGCCAAAGGGGGCAGACTGTAAATCTGTTGTCACTGACTTCGCTGGTCCGAATCCAGCTTCCCCCACCATAACAAGAAACCGACCCTTGTGGTCGGTTTTTTGTTATGGTTGCGGAAGTTCCACTTCCGGTTCAGGCACTTG
>JAZOUM010000019.1:0-15682 GCA_045658205.1 Eubacteriales bacterium | reverse complement strand
AGCAGGTTGCCGCGATCCAATCGTGGCCGAGAGCAGTACCCTCGGTAGCCTTACATACGCCACAGGTCTTGGGAGTAGTACAGGTTGCCGCGGACCAGTTCTTGTGGCCGAGAGCCGCGCCCTCGGTAAGCTGACATCTAGAGCAGGTCTTGGGGGTGGTGCAGGTTGCAGCCTTCCAAGTGTGGCCGAGAGCCTTGCCGTATGTAACACCGCAATCGGTACATACTGCCGCCTCGGTACAGGTGTTTGTTCCGCCTACGTGTCCGAGAGCATCGCCCTTGGTAAGATCACATCTTCTACATGTTTCGGGAGCGGTGCAGGTTGCATCCTTCCAGTCGTGGCCGAGAGCCGCGCCGCCAACGTGACCGCATGCGAGACAGGTCTTAGCCTCGGTACAGGTCGCGTCCTTATAGTTGTGGGGCAGAAGCTCACCGTAGGTGTCCTGACATCTCTCACAAGCTGCCAATTCGGTACAGGTAGCTGTGCCACCGGTGTGACCGAGAGGTTCGCCTTCTTCAAGATAGCATTTCAAGCAAGTCTTAGGAGAGGTACAGGTTGCATCCTGCCAGTTGTGACCGAGAGGCTCACCTTCGGTAGCGTCACATACCTTACAGGTCTTGGGAGTGGTGCAGGTTGCGTTTTTCCAATCGTGTCCGAGAGGCTCACCCTCGGTAGCCTGACAAACGGAGCAGGTCTTGGGGGTGGTGCAGTTTGCATCTACCCAAGTGTGACCGAGCGCTTCACCTTCGGTGAACTGACAAACGGAGCAGGTCTTGGGTGCAGTACAGGTCGCATCGGTCCAGGTGTGACCGAGAGCGTCGATAACAAGGGAAGCAAGTTCATCCTTGTTCTCATCAAAGTTCTTGTCACACTCAGCGCAATCATAGTGCGCCTTAACGCCCGTTTCGGTACAGGTGGGATCAACCTGAGGGATAAGATCGCCGTAGGTGTGTCCCTTAGCAGCGATAGAGAGGTCGGTAACCTCTTCCATATTCTCATTAAAGTGGGTAGCGCATCTTGCGCAGGTGTAGTGCGCGATCACGCCCTTGCCCTCACAGGTAGGATCAACCTGGGGGATGAGGTCGCCGTAGTCGTGTCCGAGAGGATCGGTCACGGTATCGTCGTATGTATAGCCGCAGTCACAGGTATGGGTGGTAAAGCCGGACTCGGTACAGTTAGGATCGGTTACAACGTCAACGTAGCTATGCTCTGCAGATACGGTGATAACACCGACAGCGAGAGAACCGGTCTCGTCAGCGTTTGAGTAAGCGATGACCTTTACTGTGTATACGATAGGCTCTTCATCGTGATCTGCAACGTCGAGATCTACGAAGTTATAGTAGGTGCCGCGAGAGTTAGCAACGTGCTCGCCGTTGAGATAAACTCTGTAAGCGTCAGCGCCCGCAAAGCCATTCCATTTAACCTGAACCTTGCCACACGCGCCGTTATGAGTGTTAACGTTCTTGAAAGTGATCTCACCCTCGATAGCAGTAAGCTCAGCCTCTGCGTTCGCAGTTACGGTAAGCGCAAGGGTAAGCGCAAACACAAGAGAAAGCATAAGCACGAGAGAGAGAATTTTGCCGAATGAATGCAATTTCATTTGGGTTTCCTCCTAAAATATATTGCGTATTATAATAAATAATATTTATACATACTAATTTTATCACGAATTGTAATTTTTTGCAATACCTTTTGCGTAAATAATTAAAATAAATATAAATAGTAGGGGAGGGCGGGCGACGTGCTGTCGCAATGAAATCCGTTGGGGACGGATGAAATCCACCAAGGGTGGATGAAATCGCTTACGCGATGAAATCCGATAAATCGGGTGAGGATATCCGTGTGGGTACTCAATTATTCATTATTCATCTCTTTCCCTGCGAGATGCTTAGCGGGACGTCGTGGGCGCCGTCCCCTACGGTTGCGCGATCAACGGGACGTCGTGGGCGACGAAGCGTCGCAATGTAATCCGTTGGGGACGGATGAAATCCACCAAGGGTGGATGAAATCGCTTACGCGATGAAATCCGATAAATCGGGTGAGAATATCCGTGTGGGTACTCAATTATTCATTATTCATCTCTTTCCCTGCGAGAGGCTTAGCGGGACGTCGTGGGCGCCGTCCCCTACGGTTTGCGCGATCAACGGGACGTCGTGGGCGACGAAGCGTCGCAGTGAAATCCGATAAATCGGGTGAGAAAAAGGTAGGACCGAATGACTTTGATCCTACCAAATTCCATATTATTGATTCTTCATCATTGCCGACTTTACATCCTTATATAAATAGAGTGAGCCGAGGCAGAGGATGGGTAACGACCTTTCCCTTGCGATTGACAACGCGAGCTTTACACCTTCATCGATCGTTTTTGCGCTATGCGCCTCTATGCCTTTCGCTTTTAGGACGTCGGCGTACTCATCTGCGCTGAGGGCGCGGGGGTTATCCGGAGTTACGGTTACGGCGCATTTTGCCACCGTGGCGATGCGCTCAGCCATAGCCGTGTATTCCTTGTCCGCGAGGACACCTGTAAGGCATATCGCGCCATCCTTCAGGTATATACGCGCGCTTTTTACAGCGCTTTCTACACCGTCGAGGTTGTGGGCGCCGTCGTATATGACGAGGGGATCGGTGAGTATCGGCTCAAATCTGCCTTGCCACCTTGCCGCCTCAACTCCGTTGCGTATGCTCTCTTCGGTGACGGAGGGGAAGGTATCGCGCAGAATGAGCGCCGCGGTGATGGCGAGCGCCGCATTCTTTGGCTGGTGGACGCCGAGCAGAGACAGACGAATGTCGGTGATGCCGTGACAGTCTATAACGGTACCGTCAAGCGACGTTTCCTTTACTACCGTACCGGCGTTTTTGCTTGAAAGGAGGGGAGAGTCGAGCAGTCTTGCGCGATCTTTTATGACTGAGAGCGCTTCGTTACTCAGTTCTCCTACGACTATGGGACAGCCTGCCTTTATGATACCTGCCTTCTCCTTAGCTATCGCTCCGACGGTGTCGCCGAGGTGCGCCGTGTGGTCGAGCGCCACGCCGGTAATTAGGGAGATGAGGGGGGCGTGTATAACGTTTGTAGCGTCACGCTCACCACCCATGCCGCATTCTACTATGGCTACGTCTACCTCGTTTTTCTTGAATGCGAGATATGCCGCCGCGGTCAAAAGCTCAAACTCGGTCGGCTTATCCTCCATCGCATCTGCTACGGGTGAGAGACTTTCAAACAGAGAGGTCAGATCCTCCTCGCTTATCGGCTTTGTGTTTATACGTATGGACTCGCGCATTTCATAGAGATAGGGGGAGGTGAAGCTTCCGACCTTAAGCCCCGATGCTGTGAGGATAGAGGAGAGAATGGCGGTGGTCGAGCCCTTGCCGTTTGTCCCGGCAACGTGTATCACCTTGAGTGACTCCTCGGGTGAGCCTACTCCACGAAGTAAAGCGGTGACTCTCTCAAGCCCGGGCTTTGAAAATACGCCGCTTATATTCTTGGCATACTCGGTAACTTCCTTAGCAGAGTTGAATTTAGCTCCAAGGTCAAAGTTGGATATTTTGCGTAATTGAGTTAATAATTGTTTGCTTTTTAACAGTATAGAGAGTAAAACGATCTCCGCCGCGCCTACGATAACGTAGTTAAGAAGTCGCCATAGCAACGTCATGCCAAGAGGCAGGGAATAGAAGATGGCAAGACCTACGGACTTTATCAGCACCGAGCCAAAGAGGTGCGCCGGGATAAGCGCGAGGGTGAGTCTAAGGGAAAGCGGCGCTCCTTTAAAAAGGCGAAACGCTATGCCGGATACGGCTCCGGTCACGGCGCATCCGAGGGCTATCAAGGGGTTGATAGCGTATCCAACGGCGATGCAGCCGACAAGATCCTGTACCGCGCCGACGACAGCTCCATAGAGAGGTCCAAACACGATGCCCGAGAATATTATGGTTATGTTTTCAAGGCTGAAACGCATAAACTCCGTAACGTTAAAGGCGAGAAATTTGCCGAGAATTATTCCTATCGCCGCAAGGGCAGATAGCGTTACGAGCGTGGCGGTCGAGCCGCTCCTTTTTGTTTTGGGCATAAAAAACACCTCCAAGGCAGAGCTATCCCACACTTGAAGGCTTGAAAATATAAACGATGGCAAAAGAGACGACGCGATGTACGATAATAGCGCACGTGTCCTGTGCCTCGATCTTCAATTTATTCAGCGGGATGCGAAAACCACATCGCGAACCTAATTCTTTCGTCATCAAGGCAACTCCCCGTCCTTGACGCACTCAACGCGTGATTTTCTACTCTGTAAAATTCTTGACTCTATTTTAGCACAATACTCATATAATTGCAACAGTTTCCTAAAAATATATTAACGGTTTATTTACCGAAAAGCAAACAATACTCCAATTTTGCGTGATAATATATTTACCATACTGTTTGAAGGAGACGAAAATGAAGGAAAAAATCAAAAACAGAGTAAAAGAGGTAGCCTATTCCGACCGCTTTGTTATAATTCTCGGGCTGATCGTTGTGCCGCTTATATCATTTATTTTGATAACCGTCAGCGAGGAGAGTCCTCTTTACACCTCAATATCGCGCATCGCGTGGATACACGGCAAGTGGTTTACGACGTTTTTATGGGCGCTTACCGTGCTTTTGTCGGTGGTATGGATAACCTATCGCAAGGTCGACTGCTCCCCTCTTTCCGATAGGACGAAAAGGACGTATCTTATCTGCCAATGCGTGAACATCGCGCTCGTGTTTATCGGGTGCATTCTCTTCCCCGCGAAGGTCGGTCCGGAGTTTGCCACCTTTTTCAACTACGTGCATGATTATCTGACGATTGCCGCGTGGGCTATGTACGGCGTCGGACTTATGGCTTACTCGATAATGCTTCGCCGCCACGATAAATTCCTCGGATTTCTCGGTATAGGTCTTATGAGCTTTATTTTGCTTTCGTCGGCGTTTTTCATCAGCCGGGTTATCGATCCCGAGTCGTACGTCGGCGCCTCTGCCGTGAGCGAGGTCTATATCATAAACAGCCTGTTTATCTATCTTGTCGTTATGTACGTTGCCGAGAGATTGAAGCTCGGAAGCGACACGGATAGCGGTATAGGATCTGAAATGAAAAAAATATAAACGATTTAGCATTCATATCGCGTAATTAGGGGTGCCTCAGACTTTATTCTGAGACACCCCATAATTTTATTCTCCGGGCGCGTGGTTTGTAAGCATTGTGTACCACAAGCCGAGAGCGTTTGGATTTTTCATTTTCGTTTCGCCGTCACCAAGAGTTATGGCTTTTTTTCCACACGCGTCCCACTTAACCCTGCCGTCAGGGCTAGGGTTGCCGGTTTTTGCAAACGCGGTGAGATAGTCCGTCATCTCGTCTGAGAGCGCGTAATCCTTATCGGTGAAGGGACGCCAACAATTCTTGAGTGTGCCGAACCAGTACCAAAGGTCGGCAGAGTGCCACGCTCCGTGATCGTCACCCGGAAGATTGCGCTCAAAGTACCAAAGGTAGGAGGGCGTGCGCTGCTTTTGACACCATTTTTTCGACATTGAGAAGAGGAATGGCGGGAGCATATCGTGGCTGGTCGAGCCTGCCATATAGGGGATATCGTGCTGCTTTGCCTCGTTTAATATCTCGGTGCCGGTAGCAACGACGAGTCTATCGTCAATAGACGGACCGGGATGACCGCCCCTCATGGTTTTGCGTAGCTCTTGCCAAGCCTTGAATATATCCTCAACGGGACATTCCTTAAATTCCTCAAGCGTCTTTGCGCCGACACGCTCCTTTACAGCCTGCCAGAAGGGGTAGATCTTCTTCTGCTTAGGCGCTGAGAGTATCTTGTTGATTCCACCTCCCGAGCACATAACTGCCTTCTGGAATTTGCCCTTTGAAAGAGGTGAGAGGCAATGCTGCTGTACGCTCATGGCTCCGGCGCTCTGTCCCATTATCGTGATGTTGTCGGGATCGCCACCAAAGGCGGAGATGTTGTGTCTTACCCATTCGATAGCGCAGAGCTGATCGTACAGACCGTAGTTTCCGGTATAGCCCGCCTCCTCCTTAAGCTCGGGCAGGGCGAGAAAGCCAAGAGGACCGAGACGGTAGTTAATGGTTACGCCTATAACTCCCTTAAGCGGCCACACGGGCACGTCGAAGTGCTTTTCGTGAGCGCAGCCACCTGTGAAGCCGCCGCCGTGTATATACACGATTACCGGCATGGGAGCATCGGTGTTTTCGGGTGCGAATACGTTCAGGAAAAGACAGTCCTCGCTGTAGGTGTATGTCTCTCCCTTACGGAATTCGTTGTAATAAAATATTTTTTTCGGCATTTCCTCCTCGTTGTAAAACGAGCGGGGCTGATAGGCGCACGCGCCGTATTTTGATGCGTCGTATACTCCGTCCCAGGCGGTAACCTCGGTAGGATATTCAAAGCGGCGCGCGGTTGCGTATCTGATGCCCTTGTAGGCTATTATGCCGGCGGTATTTGTAGCAACGCCCTTTATATCTCCACACGGAGTCTTAATAATGTGATCCATAAATATCACCTCTATAAGTGTTTATGAAAATAACTGTTTACAAAAACGGATTAAACTGTAGCTTCTTCGCTGATATCGGATTCGGGTGAGCTGCTTGACTCTGCCTTAAATGCCGCGAGCTTAGCTCTGGTATCGGGAGTAATATTCCACACGAATTTAAATGCCGCCCAAGAGCCGAGAATGAAGATAGCGGGGATAAGTACGCAAAGAACCTTAAGTCCAACTACCGTGCCGGCGCTCTGGAACTCGAGCTTACCGTTATATCCTATCCAGCCGAGCGCGTAGATAGCAAAGCCGTTTCCTATAGTCTGACCTATACGGCGCGAGAGATTGAATGTACCGTAGATAGAGCCCTCGGTTCTCTTGCCTGTGACCATTTCGTTGTAGTCTATTGCCTCGCCGACAAGTCCCCATTGCATCTGTATGGATACCATACCCATACCCATACCGAGACCGGATATTACCGAGTGGAGAAGGGGATGTACGTTGAAGATCATATGCATACCGAAAAGGACGGCGTAAACGGCGCCTCCGATAAGAAGCGAGTAACGGATAACCTTTTCAAGTCCAAGCTTTTTGCACATAAAGGGAACGGCGAGCATAGAGCCGACCATAATGGGACTTGAGAGCGCTGTGCCGATGGTCTGATACGCCGTATCGTGATATACCGAGGAGTACATGTAGATGCTGAGTGTCTGAGATACGTACTGCATAGTGCAGATGCATATACCGTGGATGCAAAGAGCAACGAAGGGACGGTTTTCCTTAAGCACGGTGAGTATGTCGGATATCTTTATATCATCTGCCTTTGTATTTTCTCCGACCGTGGTTCTTTCCTCGGTGAATATGTAGTGGCAAAGACAGGTGCCAAATCCGATCAGCGCGCATACAACGGCTGTTATGGCATAGCCCGTGGTGTTTTTCTCACCGAAAACGCTGAGAAGCACGGGACCGAGCATTGCGGGTATAACGTTACCGAACATAGATCCAACGCCTCTTGCGGATGAGAGCGAGGCTCTCTCGGTATCGTTGGTTGACATTGCGGAAAGCAGGGATCCCATCGGGATATTGAACATAGTGTACGCCGCCTCGTAGAGTATCTTGCACATAAAGAGAACGACGAGAAGCGTCACCCCCTCAAAGAGCGTGGGTACGGTCCATAGCGCCACGGACGTTACCGCTAGCAGAGGCGTGGCTCTGAGAATCCAGGGGCGGAATTTACCCTTTGAATTCTGATGGCGCGCAAACGCTTTGTCCATAAGCGCGCCCATCAAGGGATCGTTTACGGCATCCCAGATAGTCCAGATGATGACGAGCGTACCGAGTATCGCCGTATTTACGTTCAGACAGTCGGTACAGTAGATAGTGAAAATGGAGCTCATAAGGGTAAAGGTCATACAACCGCCGAAGTCACCGAACATATAGCCGAACCAGTGCTTCTTGGTAAGTCCGCCCTTTTGGAGCTTTAAGTCTTTTGACATAGCTTCCTCCTAAAAAAGTTTTTACGTATACTTAAGTACGCTTTATTATATCACGCAAAAAATAAAAAGAAAAGGTGAACTCCTAAAATTTGTATAAAACGGCAATATTCTTTGTTTTGACTTTGTTCACTTTTTGCAATGATATTGCCGTTTTCTAATCGTTTTAATTCATAATATGGTACTTTGCCATATAAATATAAAAAATAATACTTGAAAATAAAAAAGTGATGTGTTAGAATTTGAGATAAGACGTATCATACATTAACTGCTTTTGGAGGTTGTATGTATAGCTTTAATTCAAGGGAGCTTGGTTATTTTGACGTCGCTGTGTGCGGCGGCGGTATAGCGGGTGTGTGCGCCGCGATTTCCTCGGCAAAAAGAGGCGCTAAAACGGTGCTGATAGAAAGAGCGGGAAGCCTTGGCGGAACTTTGACCGAGGGCTTTATGCCGCAGATACTCGACGCGGATAACAAAGGAGGCTTGGTAAAGGAGCTGTTTACCTTTCTTAACGAGCATGGAATGACTCTGGCGAGGAGGGGAGACCGCACCGATGCCGATGGCAGACGTATACCCGGACCTATCGTCGATACCGAGGGGTGCAAGTATTTTTTCGACAAGCTGTGCTGTGAGTCCGGAGTAAGGGTGCTGTTTTACAGTCAGGCGGCGGCAGTGAGGATGAAGGAGAAGAGGATAGACTCTCTTATGGTCGTTACCGAGTGCGGAAACTACACCCTCTCGGCAGGAGTATATATAGACGCTACCGGCAACGGCGCTCTCGCGGATCTTGCGGGCTGCACGTGGGAGTGCGGCGATCCTATCGAAAAGCGTCCGTCACCGACAAGCACGTCGGTATGCGCGGTGGGTATGCCACAAAATTACGATGGAACGGATAGCCCCGACGATAAGCGAAGATACTCGGATATGCTGCTAAAAAACGGTATTGAGATCTCAGCGGGACTTGCCTCGGTAAAAAAGATGCCGGGACTGTCAAGCTGGAATATGGGCATCAGCTTCCAATACGACGTTATGCCCGACGATATAGATTCGCTCTCCAGAGCTACTCTTGAGGGTAGACGTGAGGCGTTCGAGGTTATAGAGGCGCACAAGAGTATAGAGGGGTATGAGAAGCTCTCTACCGTCTTTACCGGATCGCATATCGGTATAAGAGAGGGACGACGAATATTCGGTGAGTACCGTCTTACCGATGAGGATATATTGAGTGGCAGACGATTTGACGACGCGGTGTGCCTTGTAAACTTTGGCGTCGACGTTCATAGGCTGAAGAGTGACGATACCGACGAATGCTCTCGCGGCTATAGAACAAAGCCGTATCACATACCGTACCGTTCGCTCGTTGCGAGGGATTGCGACAATCTTCTGCTCGCGGGCAGATGCATATCCGGTGATTTTTATCCTCATGCGTCATACCGTGTGATGGGAAATATGGCGGCTACAGGAGAGGCCGCCGGCTATGCCGCCGCAGAGTCGGTAAAGCGAGGCGTATTGCCGAGGGCTTACGACGGCAGAGATGTGTGTGAATTTATGAAGGCGCGCGGCTATGAAATATGACCGTGCCTATACAAAAAAAGTTTATTTTGCTAAGGCCATGAGCCTGTGAGGAGAAAATATGTATCACGAAATTAAATCGTACAGATTTCTTGAAAGAGAAGAGATCGTATTGACCGATAAGGAGAAAAAGCTCTCTTATAACGCGTTTGTGCTTGGCGACTTTGTCGTATCCTTTGGGCTTTCACTTAAAGCCGGCGGAGTCAAGGGTGAGATGTGCCTTCACGGTGGAGGAACACCCTCTTACATCTTCAAATTTGACGGAGATCAGGTATATACGCACTACAGCGACGAGTACGTTACGACTCTCTCGGATGAGAGAACCGACTTTTCTATAGTATATTCGGTTGAAAAGCGATACTACGATATATACGTTAACGGCGATAAGAGAATAAGTGGCTATAAGGCTCCTTCTAACAGTATTCCGATCAACTGCGACAAGCTCGTAGACTTCTTTATGAGCTTTGCCTCCAAGGAGGGCGAGGCTGAGATAGAGCTGTTTGATCTGCTCGCGCATTCCACCGCCGCCAAGGTTGATGGTGCCGTGGTATACGACGAGGGACACGATTACTTCAAGCGTGAAAAGAAAATAGTCCTTACGGATAAAAATTACATGCCCAAGGAGGATGACGACAGAGCTATGCTCGAGGGCGCCATAGCCTTCCACATGCGCTCAGGCGTTATCTATCGCGACGGTAAAAAATATGAGTCTCAGAAGCTTCCAAAATATGATGGCGACGCTATGCTCGTTTCCTACTCGGATCTTGAGAACGTTCTTACCGATGAGGAGAGGGAGAGTGTATCGGCTCTTGCTGATTGCGATGGATACGTTGATGCTTCTGCTATTGCCAAGGCTCTCGGACTCAAGCTTTACTACAACGATACCACCGTACACTACGGTATGGTTGCTCTTACCAAGGAAGAGTTTGCATCGCCTTCCGACAACCAAGCTTTACAAAAACTCAATGATTTCCTCTTCTTCTTCAGACCTACTAAGGAGAAGCTCTATGAGGATTACAAGAGATCTAAGCTTTCCGGAGTACACCCGAGACTTCTTGCTACCGAGGATGATTTTGCAAGACTCAGACGTGAGGTAAAGGAAAACGCGCACAAGGCACGTTGGTTTGATATGCTCTTAGAGTATTGCGACGAGATCAGTAAAAAGCCGACTCTCAAGTACGAGCTTCGCGACGGAGTACGACTTCTCTTCGTATCCTGGGATCTTCAGAGATACTCACTTGCTCTCGCTCTTGCGTATAAGCTCACGGGCGATAAAAAGTATTTTGATTACGCTTGGCCTAATCTCAAGGCTGTTGCGGAAATGCCTGACTGGAACCCCTCGCACCACATCGACGTAGGTACTCTTGCGTACGGATACGCGATAGCGTATGACTGGTTCTACGACGTTATGACCGATGAGCAGAAGGCTATAATGGAGAAGGGCGCGTATGAAAACCTCTTCTATACGGTTAACCTTGCTATCGAGGACAAGGACACCGCCTATTGCAACGTGCTTATGGATAACAACCATAACGTATTTTCAAACGCAGGTGTTATGGCGACAGTTATCGCGTTTATGGACGTATATCCTGAGGTAGCGTCCAAGATAGGCGCGGATATAATTCGCGTACTTGAAAAATTTATGGATAAGTTTGCTCCTGACGGCGCTTACTACGAGGGACCGTACTATGCGGAGACGGCTATCAATTACACCGTCAGAGTATTCGCTTCGATGCTTCCTACTCTCGGCACTCTCTACGGTCTTGACAAGGCGCAGGGCTTTGATAAGCTCGCCGACTTTATAGTCCTTCTTCAGTCCGACGTTGCGGCGTATAACTTTGCCGACAGTATGCTAAGTCTTCTCGCGATATCCGGTATGTTCTGGATTTTCGATTATTACGGAAGACGCGGATTTAAGGACACCGTGGCGGCAAAGAACTTTTCCTCCCCCTCTATCTCACAGGTTGCCGAGGCTATCATCTGGTACAACGTGGCAGACGAGGGTGAGGGCTGTGACGCCGCTACCGTGGTGCATTATCCCGAGGAGGAGATCATAGCAATGCGTGACTCATTCCGTGACGGACAGACCTTCGTCGGTATCAAGGCGGGTAAGACGGTTTACGCTCACTCGCATCTTGATGCGGGCAGCTTTGTCTTTGACGCAAAAGGCAAGAGATGGGCGTACGACTTCGGACAGGATAACTACAACCTGTACTATAAGTATTATCATTGGGACGTCTTCCGCCTTCGCGCTGAGTCTCACAATACTCTCCTTATTAACCCCGATAGAAGTCCCGGATACGTTCTTGGCTCGCACGCAGACGTTTCCGAGTTCACAGTAAACGGAGATATCGTAAAGACGGTCGTAGAAAAGACCGAGCTGTACGGCAAGGAGAGAAGCGTTGACTACGCAAGACGCGGATATCTCTTCGTTGACGACAGATCCTCTCTCGTTATAAGAGATGAGGTCAAGCTTGATAAAGAGGCTGACATGATGTGGCTCATGTATACCGACGCGCTCATAGAGATCGACGGAAGTAAGGCTACACTTCGCGATAAAAATGACACGTCCAAGTACATAATCGTGGAATTTGTCGCAAGTCAGGAGTTTGAATTAGGATATGAGAGAGCATTGCCGCTTCCTACGTCATTGGATATCCCGGAGCAAAATAAGAACGAGGGCTTCTATAGACTGTATCTCAAGATGAAGGGCGACGGTGACGTCAGCATCACGGCTAAGATCGTAACCGATGAGGCTAAGGCTACCTCTATCGACCTCTACGACGTAAGCATGGACGAGTGGAAGCTTGACTGAGGCTGATTTATAATTTATGACATACACGAACACAAAAAATCCACTCAGGATACTTAAGATCAGGGCGCTTTATAAGAAAGCCTTTCCAAAGGAGGAGCGAAAGCCGTTTTCCATCATCAGAAAAATGCAAAGGCGCGGTAAAAGCGATATATGGTATTTTGAAGAGAACGGAAGATTTCTCGGACTCGCTACCACGATAAACAGCGACGACTGTGTTTTGATAGACTACTTTGCTGTTAGCGAGGATATGCGTGGATGCGGCAACGGAACGCGTATGCTTAAGGCTCTGATGGAGGAATATGCGCCACGCAGGATATTTCTTGAGATAGAGATACCATACGAGGATAGCGAAAATTATCGAGAAAGACTGAGTCGCAAGAGCTTTTATCTTAACGCCGGTCTTACCGAAATGGGTACCCGTGTTAAGCTTTTTGGCGTAGATATGGAGCTTCTTGGCGCGGGATTTACGCTAAGCTTTGAAGAATATCGCGATTTTTATCTTAAAAATTACGGTAAATTTGCCTTTGACCATATCGAGAAAATATAAATACAAAAAGAGCAAGAGTAAAAGGGAAAATGAAGTGAACCCAAAAGTTAGACGCTTTTGGAGGTGCATATCAAAAACCCTTCTATTCTTGCTCTGTTTTTTATGAATGAATTGATGCTAACACATCATGAATTGGCTTTGCCATGATTTCTCGCTTCGCTCCATGAATTGAATTACAACGAATATGATGTCCACAGGGCAATCCATGCAACATCGTTGCAATTCATTGCGTGTTCTCATAACACGCTGATTATTACTCACCGTAGATCTCGTCGTACCAGCCGCGTGTCTGATCGCCAAAGTCGTCAACGCCCATAAGCGATGCGAAGTAGTGCGCGATCTCTACGTTCTCGACAGTCTTGCCGTCGAAGAACTCTGCGCCATGTCCCCACGCAAATACGGGTACGTCGGCAGCCGTGTGCTCCTCGGTGCTGTATGCGAGCTTACCGTCATCGGTAGGAAGAAGTCCGCCCGTCTCGTGATCCGCTGTGATAAGCACGAAGGTATCGGGATTGTAAAAGGCGTATTCCATAAAGCGCGCTATCACCTGGTTGAAGCGGATCAATGCCTTGAAGGTGTATTCCATATCGTTGTTATGGCTCTTCTTGTCAATGTGTCCCTCCTCATACATAAGGAAGAAGCCGTCCTCGTCCTCGCTGAGTGTGTTGAGGGTATTTGTAGCATAGCCTTCTATAGTAGGCATCATCTTTGCCGTATAGTAGTCAAAGCCGCATTCTACGATCGTGCCTATCGACTTGGTGAGAGCTACCTGCGACTCCAAAATAACGAGAGAGTCATCACGGTCGGGGGCGTGCGCAGAAAACGTAGCGGGCGTAGCGCCGGTGTTCTTGTCGGTCGAAAGCACTGCGGTCGATTTTCCAAGCTCTGCGGCAAGCTCGGTCAAGGACTTGATGCTATTGCCGTCACGGTCAAGACCAATGTGGCTGTTAACCGTCTTGTAGCCTGTGGAGAGGGCAGTACCGCCGGCGGCGCTATCTGTTATACCGCTGTAAGAGCTTGTACGTGAGAAGCCGTGGTAGGGGAACATATAGCCGTAGAAGATATTTTCTCCGTCGCTGTAGTCGGTAGGATCGTTGAGGTAATCAAAGAGCTTGGTCTGGTAGAGTCCCATGCCGTCACCGATAAGCATAATAAGGTTTTTAGCCTCCTTGGTAACGGGCTCACGCACGGTAACACCGTCGGGGATACTAACCTCCTCGCCCTTCTTGACAAAGCTGTCGGCAAAGTAATATGCCGCCGCGGCAATTACGAAGTAATCTGCCTCAAGAGCCACCGAGCCGTTCTTTGCGAGCATTGCAAACTCAAAGCCCTCGGTCGCCTCGTTAAGCTCCTTGGATATATCACGCGAGGTCTCGCCGATGACTATCTCGTGCGTCTTTGCCTCGGTAGAGTCGTCTACGATAGGGAGTGTAACGTTTGTGCATTCCGCTATCTTACCCTGCACGTACTCAGCCGCGCGCTTGTTGTAGTCGAGCCCGTCCTCGTCGTATACTATGTTGTATTCAAAGATCTCAACACCGTTTATATAGAACGGAACCTTTTTCACAAATATGTTGCTTATCAGCTCGCATGAGGTCAAAGAGATCAGAGTGCAGAGTATGACAAGCATAGCAAGTATCTTTTTCATATTACTTTCCTTTCAAAAAGAAGTTGGATTTCTATCCTTATTATAGCATAATAGAAATAAATTTGCAATACTATATAAAGGCTGTATTGACAAAAGGAAATTTATAGTGTAAAATCAAGATACCACCATAAATAATAAAGGAGAAGAGAAATGAAGGCTATAGGCAACTTTCTTTGGTTCATTTTGTTTGGATTGATCCCCGGTATAATCTACTTCCTTTGCGGCGTAGTTTGCTGTATCACTCTTGTTTTTATCCCCTTCGGTATCGCATACTTCCGTATCGCAAAGCTTACCTTCCTTCCGTTTGGTAAGACAGTACAGACCGATTACGAGGCGCATCCCGTAGGAAACGTTATCTGGCTTGCAATGGGCGGCGCAGGTATGCCCGTTGGATACGCTATCCTTGGCGGTCTATTCTGCATCACCATTATCGGTATCCCCTTCGGTAAGCAGTTCTTCAAGCTTATGAAGCTTTCCGCGCTCCCCTTCGGCGTAACGGTAACTAAGTAATTTCCGAATAACACAAAAACTCGGTGAGCAGTATAGGTGCCACCGAGTTTTTTATGTAAAAAGGGTACACCAATTTGCGAAGGTGTACCGTGCGGGAACGTAACCAACTATTAAGACCTCCTCGACAAAATGAATACGGTATCAAAACAAAGGGCACACCCCGTGAGGAGTGTGCCTTTTATCTATTGTATTAAAAACTAACTACAAATTAGTTCTTAAGAGCTGCCTGAGCTGCTGCGAGTCTTGCAATCGGAACTCTGAAGGGAGAGCAGGATACGTAGTCAAGACCGATCTGGTGGCAGAACTCAACGGATGTGGGATCGCCGCCGTGCTCACCGCAGATACCAACGTGGAGATGCTCGTTAGCGGGTCTACCAAGGGTAACTGCCATGTTCATAAGCTTACCAACACCGGTGGTGTCGAGCTTAGCGAAGGGATCGTTCTCGAAGATCTTTCTGTCATAGTAAGCATCAAGGAACTTACCTGCGTCGTCTCTGGAGAAGCCGTAGGTCATCTGAGTAAGGTCGTTAGTACCGAAGCAGAAGAAGTCTGCGTTCTTAGCGATCTCATCAGCGGTGAGACAAGCTCTGGG
>JAZOUM010000018.1:0-7784 GCA_045658205.1 Eubacteriales bacterium | reverse complement strand
TGCCCTTACTGAGGAAAAGGCAGAGATAACGGAAACCTTGAATCAGCTCAAGCTACAGCAAGACACTGCAAAGCAAAGAGCGGACGTGCTTCAAAGAATGAATGAGCACTTTGATGGATTTGTAGAGAGTGTTAAATTTGTAATGCGCGAGTATGGCGCAGGTCGTATATCCGATGCAGGCGAGGTTTACGGTCCGCTTTCTTCTCTAATACACGTAGATAAGGAGTATATTACCGCAATAGATACAGCGCTTGGCGGGAGTCTTCAAAATATAGTTGTTGAGGACGTGCCTACCGCTAAAGCTTGTATGGCGGCATTAAAGCGCGCAAACGCAGGTAGAGTTACTTTGTATCCTCTCACCTCTATGCGTCCGGCTACAGAGAACGAGGAAATAAAAACAGCAAAGAAGATGCCCGGCTTTATCGGTCGCGCTGATATGCTCGTTGACATCGATGATAGATATAGAATAGTAATTGAGCATCTTTTGCTCCGTACTCTTGTTTTTGATAATATTGATAACGCATCTATAGCTGCTAAAAAGATTGGGTATCGTGTAAAAATGGTTACGCTTGACGGTCAGATAATAAATGCCGGCGGTTCCTTTACGGGTGGTAGCCAAAAGCGTGATAGCGGTATTCTTTCAAGAACAAGCGAAATCGCGCAGCTCCAGGAAAAGAGTGAGAAGCTCGCTACGGAAATTAAAAGAATTAACGATGCGCTTGTTGAAATTGATAACGAGCTCAAAGACAACAACAGCTCCTTGAGAGCTGCTGAACAGGATAAGGAGATACTTCTTACTCTTTCTCGTTCTCAATTTGCGGCTCTTGATAACGCAAACGCAAAATTTGATGCTAATAGAAACATTATTGAGAAATTTAAAATGGATCTTGAGGCTCTCGTCAGTGGTAGAGAACGTGCAGAAGAAGAGCTTGTGCAGATTCGCGCTGATTATAAAGCGTCTCTCGAGAGAATCGAGTCCTTAAAGGCATTCAGAGAGCAAAAGAGCCTTGAGATGGGCACTCTTGATGAAAAGCGCGATGAGTTTATCGAAAAGGCTAATTTGACCAATATCTCTATTGCTGAGGTGCGTAAGGAAATTGAAGGCGTTCAACAGCTTATAGAATCTCTCGATCAGCGTCTTAGCGATCTTGATATGGAGAAGCAGGCCCAGGAAGAAAAGATAAATTCTCTTACGGACAAGAGAAAAAATATCGACGCCTTGAAAAACGAGCATAAGCAGGAGTATGATGAGCTTGAGGGGCTTCTCGCAAGATTGAATGCTGAAAGACGTGAGGTTGAGGCCGGTACAGATGAGTTTGAAAAGGAATCTAATGTAATCCGTCAGAAGCAAAAGGAAAAGAATGCAAGCTATCAGACCTTAACCGAATATTCCGTGAGAAATGAAAATAGACTTGCTCAGCTCAAGGAAAGACAGGATAGACTTGGTTCTCAGCTTTGGGATGATTATGAGATCACATACGAGGATGCCGTAGCGCTTGATTATCCTCCGGTTACTGCGGAAAACAGGGAAGAGATTGCTGCTATACAGACGTCTTGCAGATCTAAACTCCGTTCTATTGGTAACTTTAATCCTAACGCTATCGAGGAGTATGCTGACGTTAAGACAAGATACGATGATCTTAACGCGCAATATCTCGACCTTTCTCAGTCTAAGGATGATACCATTAATATCATAGCTCGTATTGAAGAGGAGATGAGAACAAGCTTCGTTCAGGCGTTCAATGATATTAACAAGAACTTCGGAATTACCTTTAAAGAATTGTTCGGCGGTGGTAGTGCAGAGCTTTCTCTCACAGAGCCTGAGGATGTTCTTACCTCCGGAATAGAGATAAAAGCGGCTCCTCCCGGCAAGATAATCAAGAGCATGTCGCTTCTTTCAGGTGGAGAGCAGTCATTTGTGGCGATAGCGCTACTCTTTGCTATACTCAAGGTTAACCCGACTCCGTTCTGTATTCTTGACGAGATAGAGGCGGCTCTTGATGAGGTTAACGTATTCCGCTTTGGCGAGTATGTCAAGAAGCTTTGTGACGATACACAGTTTATTCTTATCACTCACCGTAGAGGTACTATGGAGATTGGTGATAGACTTTATGGTGTAACCATGCCCCAGAGAGGTATTTCTCAGGCAATAGAGCTTAACGTAAATGAAATAGAAGGAAAGCAAGAGGAGTTACTGGATGGGATTCTTTGACAAATTAAAAAAAGGACTTTTTAAGACTAAGGATGCGATCGTCGGAAAAATCGACAATCTCTTTAAAAAGTTCGTAAAGATAGATGAGGACCTCTTTGATGAGCTTGAAGAGCTTCTCATTTCTGCAGATATAGGTGTAAATACTACCGAGGAAATACTTGACGAGTTGCGTGAATGCGTTAAAGATAACAGATTGAAGGATCCTGAGGATGTAAAGCAAGAGCTTTTATCTATCCTTAAGAGAATGGTAGGTGAGCACGAGCCTCTTAAGCTCGATACCAAGCCTTCGGTTATACTAGTAATAGGTGTTAACGGAGTAGGAAAAACCACTTCAATAGGTAAAATAGCCGCAGAACTTAAGCATAGTGGCAAAAAGGTTGTAGTTGCAGCTGCTGATACATTCAGAGCAGCTGCAGCTGAGCAGCTCACCGTTTGGTGTGAGCGCGCCGGGGTTGATATTATAAAGCAGGCGGCAGGCGCTGATCCCGCGTCTGTAGTATTTGATGCTATAAACGCCGTAAAGAGCAGAAAAGCGGATGTCCTTATTATAGATACCGCCGGAAGATTACACAATAAGAAAAATTTAATGGACGAGCTTGCTAAGATTGATAGAGTAATCAATAGGGAGCTTGAAGGCTGTTCTAAAGAAACACTACTTGTTCTTGATGCAACAACCGGTCAAAACGCAGTAATGCAGGCTAAGGAGTTTAAGGAAGCCTCTAAGATCACAGGACTTGTACTTACCAAGCTTGACGGAACTGCAAAGGGTGGTATCATAATAGCTATAAAGCAAGAGCTTGGAATGCCGGTTAAGTTTATCGGCGTCGGCGAGCAGATAGATGATATGAAGCCTTTTAATGCACAGGAATTTGCAAGCGCCTTATTCGAAAGGGAATAAATATGTTAAGTAGTAAACAAAGAGCATATCTTAGAGGTCTTGCGCAAGAGCTTGATACAATTTTCCAAATTGGAAAATCCGGTGTGACCGAGGAGATCTGTCATCAGTTATCAAATGCGCTCGAGGCAAGAGAGCTTATCAAAGCAAGGGTATTGGATAACAGTGGATATACAGCTAAGGAGGCTGCTAACGAGATAGCTGATGCTATAGATTGTGACGTAGTGTCCTGCGTTGGTACAAGATTTGTACTTTATAAGGAATCAGTTAATAAGAAAAGGATTGAGCTTCCTCGATGAATAAAAAACGCATTGGTGTTTTTGGCGGCACATTTAATCCTCCGCACATCGGTCATGTGGCGGCGGCAAAAGCATTTATAAAATCAGCAGAGCTCGATAAACTCATTATTATGCCTGCGTTTATTCCACCGCATAAGGAATATACGTCGAGTGTAAGCTGTGAAGATAGATTTCAAATGTGTAAATTGGCATTTTCGGAGATAGAAAATGCCGATGTTTCCGATCTTGAGATATCAAGAGGTGGGAAAAGCTATACTTATCTAACTCTACAGGAGTTGAGTAATAGCGAGTACGATTTGTATTTTCTTTGCGGAACTGATATGATATTGACTTTGGGCACATGGAAAAATCCGGATATTATTTTTGAATTAGCGAATATATGTTATATTAGACGCGAGGATGATCCTGAAATTAGTATCGAAATTGCAAAGAGATGCAAGGAATATAAAGAAAAATACGCCGCAAAAATCCAACCTATTGTATCTGAGGTAATCGATATATCTTCAAGCGAGGTAAGAAACGGCGAAGTATCCTTGAAATCGTATTTATCACCTTCAGTTCTCGAATATATAAATAAAACGGGTTTATATAAATGATGTTTGATATTACTTCAATTAAAAGATTGCGAGATATTGTTGGAACAAAGCTTTCGCAAAAGCGATTTATCCATACGCTCGGCGTAGAGAGAATGGCGTCATATCTCGGTAACATTATTATCCCGCAACAAGTTAGTGAGTTGTCCGTAGCGGCGCTTTTGCACGACATAGCTAAGGAAAAAAGCTTTGAAGAGCATTTACTTTTGATCAAGAACTCTAATGCCGTTTCTTTGGACGATGAGCTTATTCCTAAACCTGCGCTACACTCCTTTGCTGCGGTTAAGCTCATACAAGAAGAGTTTACCGAATACGCAACTAATGATATTTTATCTGCCGCTGCAAATCACACATTAGGTTATCCGGGAATGTCTGTTTTTGACGAGATAATTTTCATTTCGGATTATTCGGAAGAGGGACGTACCTATCCCACTTGCGTTAAAGTCAGATCGTTTTTACTGGAAAATGTTCAGAAATGTTTTTCTTATGAGAAAAACCTAAATGCTCTTCATAGAGCTTCTTTGATGGCGATAGATGCTACCTTAAAATCGTTGGAATTGAGAGGCGAAGAGGTAGGCGAAAGAACGTTATTAACCAGAGAATATCTCGAATTAAAATTAAAATAATTCCGGATAATATTGAGCAGAATCTATTTAAAAGGAAATAATATGGAAAATAAAGCTTATGATTTAAAGAACGCACCATCCTATGATGTTGCTGTAGCAGCTGTTAAGGCTCTTATAAAAACAAAAGGTAATTCGATCAAACTGTTTTGCGTAAAGGAAACCAGCTCGGTTACCGATTATTATATTACCGTAACCGGTAGATCAAAGACTCAGGTCGCTGCTCTCGCAGAAGAAGTTGTATATCAGCTTGGTTTGGCGGGAAGAGACGCGGAAAGAGTAGAAGGTAAACGTGGAGATTCTTGGATCCTCGTCGATTACATTGACGTAATTGTGCAGGTTTTTGATAGCGAATCCAGAAGCTTTTATGATTTTGATAGGCTTCTTGCAGAGGCGGAGCAGATCGATATCGCTCCTATCGAAGCAGAGCTTGATAATGAGAATTAATTCAAAGGAAGTGTATTATGCTTTACGAACACTCTAAAATTGAAAAAAAATGGCAAGAATATTGGGAAAAGAACGAAACATTCAAAACAGATGTATGGGATTTTTCCAAGCCTAAATATTACGTACTTGATATGTTCCCGTATCCGTCGGGTGTTGGACTTCATGCAGGTCATCCGGAGGGATATACTGCTACGGATATCGTTTCGAGAATGAAGAGAATGCAGGGATACAATGTCCTTCATCCCATGGGATACGATTCGTTTGGACTTCCCGCGGAGCAGTATGCCGTTACAACCGGCAACCATCCTAACGGATTTACCCAGGAAAATATCGCTACCTTCTCCAAACAGTTGAAGGAGCTTGGCTTCGATTATGACTGGAGCAAAATGATAGCTACAAGTGATCCTGATTACTATAAGTGGACTCAGTGGATATTTAAGCAGCTTTATCTTGACGGTTATGCACAGTATATAGATATGCCTGTAAACTGGTGCGAGGAGCTTGGCACCGTGCTTTCAAACGACGAGGTTATTGATGGAAAATCCGAAAGAGGAGGATATCCCGTTGTTAGAAAGAATATGAAGCAGTGGGTTATCAATCAGCCTGCATTTGCAGAAAAGCTGCTCGAAGGTCTTGATGAGATCGATTGGCCTGAATCTACAAAGCTGATGCAAAAGAACTGGATCGGAAAATCTACCGGTGTAGAGGTAAAATTTGATATAGTTGGTGGCGGTGAATTTTCTATTTTCACCACTTGTATCGAAACCATCTATGGTATAACGTTTATGGTTCTTGCTCCTGAGGGAGATATCGTTAAGCAGCTTATGCCCAGAATTGAGAATAAGGAAGAGGTACAAGCTTATATCGATGAAACTCTTAGAAAAAACGAGATGGATAGAACCGAGCTTAATAAGACAAAATCCGGTTGCGAGCTGAAGGGCGTTACATGTATCAACCCCGTGAACGGCAGAGAAGTCAGAATGTTTATCGGTGATTTCGTCCTTGCAAGCTACGGAACGGGTGCAGTTATGGCTGTGCCTTCTCACGATCAGCGTGATTTTGAATATGCAATAGCGCACAATATTGATATGATTCAAGTTATCGATGGTGATGATAAGCTCGGTAAGGTAGACGTATCAGAGCGTGCTTTTGAAAAGGGCGAGTATCTTGGCAAGGGCTATAAGCTTGTAAATTCCGAAGAATTCACCGGACTTACCGTTGAAGAAGCCAAAGAGGCAATAACCTCTAAGCTTGAAGCTATGGGCGTTGCAAAAAGAACCGTTAACTATCACTTCAGAGAGTGGATATTTGCAAGACAAAGATATTGGGGCGAGCCCGTTCCCGTTGTTCATTGCGAGGATGGAACCATTCATGTTCTTGATGATTCCGAGCTTCCGCTTGTTCTTCCTGAGCTTAAGAACTATAAGGGTGCTAACGGAAAGGCTCCTCTTGAAAATGCTATCGAATGGAAGGCTTACAGTAACAATAATGTCACCGGCTTAAGAGAAACCTCCACAATGCCCGGTTCAGCAGGATCGAGCTGGTATTATCTTCGCTATATAGATCCTAAAAATAAGGATGAATTTGCTAACCAGGAGCTTTTAAAGCACTGGATGCCGGTAGATCTTTATATCGGTGGACCTGAGCATGCAGTTGGCCATTTGATGTACTCGAGAATTTGGAACAGATATCTTTATGATAAAGGTCTTGCTCCTACAAAAGAGCCTATCAAAAAGCTTGTGCATCAGGGTATGATACTCGGTTCTAACGGAATTAAGATGGGTAAGCGTTTCCCTGAGTTTGTTGTTAACCCCAGCGACGTTGTAAGAGATTACGGTGCTGATACTCTTAGACTCTATGAGATGTTTATGGGTCCGCTTGAGGTATCTAAGCCTTGGAGTGATCAGGGCGTAGAGGGCGCAAGAAAATTCCTTAACCGTGTATGGACGTTCTTCTCAGAGGCTGAGAACATTATTGATGGTGAAGGCGGCGCTCTTGAGCAAATATATCACAAGAGTGTCAAGAAAATTACCGAAGACTTCGAAAAGCTTGCGTTCAATACCGCTATATCTCAGATGATGATATTTATCAATGCGGTTTATAAGGAAGGCAAATGCCCTAAGGTTTATGCTGAAGGATTTATCAAAATGCTTTCTTGCATCAGCCCTCATATAGGTGAAGAGCTTTGGAGTATGCTCGGTCACGACAATACTATCGCATACGAGCCATGGCCCGTATATGATGAGTCAAAGACGATTGATGATATGATCCAGACGCCCGTTCAGATCAACGGTAAGGTGAGATCTGTTATAGGTATTCCCAATGGTGCAGGAAAGGACGAGATTCTTGCTATTGCAAAATCCGATGATAAGATAGTCCAGGCTATTGAAGGAAAAACAATAGTAAAAGAGATCGTAGTTCCCGGAAAAATCATTAATATTGTTGTAAAATAAAATACAATTGCAGGTCTGTGATCCTATGAGTGCAGACCTGCAAAAAAACTTTAAAAACTTTTTGAAAAAGTCTTGACAAATAAGATAATATATGGTATTATAGATAAGCTTAATAAATTAGATGCGAGTGTAGTTCAATGGTAGAATTCCAGCCTTCCAAGCTGGTCGCGTGGGTTCGATTCCCATCACTCGCTCCATTTTTATGCGCCCTTAGCTCAGTGGATAGAGTGCCCGGCTACGAACCGGTAGGTCGAAGGTTCGA
>JAZOUM010000017.1:0-10457 GCA_045658205.1 Eubacteriales bacterium | reverse complement strand
ACCACCTTCATCGACATTCAGGGCGTTGAAGACTTCCACGGCGAGATGGACTTCAAGGTAGCAGGTACCAAGAAGGGCATCACCGCTATCCAGATGGACCTCAAGAACGACGGTCTCAAGCACGAGATCGTTAAGGAAGCTCTTGTCATCACCCGCGAGGCTCGCCACCAGATTCTCGACGAGATCATGCTCCCCGTTATCGCAGAGCCCAGAGATGAGCTTGCAGCTTCCGCTCCCAAGATGATCTCCATGAAGATCAACCCCGACAAGATCCGTGAGGTTATCGGCTCCGGCGGTAAGGTTATTCAGAAGATCGTTGCTGATACCGGTGCTAAGATCGACATCCAGGATGACGGCTCCGTATTCATCGCTGCAGTTGACAAGAACAGCGCAGATGCAGCAAAGGCAATTATCGACGCTATCGTATTCGAGCCCGAGGTAGGCGAGACCTACGAGGGTACCGTTACCAGAATCATTCCTATCGGCGCATTCGTTGAGTATGCTCCCGGCAAGGAGGGTATGGTACACATCTCCAAGCTTCAGAAGCAGAGAACCGAAAAGGTTGAGGATGCAGTAGCTCTTGGCGATACCGTAAGAGTTAAGTATCTCGGCAAGGACGAGAAGGGAAGAGAAAATCTTTCCATGAAGGATGCTGACTAATTAACTGTATATAGCGCTCGGCAGTTGTAAGGCTGCCGAGCGTTTTTTGTCCTATATGACAATCATACTGAGGACGAAATCTTATTTTATTTTGCAAATCTAAAGTTGGATAACAAAAAGCCTATCTTTCACTACTATGCGTTTAAGATAGGCTTTAATTGTTTTTTGAAAATAAAAGTTAACAAAAATTGGCTTAAGGCTTGGAAATATCTTTGATAAAAGGGATTATCAAATTCGCATATACACTCTTTCCGTTATCGACCGACTTGGTATACCAGACGTGATTGCCACAGGTTTTACTCAGTCGTACTTTTGACATATCGTAACCGAATCTGCGTATGGCGCCAAGCAAAAGCTCGGTTTCTTCAAGGCGGTTTTCTATATCGTTGTCAGAGATGATAAAGAGCATAGGCGGATACGACTCAGCTTTGCCGACGTGATATAACGGAGCGTCATCGTCAACTATGATACGTCGTGGATCGACACCTCGCTCCTTAAGGACGTTGAAGTGGACTGTCGGCTGACCTGCGTCGTGTACGTATGCGTCGATTCTTTTTGGATCCACACCCACCGCCTTAAGATACTTATCATTAAAGCAGAGAGTCTGCGTTATATATGCTCCTGCAGAGCTGCCGCCAACTACGAGCTTGTCGTAGCTTACGTACTCGGATATACTCTCCGTGACAAACTTGACAGCCTCTGCGGCATCCTCGATGAAGTCGGGGAACCTTGCCTCGGGATAGAGTCTATATTCTGCGCTTGCCACTCCGATGCCCATATCGGTCATATCCTTGGTGAACTCCGGCATTGCCACGTCATTTTTGCGCGTACCCTCTACAAAGCCTCCACCGTGGAAGAAAAGAAAGAGTACAGAGCAGTCTCCATCCGGCAGATATAGGTCGATAAGATGACACGGGTGACCGTCTTTTACATACGGGATATCCTCATATACTCTCATTTTGCTTCCTCTGCGAGCTTGTCAAGTCTCTTGTTTCTTACGTAGAGGAGGATATCTGCGCCAACCATCGTGATGTTGATAAAGTAGAATACAAGGACGTACCACTTGGATGAGAAGTTCGCCATATAAACCTGGTTAGTAAACTTGGATGCGATACCTGCGATATATCCTACGAAGATGAGTATAAGAAAGAGTATGCTCTTACCCTTCGTGCTACGCGCCTTGTAGGATTTGATAACGTTCATCGGCCACGATGCGCCAAAGGACAGTATCATTGCTATTTCTAAAATTTCTGACATAAAGTCCTCCTAAAATTGAGTTGCTTATATATTAGCATAAATAACGCGGATTGTCTACATAAAATGAGAAAAATGTTTTAGAGATGTGATAGGCGTAGCTATACGAAAGAAAGAATCTATTTTTGGGCACAGATTCCCCACGTTTCACGGATCAGCTCTCCGCTTTCTGCGCACTCTCTGATAACACATTTGTTATCTTCTAAGTAAAACAATTCTGTGTAAGTGTGACCGTCAAGCGAGAATGGAACAAATGGTGTGTCTATCTTTTGATACAGTGGGTGTCGAGCGTTCTCCGACTTGGTTTTTCCTAAGCAATAGCAATTACCACCGTAGTTTTCTGCTTTTATGATGCTTATGATTTCACATAAATTTTTCTTCAAATACGGTCGTTTATTTATTAGATCGCCGTACGCGAATAAAATATCGCTGCGTTGGGAATATTGCGTAAGCAGACTTTTTATGACGCTAAGATTTTCTTTATGTAAAACTATGTTTTGTTCTTCGAGCATATCATTCGGCTCCGTTGCTCTTTGCGCACAAATATTTAGCACTAACCAAGAATCGTATCCGTGTTCTGCTGCAATTCTTTGAATTTGTTTGGCTGTTGGATCTAATTCTTGTGGTGTTGCCGTGCTCGGATTTATTCCAAAACAAAATAAAATTCTATTTGCGGTCTCTTGCACTTCACCGAGCGCGTAGCGATATTCATTATCCTCCGTTGTATAGTAAATCCAACTCATAAGTGCTCCAAATCAAGTTTTCAAAACATAATATTATCCGTCGTATTTAATGTCAAAATAATTTATATTGCTTTGTAGATATCTTGACCGGCAAGGCATGTTTTGACAAGAAAATCATTCCTTGAGATCTCGGTAATAATCCCTTTTTATTATTCTTAATAACCTCAATCTTCACATACAGACACAGTAAATTTTCCAATACTTTCGGCGGTTGATAATAATTGTTTTTTTATTCTTCAAAAGTTCTAATCTCTAAATTAAAATGTAAAAATGACCGCAAAATAAATTATCTTACGGTCAATGGCACTCCCAGCGAGAATCGAACTCACAACTAACCCTTAGGAGGGGTTTATTATATCCATTTAACTATGGGAGCGTACTATTCGGTTGTTTTTTTATTCTACCATATCAGAGCGCAAATGTCAACCGAGTTTTGAGAAAAATACGTCGTGGCAGATTGACAAAATATTTTATTTGTTTTATAATAATTATGTATGTGCATAGTACTTAGGAAGGAAAAATAATGAAGAAATATATACCTTATGCGAAAAAATATTGGTACAGCTTTCTCCTCGGACCGTTATTTATGGTGCTTGAGGCTTGCGGCGAGTTCATTCTCCCGTACATAAACGCCAATATCATCGACAAGGGCGCAGCGGAGGGGAACGTTCCTTACATACTTGAGAACGGTCTTTACATGGTGTTTCTTGCCGCATTTATGATGATAACCGGTATACTCGGCGCTAATTTTGCCATCAGAGGATCGGCAAGACTTGCCGCGGGAGTAAGACGTGACGTGTTCAAGAAGATACAGACTTATTCGTTCACAAACATAGACGACTTCACGACCGGATCGCTCATTACGAGAATTACAAATGACGTAACTCAGGTGCAGAACTTCACCGGAACGCTCCTTAGAGGTATGTTCCGTAGCCCGATAATGCTTGTCGGCGCGCTCGCCATGTCCTTCACACTCAAAAAGGAGCTTGCGTGGGTAATTTTTGCCATAGTTCCGTTTATGGCGCTTGGAATATTCTTGATTATCAAGACGGCAAGTCCGAGATATACCAAGATGCAGTCGGCTCTCGATGGGCTCAACAATAATATCGGCGAGACCGTTACCAATCAAAGAGTAATCAAATCCTTTGTGCGTGAGGAATACGAGATAGAGCGCTTTGAGGCTCGCAATGCCGAGCTTGTTGACAAAAGCACGTCGGCGCTTAAGGTAATGCTCTTTATGATGCCCGTGTCGGCTATAGCGATAAACGTGGCGACGCTTCTTGTCGTATGGATATCCGGCAGACAGATCATGGTAGGGGATATGACGATAGGTACTCTTACGGCATTTATTACCTATCTTACTCAGATACTCACGGCGCTCAACTTCCTTGCCAATATCATTTTGCAGGGCACAAGAGCGGCGGCATCGGATAGAAGAATCTCCGAGGTCTTGAACGCCAAGGTAGATCTTACCGACGACTCTGCGCGTTATAAGGAAAGACGCGTTGAGAAGGGCGAGATCGAGTTTAAAAACGTTTCCTTCCGTTACTTCAAAAACAACACCGAGAAGGTGCTATCGGATATAAGTCTTAAAATAAACAGCGGCGAGCTTGTGGGAATTATCGGCTCGACCGGATCGGGAAAGACTACTCTCGTTTCTATGATACCCAGGCTTTACGACGTTGACGAGGGCGAGGTGTTGATCGACGGTGTGCCTATCAAGGATTACTCGCTTTACAATCTCCGAGAGGGAATAGCCTGCGTGCTTCAGAAAAACACTCTCTTTGCCGGAAGCGTAGCCGAGAATTTGCGTTGGGGAAATGAACACGCCACCGATGAAGAGCTTACCCGTGTATGCAAAATCGCGCAGGCGCACTCGTTCATTGAGAGCTTTGAGGACGGTTATGATACGCAGATAGGCAGAGAGGGATCGCGCCTTTCCGGTGGACAAAAGCAGAGACTTTGTATTGCGCGCGCACTCCTAAAGAGTCCCGCGATCATCATTCTCGACGACTCTACAAGCGCGGTAGACACAGCTACCGACGCATCCATCCGCCATGCGTTCCGCGAGGAGCTTGGTGGTGTTACAAAGCTTATTATAGCGCAGAGAATACAGTCGGTTATGGATGCCGACAGAATCATAGTGCTTGACGAAGGCAAGGTTGTTGGCATAGGTACTCACAAGGAGCTTATGCACACCTGTCAGGAGTACCGTGAGATCTACCTTTCGCAGAAGGATGAGGAGGTGGAAGATAATGACTGAGCTTGACAGACGTCGCGCCTTCGCCGCAAAGTATTCCTCGGCGGGTAGCGATAACAAAAAAGAGCTTAACGTTATGGGCAGACGTGGTCCCGGCGGTATGATGCGCGGGGGCGGTAAGCCTAAAAACGCGCTTAGAACACTCGGACGACTATTATCCTACCTTGCGCATGAGAGAAAGCTTCTTATTTCCGCTCTCGTATGCGCCCTCGTTTACACCGCGGCTTCGCTTCTTTCTGCTTATATGCTTCGCCCGGTTCTTAACCTTTTGACCGAGGCGGGCAAAACTCCCTCGGAGCGTATGACGGCACTTGCTATAGGCCTTATGCTTATGGCGCTTGTTTACGCTATATCCATCACAAGCCAATGGCTGCAGCAAAGACTTATGCTCTCGGTATCACAGCGCTCCTTAAAGCGAATGAGAAGCGATCTCTACCGTAAGCTTGAAACCTTGCCTATCAGATACTTTGATACGCACAGATCCGGTGACATAATGAGCCGTTTTACCAACGACGTTGATACCGTAGGTGAGATGCTCAACACAACACTGATCCAAATTATATCGGGCGCTATCACTATAGTGGGCACGATATTCCTGATGGTGTATACCAACTGGATACTCGGACTTGTTACCATTATAATGACACCCGTGTTAACTTATATCAGCCGTTTAATACTTAAAAAGGGTAGAAAGGCTTACGTAGAGCAACAGAAAAACCTCGGAATGCTCAACGGCTTTTCCGAGGAGATAATCTCCGGACAAAAGGTCGTAAAGGTCTTTAACCACGAGAACGTGGCTATCGATGAGTTCGATTTTCTTAACGAGGAGCTTGTTAACTCGCAGATAAAGGCTCAATTCCGCTCCGGTATTATGGGTCCCGTCACTCATCAGCTCTCCAACGTTTCTTACGGTGTGGTGGCCTGTCTTGGCGGTATCCTCGTTGCTCTTCGCGGCTTTGACTACGGCGGACTTGCGATATCCCTTAACTTTACACGATCCTTTAACCGTCCCATAAACGAGATATCTATGCAGATGAACGTAATTTTCTCAGCTCTCGCAGGCGCAGAAAGAGTGTTTGAGGTGCTTGACGAAAAGTCTGAGGAGCCATCGGCGGACGAAGTATCTCCGGAAAAGATCGTGGGACACATAGTGCTTGATAACGTGTCCTTCGGATATACGCCCGATACTACCGTTCTTCACAATATCTCACTTTATGCAAAGCCCGGACAAAAGATCGCCTTTGTTGGCTCTACCGGAGCCGGCAAGACTACGGTGACAAACCTTTTATCGAGGTTCTACGATATCAAAGAGGGAACTATAACCGTGGACGGTATCCCGATCGAGAAGATCGATCGCGCTACTCTCAGAAAGAACGTCGCGATGGTGCTTCAGGATACGCATCTTTTCACGGGAACTGTGCGCGAGAATATCCGTTACGGCAGACTTGACGCGACGGATGAGGAGGTCGTGGCGGCGGCAAAGATAGCCTCGGCGCACTCCTTTATCATAAACCTTGAGCATGGCTATGACACCGTGCTTGAAAACGACGGTGCTAATCTCTCGCAGGGACAGCGTCAGTTGCTCAATATAGCCAGAGCGGCTATCAGTAACGCTCCGATATTGATTCTCGATGAGGCAACAAGCTCGGTTGATACCAGAACCGAGAAGCATATCGAGGAGGGTATGGATAGGATAATGGAGGACAAAACCACATTCGTTATCGCTCACAGACTCTCAACGGTAAGAAAATCTAATGCAATAATGGTGCTTGAAAAGGGAAGAATAGTAGAAAGAGGAGACCACGACGAGCTGTTGGCTCTCGGTGGAAGATATTCTGACTTGTACAACGAAATTATTGAGCTTGACTGATTTTTACTAACTATTATTTACAAAAAACAATTAATTATATCTTTTTATAACGGAGTTCTTATGAAAAAGATTTTACCTATCGATAAAAAGGAGCTTAGGCGCTTTATAAAAAATACTGCGCTCGTCCTCTTTGGCACCTTCGTGCTTTCGCTTGGTATAACGATGTTTATATTTCCGTTCGATCTCGTGACGGGCGGCATATCTGGTATAGGTATCATTATCTCTAAGTGCCTTGAGGACGTAGATGCCCTCAGCTCTTTGGGACCTGATTTTTATTCAACCGTGATGAACTGGATACTCTTTGCCGCGGGCTTTTTCCTTCTTGGCAAGGAGTTCACTATGAAAACCTTTGTATCCACGGTCTTTTATCCCGTGGCGCTCGTATTTTCAGAGTATATAGTTACCGGCTCTCCCTTAGCATATCTTCTTGACCTGTCGCGCTATTCCTCCGATTATTACGGCATTTCCTTGATCGTTGCTACGATCTTTGGAGGAGCTTGTATAGGCGCGGGATGCGCGTTCACCTTCCTCGGCGGTGGATCTACCGGAGGGATTGACGTTATCGCGCTTTCGCTTTCCAAGTACTGCAAGAGGCTTAAAAGCTCAACGTCATTCTTCATTTGTGACGCTGCCGTTATAGCGCTCGGTATATTGGCTGTCGGTAATTTCCTTTTATCATTGCTTGGAATTATATCGGCGCTGATTTGCGCTATCGCTATAGACAGAATACTGCTTGGTGACTCCTCTGCGTTTATCGCTCACGTTGTTTCGGATAAGTATGAGGAGATAAATCAGGCTGTTATCCATAAGCTCAGAAGAACAACCACCATAGTCGATGCCGTCGGCGGCTATTCGGGCGAGGATAAAAAGCTTGTTATGATCACGTTTAATATGAGACAGTATCCCGCATTTACGCAGATGGTGACGTCGATCGACAAAAACGCGTTCATTACCGTGCATCGCGCTCACGAGATAAACGGTGAGGGCTGGACATACGGAATAGAGAAGGATTGATCACTAAAAATATTCTATGAAAGGAGAAGGCTATGATAAAGCGCACCGTGGGAATTGATTTTTCAAGAAAAATCGGTAAGATGAAGCCGGTCAACGGTCTTAATAACGGACCATTGTTCGGGGTTGATCTTGCTGTCGATCTTTCGGAGCAGTATAAGGATATCTCTCCGCGTATGATCCGAGTCTCAGGTATAGAAGCGCCATACGCCTCCTCCAGATTCCTCGATATTCATTGCATTTTTCCCGATATGGAGCTTGACGAGCGCTTTGAGGCGTCGTACAACTTTGCGCCTACCGATAAGTATCTCGCCGCCATCAAGGATTGCGGAGCTGATATAATGCTTCGTTTTGGTGAATCAGCCGAGCCATACGAGGTAAAGCGCTATACGAGACCTCCTCGCGACTATGATAAAATAGCGAGAATATGCGAGAGGATAATCGCTCACTACAATAAAGGGTGGGCAAACGGATATAAATACAATATCAAGTACGTTGAGATCATGTGCGACGTGGATAACGATTCGGGATGGCGTGGAGAACCTCGTGAATATTACGAGCTTTATTCCACGGTAGCAAAGCATCTACGCGATACGCACCCCAAGCTCAAGCTCGGAGCTTATTCCTCGGGTGGCTTTTTCAGTCTTAACCACTATGACGCGACAAAGGAAGAAAAAACGTATATCGACTTTATGGAGGGCTTCTTTGAGTATATAACTAAAACAGATCCCTCACCTCTTGACTTTTTCTCGTGGAAGTGCTACGCGGAATCTGCAGAGGAGATCAGTCTGCATTCGAATTACGCGAGATCGTATCTCGGTCAGTATGGCCTTAGAAAAACGCAGAGTATAATCTCGGAGTTCAATCTTCGCGGCACGGATACCGGCGCGTATCTTGAGAGAAAATATCCCGCATCATTGGCAAGAGCTATGATAATAGCGCAAAAGAGCGGCGTCGACGCGATGTTCTATTCACACCTTGATCCCGCGTCTAAATGGAACGCGCTTTATTCCATTGATGAAAGACGCGATATGCATTTCTACTCGTCCTATCACGTTATGACCGCCTTTGGCGCTCTCTCGTCGCTCGGCAACGTCGTAGAGACTACCGAGGACTATCGTACCGAGATCTATTCTCTCGCGGCTCTCGGAGAGGAGCGCGGCGCTTGCGTATTTTCAACGGCTGATTACAGCGGCGTGGTGGAGCTTAAGCTTTCGGGCGAGAATTTTACCTCATACTCTATAAAGGGAATTATAGGCGGTGGCGACAGAGGCGCCGGATTCTTTACCGAGGAGCGCGGACTTCCTCTTAAAAACGATACTATAACCTTGCGAGTCGGTAAAAACGAGGTGTACTTCTTTACTTTCTCGTGAAAATAATAAAACCTACCTTGTATAAAATCGGAGTCGCGCGGTAAACTAACGACACATAATTTTAGTGAAAGGTAGGTTTTTATTATGAAGGAAAAGGAATACGTCAATTTAAATCCTGACGGAGACGATAGATACCCCGACGGTAAAACAAACTCCGTCCCCGGTATAAACACCCCTGAGATATCTTTACCCGACTTCAATCCTCCTGTGCCAAACAGAGCATGGACGGCGATGAAAGCGGGTATGGATATCGACGAGCTTTCTGACGAGGAGAAAAGAATGCTCTATTACGGCAAGGACACAATTCTCTGATAAAACGGTAAAAAATAAAGAAATAAACCGTAAAAAGTGAACGAAAAATATAACTTTCGCAAAACTTACGAATTTTCGTTATAGAAAACGGGAAATGTAAAAAAATAAAGATTGTGATACTAAAAAGCGGCGTAAAATGTAATAAAATCGGTATTTTTGCATTTTTTCACCCTTGATACAAAAAACGGATGCTTATCTCTTTGAAAAAGCATCCGTTTTCATTTTCTATAAAATTTTCGTTTAACTGTCAAAGAGTAAAGAAATTACTTTTTACCCCAAACGGTGTAGGAGCCGGACTTATAGGACTTGGTAACTCCGTCAATGGTGACCTCTGCGGTAGTACCGTCGGGTATGGTGAATGCGTAACGCACACCGTCCTCTACATAGGTCCACTCCGAGCTTATTACACCGGAGCGAGTCTCGATCATCGCTTTAGCAAATCCGAGCTTTTCCGAGGGGATGGGTTTAATTTCAAAGCTCTTATATGCGGGTTCGGTAGGACGTATGCCGAGAATACTTCTATAGAACCAGGCTGCGCAAGCGCCGTAGGCATAGTGGTTGAAGGAGTTCATATCGGTGCTCCAGAACTCGCCCTTTTCGTTCTTGCTGTCCCAATGCTCCCATATCGTAGTAGCGCCCATATTTACCGAGAAGAGCCAAGAGGGGAACTTTTCCTGAAGGAGCAGGGTATAAGCCTTATCGGGTCTGCCGATTTCGGTGAGCGCGTCGAGAAGGTAGGGAGTACCGACAAAGCCTGTCTGGAGTCTGTCGCCAAATGCCTCAATCAGCGCGACAAGTCGTTCGCCAAGCTTAGCCTTAAGCTCGGGCGCGTCGTCAACGAGGCCGAAGTTGATGGTGATAACGTGCGCTGTCTGAGTATCGGAGGTGAGCTTACCTCTCTTGATAAATTCCTTACGGAAGGCTTTTCTGATCCTCTCGGCAAGATTTACGTACTGCTCGCTCTTCATACCGAG
>JAZOUM010000016.1:0-3791 GCA_045658205.1 Eubacteriales bacterium | reverse complement strand
CGGAAGGCTTTTCTGATCCTCTCGGCAAGATTTACGTACTGCTCGCTCTTCATACCGAGAACATCGCAGGTCTTAGCCATTATAGTGGTGATAAGGTAGTAATAAGCCGTAGCTATAAGATCCTTGTTGGTAGATCCTGTGTATGAGCCTGCGGGAGCATCCATACCAAGCCAATCGCCGAAGTGCTGGTCACCGATCCAAAGACATTTTCTACCCGCTCTCGACTTAACGTAGCCGTGCCACTTTTTCATCATGGGGAAATTCTCTCTTAAGATCTTCTTGCTACCGTAAGCCATATAGATCTCCCAAGGAATGATACATGCGGCATCAGTCCATGCTGTAGAGTTTCTATATGAATTACCGCGGAGCGCATCGGGGATAACGTGGGGCAATTCACCGTTTTCAAGCTGCTCGCTCGCCATATCGTGAAGCCACTTTCTGAAGAAGGTCTCGGTGTCGTAGTTTATGGATGCCGCTCTCGCGAACACCTGCGCGTCACCTGTCCAGCCGAGTCTCTCGTCTCTTTGAGGACAGTCGGTGGGAATATCGAGATAGTTGTCTCTCTGTCCCCAAATGATATTGGAATAGAGCTGATTGAGCTTTGCGTGTCCGCTCTTGAAGTGTCCGATACGCTTTATATCCGAGTGCATAACGATAGCGCGGAAGTTTTCCGCCTTTACCTCTTCGGGCCAGTCAACGAGCTTCACGTATCTGAAGCCGAAGAACGTATATTTTGGCTTGTGAGTCTGCGCACCAGCTTTTGCGGTGTACACGATCTCGCTTCTCGCCGTTCTGTAGTTGTCCTTGTAGAAGTTACCGTCCCTGTCAAGCACCTCTGCGTGAAGGATCTGTACTCGCTCGCCGCCCTTTGCATTGAGCGTGAACTCTACGGTACCGGTCAGCTCCTGACCGAAATCGATGACAGTCTCGCCCTTGGGAGTTGTGAATACGGACAGGGGCTCTACGACCTCGATCTCCTTCGTTCTCTCGCCCTCAAGAGGAATGAGAACGCTTTTGTCGTAATCGAAGAGCTTTGCGTTTTCAGAAAAATCGGGGATTATATTAGCGTCGGTGATCTCACCGTCGTAGATGCCGGAGAAGAGACATTCGGATCTTGAGATAAGCCAACTCTCATCGGTGAGGATAAGTTCCTTAGTTCCGTCCTCAAAGACGACCTCGAGCGCCGCGATAAGCGCCGGGTGAGTGCCGTAAAGTCCTCCTACCGATTCAGGGAAGCCTCCTCTTGAAGAGTACCATCCGTTACCTACTCCTACGATAAGCTCCGATTTAGCGCTGAGCATATTTGTAACGTCATAAGTGAAAAATTGTAAACGTTTGTAGTAATTTGTCCATCCCGGAGTCATAAAATCGTTGCCGACACGTTTGCCGTCTATCTCTGCGACGAAGATGCCGAGAGAGCTGATGTTGAGAGTTGCTCTTTTGATTTTTTTGTCAAAGCTAAGGCTCTTTTTGAAGTAAGGAGTCGAGGGAATATACTCCTCTCCCGCTGTTATAAAATGCGCCTGATATATTGGATTTTTCATTTTGCCTCCGAGGAGTTTTTGTTTTTATGTTAACACACGCGAAAAGAAAAGTCAATATACCACTTGAAAAATCAAAGCCGTCGTGTTAAAATGTTAGCGAACGCATATAGGAGGGGCTTATGATCTACAAAAGACAAACCTTTGATCTTGAGGGACGAGAGATCGTTCTTGACAGTTATATTGAGGATGGCGCGACGGGGAAGGACTCCGCTCTTATTTTCCCCGGCGGCGGATACGCTATGCTTTCGACCGAAAGAGAGGGCGTAGCTATCGCTAACGCCTATTACGAAAGGGGACTTAACGCCTTCGTTTTGCACTACTCGGTGGGCGAGGAGTTTAAATATCCCACACACCTTATCGACGCTTCCTTCGCTATAACCTATATCAAGGCGCACGCGGAGGAGTTTGGCATTGATCGGGGGCGCATATTCACTGTCGGATTTTCCGCGGGAGGACATCTCTCGGGCTCCATGGCTATACTTCATAAGGATAAGGAGGTGCTTTCGGCTCTCGGTATAAAAAAGGGAGACAACAAACCGTGCGGCTCTATACTCTGTTATCCCGTAGTATCCGCTAACGTAGCAACGCATACAGGCTCGTTTGAAAGACTCGCCGGTAAGCTCTTTGACGATATATCCGCGGACGAAAAAAACAAGCTTTCACTCGACGCGAACGTTGACGAGGATTCTTCTCCCGTCTTTATCTGGCACACCTCCGAGGACCCGACTGTGCCTATGCTCGGTTCGCTCAGACTTGCCGAGGCGTACTATTCAATAGGTAGAACCGTATCCTTACACGTTTATCCCTACGGCACCCACGGTATAGCGCTCGCTACCGAAAAGACGTCTGACGGCAACGAGGCGTGGATACAGCCGCTGGCGGAGCATTGGGTTGATGAAAGCGTAAGATGGATCAAAACAGTAAAAAGCTATTGACAAGCGAGACTTTTATATATATAATATTATCGTGAAAATAATTATTCAAGCGAAAGGACGCAAAAATGGAAAGAACTTATATTAAAGACGTTGCCCCCGGTATGCACCGTGTTCAGGGCTTCGTTGAAAACTTCCGTAACAAGAGAACCATGGCGTTTATCGTAGTTAAGGACGCTACCGGTAAGCTCCAGGTTACTATCGAAAAGGAAAGGCACCCCGAGATGCTCGAGATGCTTGACAATCTTACCATTCATTCCGTAGTTACCTTCGAGGGCGAGGTCGTTGCCTCCGAGTACGTTAAGATGGGCGGTAAGGAAATGTACCCCGATTTTATGAGAGTAGAGTCTTACGCAGAGGCTCTTCCCATCAAGGATGACTCCGATATCGACGTTCGTATGGATTATAGATGGATCGACCTCCGCCGTGAGAAGAATCATCTTATGCTCGACCTTCAGACTACTCTTACCGCGGCGCTCCGTGAGTTCCTCGTTGAGCGTAACTTCGTTGAGATCCATACTCCCAAGCTTATCGCCGCTGCTTCCGAGTCCGGCTCCGACGTTTTCGAGGTAAAGTATTTTGACGGCAAGGCTTACCTTGCGCAGTCTCCTCAGTTCTACAAGCAGATGGCTATGGCTGCCGGCCTTGAGAGAATCTTTGAGACCGGTCCCGTTTTCAGAGCTGAGAAGTCTTATACCAACAAGCACGCTACCGAGTTCACCGGCTTCGACCTCGAGTTCTCCTACATCGAGGGCTGCGAGGACGTTATGAAGATGGAGGAGGAGCTTCTTACCTACGCTCTTGGCAAGGTTAAGGCGGCGCACGGCGACGCAATCAAGGAGCTTTACGGCATGGACCTTGAGGTTCCCACCCTTCCGTTCCCCAGAATGAAGCTTTGCGACGTTTACAAGGAGCTTGAGGCAAGATACGGCTACACCGTTCCCGAGGAGCTTCACGGCGATCTTACCACCGAGGCGGAGAGAATGACAAAGCAGCTTTGCCGCGATATGTTCGATCACGAGTTCCTCTTCATTACCGACTACAGCGCTCAGGACAGAGCCTTCTACCACATGAGAGATGAAAGAGGCGTACCTCAGGGCTACGACCTTATCTGGCGCGGCGTTGAGATCACTACCGGCGCTCAGAGAGAGCACAGATTCGACGTGCTTAAGAAGCAGGCTGAGGAAAAGGGACTTGCGGATGACGTTAAGTTCTACCTTGAGTTCTTCAAGTACGGCTGTCCTCCTCACGGCGGCTTCGGTCTCGGTATCGACCGTCTCACCATGCTCTTCCTCGGTCTTTCTATCAAGGAAGT
>JAZOUM010000015.1:0-4162 GCA_045658205.1 Eubacteriales bacterium | reverse complement strand
ATGAGATGTTTTTCTCTTAGGAACTGCCATTGTTGATTACCTCCTGTTTGAGCATGCAAAACGCATTCTCGGTATATTATTTATTTTTTATTTTCTTCTTGTTTCATTTGCTCAAGAATCTTGGCAAAGGGTGCAAGTCTGGGATCGATCTCCTTCTTATTGCAACTACATTCGCCTCTGTTGAGATTCTGCCCGCACTTTGAGCATAGACCCTTGCAATCATCCTTGCATAAGAATCTGACGGGAAATTCCATTTCGATCTGCTCGCGCAGCGGCTCGTCCATGTCAAGGAAGCCGTCCTCGATTATAGCATAATCGTCGAGCTTATCGTCATCAAGATTCTCAAGTAATTTCTTCGGAGCGACCGTTTTCTCAAGATCAAGTGTAAAGCACCCGGTGACGCTATCAAGACATCTTGCACATTCGGCTTGGTAGTCGACCGACATGCTGAGTGTCATACGCATATAACCCGCGGTGTTGGTAATCTCTCCACTGACCTTCATGGGAGAAGGAAAACTCACGCCATAAAGAAAGCTCGAGGTATCTTCGGGATCAATATCAAGTGGTAACTCGTAGTCAAAAGTCAGCAGTCTGTCGCCCGCCAACAATGGTCTTAAATCAAGCTTCACTGTATCCTCCCATAATGTTTTCGACAAATGGGCATAGTTTAGGCTATGTTGTCCCATAGTCGTACACCATATTATATAACCTTTTGCGTTGTTTGTCAAGTGCTTTTTCGCATTTTCTTGAAGTTTTTCATAAAAAAATACTGAGTCGAGCCAATACATTTTTTTGCAAATAAGATTGACTTTTTAATCCCTGTGTTATATAATTTATCAGTAGATAAAAAAGGACGGTTAATACTGTATGAAGCTTATAATCGCATCCAATAACAAGCACAAGATTTATGAGATAAAGAAGATCCTCTCGGATAAGTTTGATGAGATACTGTCACTTCGTGAGGCGGGCATCGATCACGAGACCGTTGAGGACGGCTCTACCTTTATGGAAAACGCTATAAAAAAGGCGAGGGAAATAGCCGAGATATCCTCATCGTATGCTCTTGCTGACGACAGCGGAATCTGCTGTGATGCGCTTGATGGCGCTCCGGGCATTTTCAGCGCGCGTTTTTCCGGCGGTACTGACGAGGATAACAACGCGCTTTTACTTGAAAAGCTTAGGGATAAGGATGATAAGGGCGCGCACTACACCTGCGCTATGGCGCTTTGCTCTCCTTCGGGTGAGCTTACCCTGGCCGAAGGATATATGTACGGCACGATTACCGAGAACAGACGCGGAGAAAGGGGCTTTGGATACGATCCGCTCTTTATCCCCACCGGTGAGACGAGGACGGTTGCCGAAATGACAGACGAGGAGAAAAACGCCATAAGCCACAGAGGCAAGGCGCTCGAACTCCTGCTTGAAAAGTTGGGTTAAGGTATGATAGACGGAATTTTGTTAGCTATTGAAATAATAGGTGTTATTTCCTTTGCCGTGGCGGGAGCTATTATAGCTATCGACAAGGAGACCGATATATTCGGCGTGGTATTTCTCGCTCTTATGACCTGCTTTGGCGGTGGAATAATAAGAGATATCACCATTGGCAGAAACCCTCCCGCGTTTTTCAGAGAGCTTACCTACCAGGTGGCTATCGGCACCGGAATTGCCATACTCGTGTTCATACTTGCGCGAGTATTTAAAAAACAGTACATAAAGAAAACGCACGTTGTGCGTGAAGTCAACAATTACATAGACGCTCTCGCAATCGGTATTTTCTCGGTATCGGGCGTGCAGACCTGCCTTGATTTCTTTGCTGAAAAGGGTGAGAATGCGGGATTTTTGCTCTGCGCGGTGCTTGGTATGATGTCGGCTGTAGGCGGAGGTATGATACGCGACCTTATCCTCCGTGACATTCCCTTTATACTTCGTAAGCACGTGTACGCTCTCGCGGCTCTCACCGGCGCATCACTCTATTATTTCCTTGTAACAGTGGTACTAAAGGATGACAAGGTGATGGAGATAGTAAGCCAGATCATCTGCATTGTTCTCGTTGTGCTTATCAGAATTCTTGCAACAAAGCTTGAGTGGAATCTGCCGAAGGCGATAAAGTTTTCGGAATTAAGCAACGCGGAAGAGGAAAAAGCGCCGGAAACGTTGTTAAAATAAATAAAAAGCGCTGAAAATATTCTCAAATTGAGTAGAAAGTCAATAAAATACTACCTATTTTAATTAAAATATAAAAAAGGTATTTACAAATACCGAAAAATGTGATATACTAAACAACGGCCTATTACTGTGTGTAGTGTATGGCATTGCTCCGTTTTAGTGGATAACTCTTGCGTGGCTCTTGCATTTCACCCGCACTTCACTCGGTTTTATGGATAAAAAAAATTAGAAAGGTGAAGAAACAATGATCGCAAAGGAAACAAAGACAGCTCTTATCGAAGAGTACAAGATCAATGAGAGAGATACCGGTTCTCCTGAGGTTCAGATCGCTATTCTTACTACAAGAATCAACGAGCTTACCGACCACATGAAGAAGAACCCCAAGGACTTCCACTCTCAGAGAGGTCTTTCTAAGATGGTTGGTCACAGAAAGCAGCTTCTTGGCTACCTCATGAAGAAGGATATCGAGAGATACAGAGCAGTTATCAAGAGACTCGGTCTCAGAAAGTAATTTCTTACTTTCCCGCCGGGAATACGAGACGGGAACGAATGCGCTTTTTGCCTTTTCGTTCCCGTTTTCGTAAACAAAAATTGACAAAACACTTAAAATCAAGGCGTAGGCGCGGAAGTAGCATTTAAATATGCGTTTGAAAATGTTTCAAGCTTATATTTAAGTGTTATCTTCGCCCTAACGTCAAAAAAAGACTAAAGGAGAAAAAGAAAATGGTAGAAAACTTCAAGACATTTGACGAAAAAGTATTTACTTATGAGCTTGCAGGCAGACCTCTTGTTGTAAAGACAGGTAAGATTGCAGGTCTTGCTAACGGCGCAGCTCTTATTCACTATGGCGAGACCACCGTTCTCGCAACCGCAACCGCATCTGCAGCTCCCCGTGAGGGCATCGACTTCCTTCCTCTCTCTGTAGACTACGATGAGAAGATGTATGCTGTAGGTAAGATCCCCGGTGGCTTCCTCAAGCGTGAGGGTAAGCCCTCTGAGAAGGCAGTTCTTGCAGGTAGAGTTATCGACCGTCCCGTAAGACCTCTCTTCCCCAAGGATCTCAGAAATGATATCTCTCTTCTTCTTACTATTATGTCGGTAGATCCCGATTGCTCTCCCGAAATTACCGCTATGATCGGTGCTTCCATCGCTTTGTCCATTTCCGACATTCCGTGGAATGGTCCTATCGGCGGCGTGTTCATGGGTCTTGTTGACGGCGAGATCGTTGTTAACCCCACCTACGAGCAGAGAAAGGTTTCTGACCTTGAGCTTACCGTTGCAGCTTCCAAGGAAAAGGTAGTAATGATCGAGGCAGGCGCAAACGAGGTTGCTGACGACGTTATGTATGATGCGATCATGAAGGCTCACGAGGAGATCAAGGGTCTTGTTGATTTCATCAATGGCATTGTTGCAGAGATCGGTAAGCCTAAGTTCGCTTACGCTTCCGGCGAGCTTGACCACGATATGTTCGATGGGATCTTCGCATACTGCGAGCAGGCAGTTATGGAGGCTCTCGATACCGACGATAAGAACGTAAGAGACGCAAAGATGCAGCCCATTATGGACGACATCGTAGCTACCTTTGAGGAAAAGTAAGAGGATATCAAGACTATTCTTCCCGAGCTTATCTACAAGATACAGAAGAAGATCGTTCGTCGTTGGCTCCTTGTTGACAAGAAGCGTGTTGACGGCAGAAGAATGGACGAGATCAGACCTCTTGCATCCGAGGTTGGTGTAATTCCGAGAGTACACGGCTCGGGTCTTTTCACCAGAGGTCAGACTCAGGTTCTTACTATTGCAACACTTGGTACTCTCTCTGAGGGTCAGAAGCTTGAAGGTCTTGATGACGAGACCGGTAAGAGATATATGCACCACTACAACATGCCCGGCTACTCCACCGGAGAGGCTAAGGCACAGCGTAGCCCCGGCCGTCGTGAGATAGGTCACGGTGCGCTTGCAGAGCGTTCACTCGTTCCCGTTCTTCCTTCCGAGGAGG
>JAZOUM010000014.1:0-3776 GCA_045658205.1 Eubacteriales bacterium | reverse complement strand
AGACGGAGAAGCTTTCCCTCCTCGTGATTATCAGAGGGATAAAGCACCTTGCAGATAGCCTCTGCTCTTGTGCTGTTCTGCACAGCCTGAGCATACTGTCCCTGCGTGAAAAGTCCCATATTGAAGTTATGAATATCTCTTGCCTTCCAAAGACGGAGACGGCTCGCTGCCTTGCTGTCAGCGCCCGATATCATCATATCGTAGGGTATAGCCTCTATCTCCTCGGCATCCTCGTAATAGACCTCCATATGTCCCTCGGTCCATCTTTCCTTTACCTTTCCGCCAAAGCGTACTACAAAAGGACGGTCAGTTCTCGGAACAAGCCAAACGTCTCCACCGGGAAGCCACACGTCAGGAAGCTCTACCTGCATACCGTCAACTATCTTCTGCTTGAACAATCCGTATTCATAGCAAAGCGAGAATCCTGTTGCGGGATAGTCAAGAGACGAGAGTGAATCCATAAAGCAAGCCGCAAGTCTGCCAAGCCCGCCGTTTCCAAGTCCTGCGTCGGGCTCGCAATCGTAAAGCGAGTCAAGCTCTATGCCAAAGCTGCCGAGAGCCTTTTCGTACTCGTCAACGAGTCCAAGGTTGTGAAGATTTGTCTTGAGCGAACGACCAAGCAAAAACTCCATGCACATATAGTACACGCGCTTTGCTCCCTGTTTGTTTACTTCTTTTTTGAATGCGCCTCTTTTTTCGGTGAGAATGTCTCTTACGGTGATGGATACCGCCTTATACATCTGCTCTCTGGATGCCTCGGCAGGTGTGCAGCCAAAGTATCTTGAGAGCTTTACTTCTATGTTTTCTTTGATTTGTGTTGAATTAAGATTTTTATTCATTAAAGGACCCTTCTATGACGGCTCTTCCGTCATCTAAAAATGATAAGTTATATTGATTCGTACATTTCCATGTACTTCTGGGCAGACGTCTTCCAAGAGAAATCCGTGCCCATTATTTTGCTTGCAAACTTTTTGTATTTTTCCTTGTCAGAATAAATACAGAGTGCTGCATTAATGCGGTCGTAAAGCTCGTAGGATGAGTAATTTGCAAACGTAAATCCATTACCCATAAGCTCGCCGTCCTTTTCCCAGTAAGGCTTTATGGAGTCATAAAGTCCGCCCGTCTCACGTACTACGGGAATAGCTCCGTATCTTGACGCAATCATCTGAGACAGTCCGCAAGGCTCGCTCTTTGAGGGCATTACAAAAATATCCGCCGATGCGTATATCTTCTTTGAGAGGTCTCTGTCGTAAAGCATAAGCGCTCTTACCTTGTCGGGATAAGCTTTTTCAAGTCCTACAAAGAAATCCTCGTACTGCTGCTCGCCCTTACCGAGAATAACGAACTGCACATCGTGCGAATGCACCATCTGGTACGCGATATCTCTGACAAGGTCAAGTCCCTTATGTGTTGCAAGTCTGGATATGATAGCTATCATAGGAACGTCAGCTCTCTCAGGGAGTCCGTACGTTCTCTGGAGATCGCGCTTGTTCTCTGCCTTGGCGGAGACGAAATTGCGTCTGTCATAGTTCTTTACGATAACCTCGTCCTTTGACGGATTATAGTAATCGTAATCTATACCGTTAAGAATACCCGTGAGCTTGTGGGAATTTCTGTAAAGTACGTGGTAAAGTCCGTGGGAATATTCCCAACCCTTTATCTCCTCGGCATATCTGGGGCTTACGGTGCTTACCATATTAGCGCACTCTATTGCGCCCTTCATGAGATTGATACATCTGTCGTATCTCATAAGTGCGTAATGCTCGGGACCAAGATCAAATACGCTTCCGAGTATTTCGGGATCGTACTTTCCCTGATATTCTATATTATGTATGGTAAATACACTCTTTATGTTCTCATATCCCTCTTTGTTGTGATATTTTGTATTAAGATATATCACAGACAGAGCAGACTGCCAATCGTTTGCGTGAAGTATATCGGGATAAAAGTCTATGTGAGAGAGCATTTCAAGCACTGCCTTGCAGAAATACGCATATCTTTCTCCGTCGTCGAAAAAGCCGTAAAGACCTCCGTCGCGCTTGAAATAATATTCGTTATCTATGAAATAGTACTTGACTCCGTCTTTTTCCAGGCTCTTGACTCCGCAGTAAAGATTTCTCCATGACAGACTGACGTTAAACACCGCTTCGTCCTTCATCTGCGCTCTCCATTTTTCAGAGACCGCGGAATAGAGAGGCATAACTACTCTTACGTCATTATCACGGTGAAGCGCCTTCAAAGCCGCGGGAAGCGAGCCCATAACATCGCCAAGTCCGCCGGTTGCCGCAAACGGCATAGTTTCTGCACCTACGAAAAGTATTTTTTTCATATTATCTCTCCTTCTCCGCTTTTACTTTACACGGTAATGCGCTTACCTATAAAGAAAGGCATTGTTTCGTGTCCCGAAAGAATACGTCCGTTCTTCACCATTACGTTCTTATCTGCTACAACACAGTTGAGAGACGCGCCCTCGCAAATGTATGCATCCTGGAAAAGTATAGAGTTCTTTACTACCGCTCCCTTGCATACGTGAACGCCTCTGAATATGATAGAGTTCTCAACCGTTCCTTCTATAACACAGCCGTCTGCAATAACGGAATTCTTTACCTGTGCGCCGTCGCAGTAGCGAGTGGGAGCAGAATTACGTACCTTCGTAAGAATGGGATAGTTCTTATCTCCGAAAAGACCTTCGCGTACACTCTGCTCAAGAAGCTGCATTGAGCAGGAGAAATATGTCTCCATAGAGTTTATGTTTGCGTGGAATCCGACGTACTCGTAAATTCTGTAGTTCGCCTTATCCACCTCGCGCGCAAGAATATCGTGCAAGAATCTATGGTATCCGTGAGCCATGGAATTCTGCATAATGCTTACGAGATAGGAACGCTTTATTATCATTATGTTCGTATAAACGCGAGTCATTCCGTTAAAGTGCTTTTTCTCGGTAAAGTCTGTCACTCTGCCGGACTCGTCTGCATCAATGACAACAATCTTTTCCGCAGATACTACGTCTGTAAGATCCTGAGTCTTTGTTATAAATGTAATGTCCGCGCCGCTCTTGTCGTGCTCAGCTATGACCTTTGAGAGATCTATGTTGCAGATAACGTCACAGTCTGCCAATACGAGATGATCTTCCTTACATCTGTTTATGAAGTTTGCCGCGCCCATTATTGCCTCAAGTCTTGACGAGGACATGCCTGCAGCATTGTTATCAAAAGACGTGATGTGAGGGGGGAGAATCTTGATACCGCCCGAACGTCTTGCGAGATCCCAATCCTTGCCCGTTCCGAGATGGTCGAGAAGAGACTCGTAGTTATTGTTAGCAATAACGCCGACCTTTGTCATTCCCGAATTTACCATGTTCGAGAGCATAAAATCGATAAGTCTGTATCTTGCTCCGAAGGGTACGCTTGCCATAGTTCTTGTTCTTGTAAGCTCGGGTATAGTATTATCGTGTATATTCGCAAATATAAGTCCTGCTACTGTCATATCTATTCCCTCCTATCAGTTTGATTCACTTATCATGGCGCCGTCCTCAATAACAGCGCCGCTATGTATCTCTACATCCTCACCGATTACGGTGACACCCTTCGCGCTCTCGCGGGGTGCGCCTACCTTTGCGTTTGCTCCGATGCAAACACCCGTATCAACGATAGCGTATCTCACGTCCGCTCCGCTCTCTATGGTCAGGTCGCCCATGAGAACGCAGTCCTCAACGTATGCGCCTGCCTCTATCTTTACGTTTGCACCGATAACACAATTCTTAACAGTACCGTATA
>JAZOUM010000013.1:0-7897 GCA_045658205.1 Eubacteriales bacterium | reverse complement strand
ACCCCCTCGATCAACAGAGCCGTAACGACGCTGACACACATACAGGTAAGCAGATTTTTACCTCTGTATGCGAAGAAGGCGCATAAGAGAGCAGCTAAAGCGCCTGCCAGTATATGCTCGGTCGTGAAAAATATAGCGGGGAATGCCAACGCGGAAAGCACGGCGTACGGCACGTAGTGAAGGAATGATTTTAAAAAACGGTTTTGTATCTTTTTTCTGATAAAGAGAAGAGGTAAGACTCTTATAAGATAAGTGACGCCCGCGGTCATAAGGAGCGCTAAGACGAAGTATAGGGTATGACTCATCCTGCCACCTCCTCTTCATCCTCAAGAGGCTCGTCAATAGGAGCCACGAGCGCGAATACAGCGCTGATAACAACGCTGATTATAACCACTAAAAGTCCGCTCGGAAGGCTCTTCATTGCCGGAAGAAGCTGGAGTGCTACGGATACTGCAATAGCCGAAAGCACACACATCATAGTACCCTTTGATGCCTTGGACGCCTGAGTAACAATGGTAACAAGCATTGCGTAAAGAGATACGGAGAGCGCCTCAGCAACAAGCGAGGGTATGACCGCGCCCGCCAATGATCCGACAAGCGTACCAAGCGACCAGCCAAGATACGGAAGTAGCGCAAGTGAGAGTATGTATTTTTTACCGTTTGGTCATTCCTTGCCGCAGGATATAGCGAATACCTCGTCGCCATTGACAAATGCTATAAGGAATCTGTCGCGCAATCTAACCGAGTCGGAAAGTCTTTGTGAAAGCGTGATAGACATAAGGGCGTAGCGGGAATTTATAACCACCTGCGTTAAAACAAGTTCAAAAAGCGAGCCGCCCGCGGCTATTATAGGAATAGCGGCTATCTGACCTGCCGAGGTAAAGTTCAGCATAGAGATAAGCAGAGCCTCAAGCCACGAAATACCAAGCGATGAGGCAAAGACTCCGATGGCAAACGAGATAACGAAGTATCCGAGTCCAATCGGCAAGCCGTCGCGTAGTCCCATTCTTAGACTATTATTTTCAAGCATATATTGTTCTCTATTTTCTCGATATTTGACAATTATTATTTACAAAAAAGATTATAACGACTTAAACTGATAAGAATACAATCTTTTGTACTCTCCGTTATTTTCAAGCAGATCATCGTGAGATCCTCTCTCAACGATACCCGTCTGATCTATAACGACGATCTCATCGGCATTCTTTACCGTAGATAGTCTGTGAGCTACGACGATAACGGTTCTGCCGCGAGAAAGCTCCTCGAGCGACGCCTGTATCTGCATCTCTGTGACGTTGTCAAGAGCGCTTGTAGCCTCATCAAGTATAAGAAGCTTAGGATTTTTTAAGAACACTCTGGCAATAGATATTCTCTGCCTTTGTCCGCCGGAAAGCTTAACTCCTCTTTCACCGACCTCGGTATCGTACCCCTTGTCAAGAGTAAGTATGAAATCGTGTATATTTGCGCGGCGCGCCGCATCCATCACCTCTTCATCGGTAGCATCAGGTCTTGCATACGCGATATTGTCGCGCACGGTACCGTCAAATAAAAATACGTTCTGAGATACCATACCTATATTTCGTCTGAGGCTGTCAAGAGTAATATCCCTTACGTCAACGCCGTCGACTGTTATTCTACCCGAGGATACGTTGTAGAATCGAGGAATAAGATTGCACACCGTGCTTTTTCCGCCACCGGACGGACCGACGAGCGCTACCGTATTTCCCGCTTTAAGATCAAGTGAGAGATTGGATATGACTGCGCGCGAATCCGAGTCATCGGAGGCGTAGGAAAATGTAACGTTCTCAAAGGAAACGTCGCCGTGTATATCATCAATAACTACGCTGCCCTCATCTACCTCGTCCGGAGTAGTCATTATCTCATAAAAGCGTGAGAATCCGGACATACCCTCCTGAAGCTGCTCAAAGAGAGTAACGAAGCGATGTATAGGATTGATGAACATATTTATATACAAGAGAAAGGCGGTAAAATCAGCCGCGTCAAGCTTACCCTGTATCATAAACACGCCGCCGATCAATATTACGACGAGATATAATACGTCGGTAAGAAATTCCATAACCGACGAATACACGCCTATCCATCTTACCGACTGCGAACGGTACTTGGCAAAGAGATTATTTGTAACGGCAAACTTGCATCTCTCGTGATGATGCGCGACGTAAGCCTTTGTCTCTCTGATACCGGTAATCGAGTTTTCAAGTGTAGAGTTGACGTTGGACATCTCCTTGCGAGAATTTTTCATAGCCTCAAACATCGAGCGTCTCGTAAGAACGGTGAAGAGGATAATGAAGGGGATTATCGCAAACATAATAAGAGTGAGCGTCTGATTGATGCTGAAGAGTATCACAAACGCGCCAACGAACATAAGCACGGCTAAAAACAGGTTTTCAGGACCGTGGTGCGCAAGTTCGGAGACGTTCTGAAGATCGCCTGTGAGTCGTGATAAAAGGTCACCCGTCTTGTGATCATCAAAATACGAGAACGGCAGTCTCTGATATTTATCAAAGAGATCGCGTCGCATATCCTTCTGCATTCTGACGCCGACCACGTGACCGTAATATCCCATAATGTACGTGCCGAGCGCCTTAATGACGTAGACCGTGAAAAGAAGAGCCGCACCTATCAGAATAGGAGTATAGCTCTCGTTCATAGAATACTCGTTGATAATCTTACGCGCCAGAGTGGGATAGTAAAGATTGCAAAGAGCAACCGTAACAGCGCAAAGCATATCAAGAGTGAAAAGTCCGAGATGCGGCTTATAATAGCTTATAAACTTTTTAATCATTTGTCACCTTAGATTTTATATCCGTATCTGTATTGGAGCGCCTTTCGCTCCTCTTCCGTGGTAGCGCCTCGCTTTTCTGCCAAACGCTCAAAGCAATCGTCAAAATCAATCTCTTGGCGATCCACAAGACGATTGATAGCACGGTCGACTGAAGCTATGGAATATCCCTTGGAAGCAAACTTACGTTTTATGTAATATTTGCCCTTCAGCTTAAGATTAGCTTCTCTTTCAACGAGTCTGTCAAGCTGATCATCCTCGTTGATATATCCGAGCTCGGAGCAACGCGCGATAGCCATTTCGACAGCCTCGGAGGAAAATCCGAGGCGCAAAAGCTTTAGCTTAAGAGCGTACGCGCTCCTGTCCATATCGCTAATATATCCGAGTGCTTTTTTTACAGCTCGGTACACCTCATCCTCAAAGCGTAAGGTATCAACCGTATGCTCGCTGACAAGGTCCCCTTTAGTAAGAGAATCAAAGGACTTATACGTGTCCTCCTTGACAGTCAATACTTCTACCGAAGCTCCGTCACCTATACCGATCTGAACCCTTTTGTGATCGGGATCAGGTTTTACAAATAGTATAGCAGGCACGTTTTCCTCCTTTTTTAGACTTTTTTCGTTATTAGATATCGATATCGGTATCGAGATCGTCGAGATCGAACTCCTCGTCGGTAAGCTCGTCAGCGCCCATAGCCGCTACCTTCTCGCGAACGAGAGCCTCAAGCTCGTCCATAAACGCCTTGTCGCTCTCTATGTACTTTCTTACGTTATCCTTACCCTGACCGAGTCTGTCCTCGCCGTAGTAGAACCACGCGCCGCTCTTGGATATGATATCAAGCTGAATAGCCATATCGATGATCTCGGAGGACTTGGAAATACCTGAACCGTAGAGAATGTCAAACTCTGCTACCTTGAAGGGGGGCGCAACCTTGTTCTTTACTACCTTACACTTGGTATGTGCGCCGTAAACCTCCGCTCCGTTCTTGAGCGCCTCGGTCTTTCTTACGTCGATACGAACCGACGCGTAGAACTTAAGCGCCTTACCGCCGGTGGTAACCTCGGGATTGCCGTACATAACGCCAACCTTTTCACGAAGCTGGTTGGTGAATATTACGATACAGTTAGACTTTGCGATAGCGCCGGAGAGCTTTCTCATTGCCTGAGACATAAGTCTTGCCTGCAGACCGACGTGAGAGTCACCCATATCACCCTCGATCTCGGCTCTCGGTACAAGCGCCGCAACAGAGTCCACTACGATGATATCGATAGCGCCGGAGTTCGCGAGAGTCTCAGCAATGGAGAGCGCCTGCTCACCGTAATCGGGCTGAGAAACGAGAAGATTGTTGATATTTACGCCAAGCTTCTTTGCGTAAGCGGGATCGAGAGCATGCTCTGCGTCGATGAATGCCGCTTCGCCACCCTGACGCTGAACCTCAGCTATTACGTGAAGCGCGATCGTGGTTTTACCCGATGACTCTGGACCGTATATCTCGGTAATTCTACCCTTGGGAATACCTCCTACTCCAAGAGCAAAGTCAAGCGAAAGAGATCCTGTGGAAACCGCGGAAACGTTCATGCTCGCATTTTCGCCAAGGCGCATAATAGAGCCCTTACCGCATTCTCTTTCAATTCTCGAAATAACCGTTTCAAGAGCGGCCTTCTTGTCGCTCGCTACGTTCTTTTCCTGTACTTTTTCTGTCTTTTTAGCTGCCATTTTTTATATCTCCTTATGTTTTAATCAAATTAAATTGAGCCTTGCAGCTCCTACCGGTCTTACGTTAAAGGCCACCGCAGAGCCCTTGCCGAATACCGAATCCATCAAGGATATCAGTCCCTCAAGACGGGAGCGCTTGACAAACACCTGTATTGTACCGGCAAATCCACCGCCGTGAACTCTACAAGCTCCCTCTCCCAAGAGATATCCGTCCGCGAGCGCGAGCGCAAGAGATATGCCCTGCTCTTTGACGTTGACTGTCGTATATACGTTCTGAAGATATTTAAAAGACGATGCGCCCGATCCGTTGACCGCGCCGAAGAAGCCGCAAAGATCGTCTGAAATAAGCGCCGCCTTTGCCCTTGATACCCTCTCGTTTTCTCTTATAAAGTGCAGAGCCCTAAGCACGGCTCTGTCTCCGAGCTGCTCTCGAAGTGTTGAGATGTTACTTATCACGTCATCCTCGGTAGCACTGCGCAAAACGTCTTTACCAAGAATTGCCGCCACAGCCTTCATCTCCCTCGGCACAGATGCGTAATCCTCGTTAAGATCGGCGTGGTTTCCACCCGTGTTTACTATACAAAGCGCATATCCCTGCTTATCAAGCGAGAATCGGATGGGAGTGACTACAGGATTTGTATTATCCTCAAAATCGATATGGACGAATCCACCGACAGCGCAAGCCATCTGATCCATAAGTCCGCAAGGCTTACCGAAGTAGACGTTCTCGGCGTACTGCGCCAATTTAGCCACCTCAGAATTTTCTATCGCGCCGCCGTTGTAAAGGTGATTAAGCGCGTTTCCTATCATAACCTCAAACGCAGCCGAGGATGAAATACCACTTCCCTTTAATACCTCTGAGGTCATAGCTATATCAAATCCGCCAACCTCGTATCCGCGAAGTTTGAAGCCGTTGACCGTTCCGGCGATAAGAGATGATGAGGTGTACTTCTCAAAGCGATCCGCATCGTCGCACTCGGAAAGCTCTATAGTAGCTACGGGATATCCCTCGGAATAAAATCTTATCACTCCGTCATCGTTTTTAGCAGCTATGGCGATTACGTCTCTATCGATAGCCGCCGCAAGTACACAGCCGCGGTTATGGTCGGTGTGATTACCCACGACCTCACTTCTGCCGGGAACGGAAAGAAGCTCTGACTCCTTGTCGCCGTAAAGCGAGATAAAGGTATCAATAATTTTAGTAAATCTCGCAGTCTGCGCCTTAGTATCGGCGTATATGTGCGCGTAGTTATCGAGCGCGCCTCCGCTTATTTTGTTTTTAAGCTCGGATGCCTTCATATCTTTTCCTTTTTGGGAAGAAAGCTCTCCCCACGTTACTTTTTTAATTCGTTGATAAGCTCATCGGCGAGTTCAAATAGCTCTCTGATAAGCTCGTCCTTATCCTTCATCACTCCGTCCTCACGGTCGATGAAGAGTCTCTTTGCTCCCTCGTTGTGTCTGAACCAGGTAAGCTGTCTTTTCGCATAACGTCTTGTAGATAGCTTAAGCTGATCTACCGCCTCCTCGAGCGTACATCTGCCTTCGATATACTCTATAAGCTCCTTGTAGCCTATAGCCTGAGACGCCGTGGTGTTCTCAATAAGAAGTCCTTTCTCAAGAAGATCCTTGACCTCAGAAAGAAGCCCCTCCTTGATCATCTGATCGACTCGAAGATCCACTCTTGAATACAGATTATCTCTATTGTGAACGTCAAGAGTTATCATTCCTACGGTGACCTCGGGAGAGATGCTCCTTGACAGCTCGTCAAAATACGTCTTGGTCTTTCCGGTAAGCTCGTATATCTCAAGAGCGCGCACAACGCGCCTTACGTTATTTTTATGTGTTTTCTCAGCGGACTCGGGATCTATCTTCTTAAGCCTTTGCCAAAGAGCCTCACGTTCTTCATCCGTAACGGCAGACTCCAAAAGACGAGCCTTAAGCTCATCTGACGACGGAGGCGAGGCAAGTGACGCCCCTCTGATCACGGTGTCCATGTAAAGCCCGGTTCCACCGACGAAAAGCGGCAGTCTCCCTCTCGACTCTATGTCACGAAGAGCCACCATAGCGTCGGCGCGATAGTCCTCTGCGCTGTAGCTCTCGGTAGGAGAGAGAAAATCTATCATATGATGTCTGACACGCGCCTGCTCCTCTTTGGTAGCCTTAGCCGTGCCGATGTCCATATACTTGTATATCTGCATCGAGTCGATCGAAATTATCTCGCAACCAAGATGCTCGGCAAGAGCAAGTGAAAGCGCAGTTTTACCCGATGCCGTCGGTCCTGTTATAGCAAGCGCAAAGCTCATTATATCACTCCGTTTATCCACTCGAGAATATCCGCGAATACCTCGTCGGAATTGGTCTCGTTGAACAGCTCGTGACGGGCGCCCTCGTACATTTTGAGCGTAACGTTATCAACGCCGTTGATCATAAGCTGCTTGTATACATAACGGGGGCCCTTACCGTAATTGCCCACGGGATCCATATCTCCACTCATTATAACGGTGGGCATATCCTTGGGATATTCCTTAAACCAAGTCTGAGAATTTGACTTACCGAGAAGCTCAAAAAGATCGCGGTATGCCGACACGGTAAACTTAAATGAGGTAAACTCATTAGTATCTCTGTCTGCAACCTTCGAAAGATCGCGTGTAAGCCACGCGTTATGTCCCTCGGACTTCGGATATTTGTTGTTGTAAGCTCCGAACGCCATCTTCTCGATAAGAGCGCTACGATGACGCGAGCCGTAGAAGGATCTGATAAGTGACGCTAACGTCTTACCCATACCTACAAGAGGGTTTGGTCCTCCGGTACCGTGAATAATAAGTCCGGATACGGAAGAGGGATGCTCCTTGACATAGAGTCTGGAAATAAAGGAGCCCATACTGTGACCAAGCATAATTATCGGAAGGTCGGGATAGCTCTTATGCAGATGCTGATTCATAAGATAGAGATCGTCGATTACGTATCTGTATCCGTTTTTCTCGGCAAAGAAGCCGTAGTCATCGGGATCGACTACGCTTTTTCCATGTCCGAGATGATGATTGCCCGCGAATATAACGCCGTGTGAACAAAGGAAGCTCGCAAGCTCGATATATCTGCCCGTATAGTCAATCATACCGTGCGCAAGTTGAACTATAGCGCGAGGTTCAACGCTCTTTGGCGTGTATATTTCGGAATATATAGTATGTTCCCCATCGGATGAGAGGAATCTGTATTCGTTAAAATTGTAATTCATAGCTTCTCCTAAAAAATCTGCCCGTGACAGATCTTAACGCTTTATACTGTGAATCTACTTACCGACAGCGCATCTCGCCGTCACGGATCAGATAAGATCCTCTTTGATAATGAGAGCGCGCACCTCATCGTCGGTAGGTATAG
>JAZOUM010000012.1:0-27875 GCA_045658205.1 Eubacteriales bacterium | reverse complement strand
GACCGCTTGGCCTCCGACTTACTGTGTACTCGTATGCCGGGTGAGAGCCACCCATCATTTCCATTACGGTATCAACTTCGGTATCTGCGAGTATGTCATCAAAGCTGTGAGTTACAAGATGACCGAATGGAGAATCGGGGAAATCTCTCAGATCGAGAATCTTTTTTATTTCCACCTTGTATCCAAGGTAATTTTTTATTTCATCCTTGTTGCTTGTAACGAGGTCGGCAACACCGCCGCCAACTACGCCAAAGCCGAGCAAAGCAATTCCGTGTTTTTTCATTTTTTCCTCCAAAGGCGATTGATGACGATATTTTATCACAAAAAACGACAAATTTCAAGTGTAAAAGCAAAAAGAGTGGTCAAACGGCGTAAAAACCGTCCGACCACCATTTTTTATTCCTCACTGTCCGTGTTGATACCGAGTGATGATTTCTGAGATTCTTTTGTGATATAGTCCATCGGATTTACCTTCACGTCCTTAAGCAACACCTCAAAGTGAAGATGCGGCTCTTCCGCAAGCTCGGATAGGGAAGTGTCACCTACAACGCCTATCTTGTCGCCGAGAGATACTTCATCGCCAACCTTCAATTCGCCGATATCGCTCGCAAGGTTAGAATACCTCGTCTTTATATCGTTCTTATGAGTGATTTCTACGGTGTAACCGAGCATCGGATCGTTGTATATCCCGGTCACAATACCCGCCTCTGATGCGAACACCCCTGCGCCCTCCTCACAGGAGATATCGATACCTGTGTGCACTCTCCACTCTCCGAGTGTTACCGAGAACACGGGCATCTCAAGGCTATGCTCCTTGCTTACCGTCCCCGCGGTCGGAGCTATAAACGTGAGCTTTGCCTCAGGCTTTTGAGTATCGTCGGGCGTTGGATCGGGAGTCTCTTCGCCACCGTCTGTAATAGGGGGATTTTCCGCATCCGTATTCCCCTTGCTCTTGTTTGCGGCGCTCACTATACCTACGACTATTGCGCTGATACAAAGTATTGCGATGACTATTGCGTATAATATCTTTGCAGTCACCGACTTATCGCTGAAATCAATTTTCTTTTCCATATTTATTTCCTTTCCAAAAGTTTGCTGTCACTATTTTCTTCCATAACTCAATCTTTTATTCAAGATGTTTTATAAAAGTGATATTTTTTGGTGAATGTGTATATCGCACATTTATTTTACTATTATTTTGTATTGCAATGCGCGTCCTTATATGGTAGAATGTAAAATGGTGGATTAGTGTGTACGTTCCACCGATCTAAAAACCAAGGTGCATTTCATTTTGAAAGCGCATCGTAAAAATACAAAAGTGCCGGCGGGCATAAACGTGAAAGAGAAAAGATATGAGAAAGATCATCAAGCTTACATTGGCAATAGCGCTCGTACTCGTTGCCGTGGTGTTTACGTTCACAGCGTGCGAATTCGGCTCCACGCACGTTCACACCGAGGTTATCGATGAAGCGGTCGCTCCAACTTGCGCATCGGAGGGACTTACTGAAGGTAAGCATTGTTCCGTATGTAACGAAATTATAGTAAAGCAGGAGACTGTCAGGGCTCTTGCGCATACCGAGGTAGTGGACAAGGCGGTAGCTCCTACCTGTAGTGAGGACGGACTTACCATGGGTAAGCATTGCTCCGTATGTAACGAAATTATAGTAAAGCAAGAGACCGTAGAAGCGTTTGGACACACCGAGATTGTTGAAGCGGCTGTCGCTCCTACTTGTACTACATCCGGTCTTACAGAAGGCAGATATTGCTCCGTTTGCAGCGAGGTAATCGTAGCGCAAGAGACGGTTAAGGCTCTCGGACATACCAAGGTTATCGACGAGGCTGTATTGCCTACTTGTACAAAGGACGGTCTTACCGTAGGAAAGCATTGCTCTGTGTGCGACGAAGTATTTCTTAAGCAAACAGTCGTACCTGCACAGCATAATATCGTGATTGATCCCGCTGTTGCAGCCACCTGTACAACATCAGGACTTACCGAAGGTAAACATTGCTCATTGTGCGGTGATATTTTAGTGGCTCAGGAAAAAATAGAAGCTCTCGGACATGAAGTAATAAGCTATAATGCAAAAAATCCTACTTGTACTACGGACGGTTGGGATGCTTACGTAGCTTGTTCAAAATGCGACTATACTACTTACGTAGAAAAGAAGGCGTTCGGTCATACCGAGATCGTTAGCGAAGCAAAGGTGCCCACTTGTACCGAAACCGGTTTGACCGAGGGGAAGCGTTGCTCGACTTGTAATAAGATACTTTCAGAGCAGAAGGTTATTGATGCTTTAGGGCATAACGAGATCATTGATGCTTACGTAGCGCCTACTTGTACCTCGACCGGTCTTACTCAGGGTAAGCATTGTGACGTTTGCGACAAGGTTCTCATAGCGCAAAGCATTATCGTCAAGAAGAGTCATACAGAGGTTATCGACGCGTACGTCGCTCCTACTTGTACGGAAAGCGGCTTGACAGAAGGTAAGCATTGCTCTTCTTGCAAAAACGTAATTGTTGCGCAAAACGTGATCGACGCTCTCGGTCACACCGAGTATACTCTTAAGCAGGTTACCGGCAAGAACATCTACGCTTATATGTGTACAAGATGTAATGAGGTAAAGGACGTTGTATGCTATGAGGATTACGGCGCAGTCGGCAACGGTGTTACCGATGATTCCGATGCTATTCGTATGGCGCACGATGCCGCTAACTACTACGGCTATCCCGTAGAGGGTAAGGCGGGAGCAACCTACTACATAGGCGCAATCTCTCAGACTATTACCATCAAGACAAATACCGATTGGAACGGCGCTACCTTCATCTTTGACGATAGCGGTATACGTTATGACAGTAATTTGCGCAGTGTTTACGTATTTACCGTGGCTCCGTCCTCGGCTTCGAAAAACGTTACCGTTCCCACCTCTCTTAAAACAAAAGGACTTTCCAAGGGACAGACCAACATTGGTATGACCTTTGATAAGCCCTGTATGTTAAAGATTGAGAACTCCAACGCGAAAATCTTTAGTCGCTATGGCGCAAATTCCGATAGCGGCGATTATATGCAGGAGATGATTTACGTTAACGAAAACGGAGACATCATCGGCACTCCCATTCAGTATGACTATTCTACAGTAACCAAGATCACTATGTATCCTTTAGATACCGATACCATAACCGTAGGTAACGGTAGCATAATTACGATAGTTCCCGATCCTAAGGCTCAGGATCCAAATTACGAAAACCATTACTGCTTCTATAACAGAGGCCTTTTAGTACAAAGATCCAACACCGTTATTTACGGCATGACTCACACCATTGAGGGTGAGGATATGAGCGTCGAGATCGATAGAAACGGCGATGGCACTATCGATAAATGGGGCGCGGATAAGTCTTACGGTGTTCCTTACAATGGCTTCTTCGCTTTCGAATATTGCTACAATTCTCATTTGGACAGCTGTAACGTTCAGGGACATCAGGCGTACAACTTCTATAACGAATCCGGTCAGCGTAACGAGATGGGCAGCTACGATATCTACGCAAGACATTGTATCGATCTTAAGCTCCTTAACGTTACTCAGCGTGAAAACTACGGTGAGTACAGCGATAAGACCGTTATAACCAATAGATTCATGTACCACGGAATCATGGGTAGCTACCATTGCCGTAACATCGTTATGGATAATTGCTATCTCGATAGATTCGACTCTCACAAGGGTATGCATAACGCAACCATCACTAACTCTACCATAGGCTTTGGTATTCTTGTTATCGGTGGCGGCGAGCTTTATATCGAAAACGTTGAACGTATCAGCGGTGATTCCTTTGTTCTTTTACGTACCGACTATAACAGTATCTTCGTCGGAGATATCATCATCAAAAACTGTAGGATGGGTAGCTCCGTAGGCAGTATCATATATGGTGCTTGGAACGATGAATACGCCGGACTGCCTAACTATATGGGTAAATCTATTACAGTTGACGGACTCACCACAGATCGAAATAAAATATATATCTACAAGGTAGATAGCGCCGCGGTATCTACTCTTACTCACGCGACCAACCCATTGTATCTTCCCGAGTTTGTAAAGGTAGACGGAGTTAAAAAATCAAGCGGCGCCGAGGTGGGCGTAGAGATATCCTTTGTAAATGATGCGTTCGCTACTATAAACGCTAATATCCATCAGCATAATTGGCAGGCGGGCGCGACGACCTCAGGCTCCGGCGCAAGCTGCGCTACAGGAACTGTTACTTATACATGTGATTGCGGAGCTGTCAGAACTGGTATTGTACCTGCATCTACCATTCATCAGTCGCTTACGCATACCATTACCGACGGTGTTATTACATATTACTGTCCCGATTGTCAAATTTCATACACTCCCAATGTAAGCTACGCTATGGACGGATCCGACTACAGCGCTATGGAGGGTGTTTCTAATGGTAGCAACGGCTACACTACCGCTGACGATGGTATAAATCCCGCTATCGTTGAAGACAACGGAAATAAGTATTACAGTCTTATCAAGGAAAGCTCTACCGGCGGTTCTCAGCTACAGCTTTGGCTTCCTTCAAAGACCTATACCTTGGACGGCTTGAGCTCCGAGTATAATTCCATCGGCTTCCTTTCCTTCAAGATCAACGCATACGTCGATACCAACTTCAGTATGAAGTTTGTCGATATAAAAACCAATGATTATAAAGCAGCAGACGGCACTCAGCCGTATCGTTGGAAGGAAGGCGGATGTATCGTAGATGACTTCTTCAAGGTATCCAAGCCCAGTACAAGCTCGAGTAGCAAGGGTAAGGTAAAGGTTACCGGCTGGGACGGACTTGAGCTTTGGTATGAGAAGGCAGGCAGCGATAACTTCACCGGTTGGATCGACGTTAAGATGATCATTGAGCTTAGCTCTTCGAACGATAGAGTTACCGTTTACTATTACATCGACGGTGAGTACGTAGGTTCTAAGTATAGAACCCTTACCACTCTTACCGACTCCATTACCGGTATTTACGTTACCGGTAATACGACAGCCTTAAACTCAGGTATTATGCTCGATGACGTAGCGTTCGGTTGTTCCTTCGGTAAGCGCAAATCGTAAAAAGTAATACAAACTTAAGCGTAATCCATAGGGGCTAAGTTAATAACTCAGCCCCGTATCTACTCAAAATATTAATTAACTCACGCGATAAATTTGAAAAGGAGAAACAAAATGAAAAGATTGTTGGTAGTCATCCTTTGTCTTTTGACGGCCCTTTCTCTTGTTGCATGTACGGCAGTGCCGGGCGCTAAGGGAGATCAGGGACCTCAGGGCGAGCAGGGACTTCAGGGGGAACAGGGCGTTCAGGGCGAACAGGGACCCCAGGGTGAGCAAGGCTTACCCGGTAATGACGGCGCTGATGGAAAAGACGGCGCAGGTATAACCTCTATTGAAAAGGTAAGCACGGAGGGATATACCGATATTTACAAGATAACCTACTCAGACGGTGAAGAGGCTGTATTCACAGTAACTAACGGTAAGGATGGCGCGGACGGTAAGGACGGCGTCAGCATAGTTAACGTTACGTTAAACGAAAACGGCGAAGCCGTTGTACATACGTCTGATGAAAAGACCTTCAATCTCGGTAAGATAGTTGGCGCAGACGGCAAGGACGGTGTGGACGGTAAGGACGGCGTCGGTATTCAGAGCGCAAACCTCGACGGTAACGGCAACCTTACCATCACACTTACCAATAATACGATTCTCGAGCTCGGCAACGTTAAGGGCACGGACGGACAGGACGGTGTCTCGGTAATCAAGTCCGAGATCGTTGACGGAAAGCTTATTCTCCATTATTCCAACGGTACAAGCACCGATCTTGGCAAGGTGGTTGGCGCTGACGGAACCGACGGCATTAGCGGAACCGACGGCGTTGGTATTCAGAACGTTAAGGTAGACGAGAGTGGAAAGCTTATCGTTACTCTTACAAACGGTACTGTTCTTGACCTCGGCAACATCAGGGGAGCTGACGGACAGGACGGTGTGGACGGTAAGGACGGCATCTCGGTAACCAAGTCCGAGATCGTTGACGGCAATCTTGTTCTTCATTATTCCAACGGTACAAGCACCAATCTCGGCAAGGTAGTTGGCGCTAACGGTATTGACGGCGTTGGCATTCAGAACGTAACTATAGATGATAACGGCAATCTCTCCGTAACTCTCACCAGCGGTGTTTCCCTCAACCTCGGCAACATCAGAGGTCCTAAGGGCGATGCCGGTATCGATGGCGTAGGTGTTACAAGCGCGGAGATCAACGCGGACGGCGAACTCGTATTCACACTCTCTAACGGCGAGACCGTGAACGTAGGCAAGATCGTTGGTTCTGACGGTAAGGACGGTAGCAACGGTAACGATGGTGTTAACGGCGTAGACGGCATAGGCATAACCGCCATCGCTTTTGACGTTGACGGCAATCTCATCATCACTCTTAGTGATAATAGCGTGATAAACTGTGGCAGAGTTCCCACTTGTAGCCATACCTTCTCTGATTGGAGCGTAATCTCCGAGGCTAACTGCACCTCCTTGGGCGTTAGCGTTCGTACCTGCTCCAAGTGTTCGTTTGAGGATTATGAGTTTACCGCGGCTATAGGACACAGCTTCACCGACAAGGTAGTTGATCCTACTTGCGATAAGGACGGATACACTCTTCACAGCTGTTCCGTTTGTAATATGCTTTACGTTGACGCATACGTTAGCGCGACCGGAGAGCATAGCTATACCGATCTCTACGTTTTAGAGTCTACTTGCGCGTCTCACAAGCTCCTTAAGACCTGTGAGGTTTGTAACAAGACGGTAGTAGAAGAGCTTGATCCGGTTATCGAGCATATTTGGGAGGACACCTCCGTTGTATCCACCTGCGTTGAGCATACGGTATTCCAGACATGTACCGCATGTCAGTCTACTCAGACTGTTGAAAGAGAGATCGTAGCAGAGCATGACCTTCAGAACGGCGTATGCTCGGTTTGCGGATACGTGCAGGGAAGTGAAGGACTTGAGTATACACTTAGTAGTGACAAAACTTACTATAGCGTAAGTGGTATCGGTACTTGCACCGATAACGATATTGTTATACCATGTATGCACAACGAATTGCCTGTTAAGATTATAGGTAAGTCTGCATTCCAAGATGCAAATATAACTTCAGTTGTAATTCCAAATAGCGTAACCACTATCGATACTTATGCGTTTTATAATTGCACGAGTCTTACAAATGTGAACATTTCAGATAGCGTAACAGTCATAGGTAATTCTGCATTCAATAGTTGTTCTAACCTTAACAGCATTACTATTCCTGATAGTGTAACAGCGATTAAAGATTATGCGTTTGGTAGTTGCTCTAATCTTAACAGCGTATATATTACAAACATAACGTCTTGGTGTAATATAAAGTTTTATTCGCCTGATGCAAACCCTCTTTATTGTGCAAAAAATCTCTACCTCAACAGTAATCTTGTAACAAAACTTATTATACCGGATGGTGTTAAAACTATCAATAACTATTCATTTATTAGTTGTGAATCTATCACAAGTGCAGTTATCCCAGGTAGTGTAACCTCTATTGGAAAATTTGCATTTCAGAATTGCTCGAGTCTTACCAGTTTAACTATTGATAACGGCGTAACTTCTATTGCCGATAGAGCATTCTATGGTTGTTCCAGTCTCACAAATGTAATTATTCCTGATAGTGTGAACTCTATCGGGTCTTATGCGTTTTATAATTGTACATCGCTTGAAAGCATAAAAATTCCTAATAGCGTAACGACAATCCACGGTTATGCGTTCCAAGGTTGCTCTGCATTAACAATGGTAATGTTGCCCGACACGGTAAATAACATTGAAGAAAGGACATTCGCTGATTGTACCTCGCTTATAGATATAACTATCCCTGACAGTGTGACGTCAATCAGCAGTTATGCGTTTTGTGGTTGTTCGAATCTTACAAGTATAACTATCTCTAATAGTGTAAACTATATCGGATATGATGCGTTTGCAAAATGTTCTAGCTTAGAAACTGTATACTATATGGGTACTGTACAGGATTGGGAAAATATAGATAATGATAGTGGTAACTATATTCTGACAGGAGCTACCCGCTACTACTACTCCGAAACTCCTCCCACCGAGGCAGGCAACTTCTGGCATTATGATGAAAACGGCACTATTGCGATTTGGCCCGAGTATGTAGGGCCTACGTATAGCAAAGGACTTGAATTCACTCTCAATGAGGATGAAGCAAGCTATAGCGTAACCGGTATTGGTGAGTGCACGGATTCTCATATCATGATTCCTCGTACATACGAGGGACTTCCTATTACAAAGATCGGCAACGATGCTTTTCACAAAAATTCTACGATAACAGGCGTTACTATTCCTGAGACAGTTACTGAGATTTGTGGACATGCATTTTGTGGATGCGTTTCGCTTCAAAGTGTTACATTTTCAGAAAACAGTAATCTTGAAACTATAGGAGAAAGGGCGTTCGGAGAGTGTAGCGCTCTTACAAGTATTGAGCTTCCCGAGGGAACAAGCTCTATAGGATTCTTTGCATTCGAGAAGTGCTCACAACTTACTACCGTTGTAATTCCAACCACTCTTACATACATTGATGCCGGCGCATTTGATTCATCAAGAAATATCAAGGATGTATATGTTAGTGATGTTTCAGCTTGGCTCAACATGACTTTTGGCGTGTATTACAGCTATGAGAATCTTCCTAATACCGCAGGAGCAACGTTGCATATTCTTGATGAAAACGGAGACGAGATTACCGAGTTGGTGATTCCGGAAGGCATTAGAACAGTTAATAAATACTCATTTGCAGGATGTACAAGTATTACCTCGGTAGTGATACCTGATACCGTATTGGTGATTGACAAATATGCATTTTATAATTGTACAGGTCTTCAGAAAATTGAACTTTTGGAAACCCCTGCGCTTTCGTCGATTCGAGACTTTGCATTCTACGGATGTACCGCGCTCTCTGATGTTGAGTTCCCGGATAGTCTGACTTCTATTGGTAAACATGCATTCAGTTATGCTGTAATAACAGAGGTTTCGTTTGGCAAGGATAGTAAGCTTACCTCTATAGGTGATAGCGCATTTTTCAGTTGTATTAATATTGCTTCCGTTACGGTTCCTTCCTCGCTGAAGTCTATAGGACATGATGCGTTCAACTATTGTAATAACATTACAAACGTATACGTTTCGGATATAGTCGCTTGGCTTAATATTAAGTTTGCATCAAGTAGCGCATCCCCCACATCTCCCGGAACTATATACAAATTGACAATGCATATTCTTGATGAAAACGGAAATGAGGTTACCGATTTGGTAATCCCGGAGGGCGTTACCTCTATTCCTGATTACGCATTCAGTAAGGCTAAAAATCTTACAAGCGTGACCATTCCCGACAGCGTTACTTCTATTGGAGAGTACGCATTTATGGGATGCTTTGCTCTTGAGAGTGTTAACATTCCGAGCGGTGTAAGCAAAATTGCTAAAAAACTCTTTAGTAGTTGTGAAAAGCTTACTGAAATTGTTATCTCAAATAGCGTTACAGTGGTTGAACAGTATGCATTTGATAGCTGTAAGGTTCTTTCCGCTGTATATTATACCGGTACGGCTGATGAATGGGCAAGCATTACTGTAAATTCAAACAATGCCTCCCTTGCATCTGCAAGTGTTTATTTCTACTCCGAAACAACTCCCACCGAGGAAGGCAACTTCTGGCATTACGATGATAATGGTCAGGTGGCAGTTTGGTAATATTCCTAAGGGAAAAGCAAAATTAAATTAATCCACACGAGAGGGAAGCCTTCGGGTAACCCTCTCGTTTTTTGTTTATTTTCACATATTTTTCACCTTGATTTTTGTTATTTTGACATATAAATTGCGTGTCCGTACTTGACAACCACTAAAATATAGTATATAATATATTGGTTAAAAATTTCTTTTTGCACTATGAAGCATTTTTAGAAAGAAAGGACGGCCAAATATGGACAAGATCTCTTTGGCAGGCGACCTCGGCAGCGGTAAAAGTACAGTCGCTAAAATTCTTATCGAGGCGCTTGGCGCTGAATACTATTCTACAGGCGGCATTGTAAGAAGCATAGCTGAGAGAATGGGCATGACCATAGGTGAGCTCAACGTATATATGGAGACTCATCCCGAGATAGACAAGGAAGTAGACGACGGACTTGTAGCTCTCGCGAGCAAGCCTGAGGCTCTCGTCATAGACTCCCGTATGGCTTGGCATTTTACGTCCGGTACCTTTAAGGTTTATCTTTCCACCGATATCGAGACTGCGGCGGCGCGTATTATGCACGCCAATCGCTCTTGCGAGCATGCATCTACTCTTGAGGAGACCATAGCCTGTACAAAGGCTCGTCGCGAGAGTGAAAAAAAGAGATATTCCGAAAAGTACGGCGTTGATATTACCGACCTTTCCAATTACTCGCTCATAGTTGACACTACTATCGCTACTCCCGACGAGGTTGCGGGCGTTATCATCTCGTCCTTTGAGAAGTGGAAGCAGGACAAGTCCTTGCGCTTCTGCTATCTTGCCCCCGAGCGACTTAATTACATAGACGATGAGCATGACGGCGAGCTTATGGCGTCTCTTTCCGCTAAGCTTGAGCTTGGCGAGGATATCCCTGAGGTTACCGTATTTGAGAATAACGGCGAGTTCTACGTTGAGTCCGGACTTGAGTCCTCTCTCGCATACGCGTTCAATCTCTATACCTACGTTCCCACCACGCTTGTAAAGGGTGAGATAGGCGATAGAAAGTACGTTAAAATGAAAAATTCACTTTAAGAGGTATATATGCTTATACTTAAGAAGAAAACGGCTTCGCTTCTTGCGGAGTGTATAAAGGAAAAGTTCGGTGAGGGGTTGCTTTCCTCTGACGAAATATTCACTATGCTTGAGTATCCTCCGGATACCGCTATGGGTGACATAGCGCTCCCTTGCTTCCGCCTTTCGAGAACGCTTCGCCGCTCTCCTGTGCAGATAGCAGAGATACTCGCTGAGAACGTAAAGTGCGACGAGTTCTCCTCGGTAAGCGCTCTTAACGGTTATCTCAACTTCAAGATCAATCATACGGCTTTCGCATCGAGAGTAGTATACGACGTTGAAAGACTCGGTGACAAGTACGGCTCTCCCATGAATGGTGTTGGCAAAAAGGTAGTCCTTGACTATTCCTCTCCCAACGTTGCAAAACCCTTCCACATCGGTCACCTCGGAACTACCGTTATCGGCCACTCGCTTAAGCTTCTTCACGAGTTTGCGGGCTATGATTGCTTCGGTATCAACTACCTCGGCGACTGGGGTACCCAGTTTGGTAAGCTCATCGTAGCGTACAAGCTTTGGGGAGATAAGGAAACTATAGAGCAGGGTGGAGTTGACGAGCTTGTAAAGCTTTACGTTAGAATCAACAACGAGATAAAGAGAGAAGAGGAAGAGAGTCTTCAGGCTAATCCCGATGGCAAAAAGTCCTCGCCTCTTGCAGATGAGTCCAGACGTGAGTTTACCGCTCTTGAGCATGGAGATGAAAAGAACCTTGAGCTTTGGCGCTGGTTCGTTTCCGTCAGCCTTGAGGAATATCAGAAGACCTATAAGCAGCTCGGCATAGAGTTCGACTCCTACAAGGGCGAGAGCTTCTACACAGACAAGATGCCCGCAGAGGTTCAGAAGCTTCGTGACATGGGGCTCCTTGAGATCGATGATGGCGCGTCTATCGTAAATCTCGATAAGTGGAATATGCCCGTTTGCCTTATTCTTAAGCGCGACGGATCTACTCTTTATCCTACCCGTGATATCGCGGCTGCGGTATACCGCAAGAATGAATACAAGTTCGATAAGGCTATCTACGTTACCTCCGCGCAGCAGTCTCTCCACTTCGCGCAGTGGTTCAAGGTTGTTGAGCTTATGGGCTACGATTGGCAGGACGAGCTTGTTCACGTTCCTTACGGCACCGTTAGTGAAAACGGTATGAAGCTCGCTACCAGAACAGGTAACGTCGTTCTTCTCAAGGACCTCTTTGCCGAGGCTATCGAGCGTGTTGCCGAGATCACTAAAGAAAAGCATCCTGATCCCAAGGAATGCCTTGAGATTGCTGAGAAGGTTGGCGTTGGCGCGGTAGTATTCTACTATCTTTCCAACAACCGTATGCGTGATATCAACTTTATGATGGAGGACGCGCTTTCCTTCGATGGCAATACCGGTCCCTACGTTCAGTATACCTACGCTCGTACCTGCTCGGTGCTTGAGAAGGCTGATATCAAGGGTGAGATGACGGGCGCAGAGCTTTCTGACGTTGAGTTCGAACTTGCAAAGTGCCTTTCCGTATTCCCCGAGCGTATCAACGCCGCTCTTTCCGATTACGAGCCCAGCATAGTTACCAGATATATTCTTGATCTTGCGGCAGCATTCAATCGCTTCTATCACGAGTGTAAGATAGTTGGCTGTGAGGACGAGAGCCTTAAGAAGAGCCGTATAGCTCTTACCGGAGCAACCAATCAGGTGCTTCGCACAGCTTTGCATCTCATTTGTATGCAGAGCCCCGAGAAGATTTAATTTATAGGAGATATAAAGATGTCAGGACATTCAAAATGGAACAACATTAAGCATAAGAAGGAAAAGGCAGACGCCGCTAAGGCTAAGATCTTTACCAAGATAGGTAAGGAAATGGCTGTCGCTATCAAAGAGGGCGGTCCCGATCCTTCCAACAACTCTCGCCTTCGCGACCTTATTTCCAAGGCAAAGGCAAACAACGTTCCCAACGAAAATATCCAGAGAACTATTAAGAAGTTCACCGATTCCAACGATATCAGCTACGAGGAGATCACCTATGAGGGCTACGGTCCTTCGGGCGTTGCTATTATCGTTGAGACCTCTACCGATAACAGAAACCGTACCGCAGGTAACGTTCCCGCCGCTTTCAACAAGTACGGCGGAAACCTTGGTCAGAACGGTTGCGTAGGCTTCCTCTTTGAGGAAAAGGGCGTTATCACTATCGTTGACGAGGATGAGGAGCTTGACGAGGATAAGGTTATGGAGGATGCTCTCGAGTGTGGCGCCGAGGATATCAAGTGCGACGAGGGTGAGTACACCATTTATACCTCCGTTGATGACTTTGCATCTGTTAGAGAAGCTGTTATTGCTCTCGGATACACCCTCGCTACAGCCGATCTTGCTAAGGTGCCCTCTACCTACGTTGACCTCGATAACGAGGACGATATCGAGAATATGGAAAAGATGCTCGATAAGTTCAACGAGGATGACGACGTAAACGCGGTTTACCATAATTGGAACGCATAATTTTGATATAGATTTCTTACGTAAGGTATTAAATCAGGAGCAGCGTATATGAAAGGTCCTATAACAGGTACGTTTATCGACGAGATAACCTACGATATCCCCGCGTCCAATTGGACAAGGAGAGAATGGTGTCGAGATCTCGACAATATGAAGAAAATAGGCATCGATACTCTTGTTTTCATACGTGGCGGATTTTACGGTCGAACCGTATACCCATCACGTCATTTCAAGACGGAAAATACCGATGATTTTGCCGGATTTATAATGACAGAGGCGGCGAAACGCAAGATGAACGTATATATGGGGCTCTACATCTCCACGATTGACTGGCGCTGTGGCGACGCTGTGGGTGAGATAGCGGAGAACCGTCACTTTATTGATGAGGTTTATGCAAGGTACCACGGCATACCGTCCTTCAAGGGCTGGTATATTCCGCAGGAAGTGAGTCACGACGAATTAAATATCACCGAGGTAATGAGTGGACTTTCGTATCTTTGTAAGGAAAAGGCCGCTGATATGCCTGTGCTTATCAGTCCGTATTTCCACACTCATATTACAGACGGTGACTTTACGGTCGAGCAACACAAGGAGGAGTGGTGCAGTATATTTGAAAGATGCGCAAAGCAGATAGATATATGCGCCTTTCAGGATGGATCCGCTCCTATGGATAAAATGGCTGATTATTTTCGCGCGACAAAGAGTCTATGTGACGAGTTTGGTATCAGACATTGGGTGAATACCGAGACCTTTGAGCGAGACGTAAGAAAAATGTATTATCCGATACCATTCGATACGCTTAGGCAAAAGCTTGATATGCATAAGGAGTATGCCGAGAAGATCATAACCTTTGAGTTCTCGCATTTCTTAAGCCCGCAGTCGATATATCCGTCTGCAAAAAATCTTAATAGACTTTATCGCAAATTTTACAAATAATTAATTGTAAAAAAGATGCCGGATTCGTTATCGGCATCTTTTTTCTTTTTTGTATGAAGCATAGATCTAAAAACTAAACTATTATTGTATTTTCTCTTTACTTTAATATTTTTTTATGGTAAAATTATAATGCGAAAATATAATCATTATCGTTATTATGCAAGGAGGAGTAGCCGTATGCAAAACGGAAAGTTTGTTTTAAAAAGTGAATACAAGCCTACCGGCGATCAACCTGCGGCTATAGCGGCGCTTACAGAGGGACTCCTTGCGGGCGAAAGAGCGCAAACCCTTGTCGGTGTTACCGGCTCGGGTAAGACGTTTACTATGGCTAACGTTATAGCTAATCTTAACCGTCCTACGCTTGTCCTTGCTCACAATAAAACACTTGCGGCTCAGCTTTGTACCGAGTTCCGTGAATTCTTCCCGGATAACGCGGTAGAATATTTCGTCTCTTATTATGATTATTATCAGCCCGAGGCATACATTCCCGGCAAGGATATGTATATAGAAAAAGACGCTATGATCAACGATGAGATAGATATGCTCCGTCACAGCGCTACCTCGGCTTTGTTTGAAAGACGCGACGTAATAATTGTGGCTTCGGTTTCTTGCATATATTCTCTCGGAGATCCTCTTGAGTATCAGGGGCTGCTTGTTTCGCTTCGTCCGGGGCAAGAGATGTCGCGTGACGATTTGATACGCGCTCTCGTTTCTATAAGCTATGAGCGCAACGATATGAATTTTATAAGAAATAAGTTCCGCGTCAGAGGCGACGTTGTTGAGATCTATCCCGCATCGGCTCGCGATTATGCGATAAGAGTGGAATTTTTCGGTGATGAGATCGATCGCTTGTCTAAGATCAATATTGTTACCGGCGACGTTATTGAGAGGCTATCGTATACGGCTATCTTTCCTGCTACGCATTACGCGGTTTCTGACGATAAGCGCGAGGCGGCTCTTGCCGAGATCGAATCTGAAATGAGAGAGCGCGTTAAGTTCTTCCGTTCTGAAAATAAGCTTATCGAAGCGCAGAGAATAGAGGAGAGAACGAAATATGATATAGAGATGCTCAGAGAAGTGGGCTTTTGCTCCGGAGTCGAGAACTATTCGCGTGTTCTCTCGGGCAGACCTGAGGGATCTACTCCGTATACGCTTCTTGATTACTTCCCGGATGACTTTATAATGTTCGTCGATGAGTCTCACGTGACTCTTCCTCAGGTTAGGGGAATGTCGGGTGGAGATTATGCGAGAAAGAGCAATCTTGTTGAATACGGATTCCGTCTCCCCTCGGCATTCGATAACCGTCCTCTCTTCTTTAACGAGTTTGAGGAGCGTATAAGACAGGCTGTGTTTGTCAGCGCGACTCCCGGTGATTATGAAAAGAACGAAAGCTCGTCTATAGTAGAGCAGCTTATAAGACCTACGGGACTGATTGATCCTCTTGTAGAGGTAAGACCTGTAGAAGGGCAGGTTGACGATCTCCTTTCGGATATCCGTGATACCGTAGAGCGTGGCGAAAAAACTCTTGTCACCACTCTTACTACCAAGATGGCGGAGGATCTTACCGAATACCTTGCCGCGAACGGCATTAAGGTTAAGTATATACACCATAGAGTTGAAACTATTGAGCGTATGCAGATCATACGAGACCTTAGACTCGGTCTTTTTGACGTGCTTGTTGGTATTAACCTTCTTCGAGAAGGTCTTGATATCCCCGAGGTTTCTCTCGTCGCTATACTTGACGCAGATAAGGAGGGATTCTTGAGATCAGAGACCTCTCTTATACAGACTGTAGGACGCGCGGCGAGAAATATAAACGGACACGTTATTATGTATGCCGATACGATTACACGCTCTATGCGAGGCGCGATTGACGAGACAAACCGTAGACGCGCTATACAGATGAAGTATAACGAGGATAACGGTATCACCCCCGCTACCATTAAGAAAAAGGTAGCCGATGTTATAGAAATAGGCAAGAAGGTTAAGCCCGAGAGCGATAAAAAGCTTTCGAGACTTGAGCGTGAAAAGCTTATTGAAAAGCTTACCGCTGAAATGAAGGATGCTGCAAAGCGTCTTGAGTTTGAGCAGGCGGCATATATAAGAGATAGAATTAAAGAACTGAGAAAATAACTTATATTTACTCACTAAATACTATAGAAGGAACTAAAATGTCAAGAAATATTGTCATTAAGGGCGCAAAGGTTAATAATTTAAAGGATATAGATGTCACCATACCGAGAGATAAGCTTGTTGTACTTACAGGTCTTTCCGGTAGTGGTAAGTCTTCACTTGCCTTTGATACCTTGTATGCGGAGGGACACCGTCGCTTCGTGGAGAGCTTGTCGTCTTACGCCCGTATGTTCATCGGACAAATGGACAAGCCTGAGGTAGACTTGATCGAGGGACTCTCCCCATCAATTTCCATAGATCAGAAAACAACATCTAAAAATCCACGCTCTACGGTTGGTACCGTTACGGAAATATATGATTATCTCCGATTACTTTACGCAAGAGTCGGAACTCCGCATTGTCCCGTATGCGGTAAAAAAATAGAACAACAGTCACTTGACCAGATCGTTGAAAAGATACTTGCGTTGGCTGAGGGAACTCGATTTATGGTACTTGCTCCCGTCGTTCGCGCGCAAAAGGGTATGCACGAAAAGGTTTTTGCCGAAGCGAGAAAAAGTGGATTTGCTCGCGTTCGAGTAGATGGCAATCTCTACGATCTTACAGAGAATATAGAGCTTGATAAGAATCTCAGACATACCGTAGACATAGTTGTTGACAGACTTGTCATAAAGGACGATATGCGCTCTCGTCTTTCCGATTCGGTAGAGAGCGCCTTGCGCGTTTCCGACGGTAGAGTTACCATAGTTACCGTCCCTCGCGAGGGAGAAGGCGAGGAGCTTGAGTTTTCCCAGAAATATGCCTGCGAGGAGCACGGCATCAGCTTCCCGGAGCTTGAGCCTAGAATGTTTTCCTTTAACAACCCGATAGGCGCCTGTCCCGAGTGCGCCGGTATCGGTAATATGCAAAGAATATCCGTAAAAAAGCTTATTCCAAACAAATCGCTTTCATTGCGCGACGGTGGTATTGCCGTAAACGGCTTTAAAACTATGACTGAGGATTCCTGGACAGGACCTCTTATCGCCGCGGTAGGCGAAGTGTATGGTTTTACGCTTGATACTCCGCTTTCCGACTTTACGGATGAGCAGATGGATGTGCTTATGTACGGATCGGGGCTCAGAAAGTATAATGTTATGCGCTATTTTGGCGGCGAGGGCAAGGAGCAGAACACTACCTATGACGGTATAGTTCGCATAATGGAAAAGCGTATGCGTATGCAGGGCGGCGACTATTATCAGGAATTTGTAGAGGACGTCGCTTGTCCAAAATGTAAGGGGAGACGACTTTCCGATATAGTACTTGGCGTTACAGTCGGAGGGCTAAATATCGATGAGATCACGCGACTTTCAGTAGATAAGATGCTGAAATTTGTGGAGGAGCTCACCTTCGATGAGTCAAAGACCATTATTGCTAAAGAGGTGCTTAAGGAGATCAAAGCTCGTCTTAACTTCCTTGTCAGTGTAGGTCTTGATTATCTTAATCTTGCGAGAACCGCAGGTACTCTTTCCGGTGGAGAGGCGCAGAGAATACGTCTTGCAACTCAGATCGGATCTGCCTTGACAGGCGTTTTATACATTCTCGATGAACCGAGCATTGGTTTGCATCAGAGAGATAACGGAAAGCTTATAAATACGCTTAAGCATCTGCGTGAGCTTGGCAATTCCGTCATCGTGGTAGAACACGACGAGGAGACTATGCGAGAGGCAGATTTCATCGTGGATATTGGCCCCGGCGCAGGAATTCACGGCGGTGAGGTTGTTGCTATAGGTACTCCGGAGGAGGTTGCTAAGTGCGAAAAATCTATCACGGGTGCCTACCTTTCGGGAAGAAAAGCTATATCTGTACCTAAATGTCGCAGAGAAGGTAGCGGCACTTATATTCACGTTGAGGGGGCGAGAGAAAATAATCTTAAGAACGTAAGCGTTGACGTTCCCCTCGGAAAATTCGTAGCGGTTACAGGTGTATCCGGTAGTGGAAAATCCTCACTTGTAAATGCTGTTTTGTTAAGAACTCTTCAAAGAGATTTAAATCGTTCAATAACTTATCCCGGAAAGGTCGATAGCATAACGGGGCTTGAGCATCTTGATAAGGTGATTGCCATAGATCAGAGTCCTATAGGCAGAACTCCGAGATCAAACCCCGCCACTTATACCGGACTTTTCACCGATATTAGAAATCTTTTTGCTAAAACCAAGGACGCTAAGGCGAAGGGATATGATGCCGGCAGATTCTCCTTCAACGTTCGCGGAGGAAGATGTGAGGCATGTGAGGGTGACGGAGTAAAGTGCATAGAAATGAACTTTTTGCCCGACGTATACGTAAAATGTGACGTTTGCGGTGGAAAAAGATATAATCGCGACACACTCGAGGTAAGATATAAGGGTAAAAATATCTACGACGTTCTTGAAATGTCGGTAGAGGAGGGAATGTACTTCTTTGAAGGATTGCCTCAGCTTGAGCGAAAGCTCCGCACTCTTTATGACGTAGGTCTTGGATATATAAAGATTGGTCAGTCATCGACAACCTTATCCGGTGGCGAGGCGCAGAGAGTAAAACTTGCTACAGAACTTGCGAAGCGTTCTACCGGTAAGACCATATACATTCTTGACGAGCCGACTACAGGACTTCATACCGAGGATGTATCCAAGCTAATTGCAATACTTGACAGGCTTGTTGACGCGGGAAATACCGTCGTTACCATAGAGCATAATCTTGATCTTATCAAGTGCGCCGATCACATTATAGACCTTGGTCCCGAGGGCGGAGACGGCGGTGGAACGATCGTTGCAACCGGTACCCCTGAGGAGGTTGCTAAGTGCGAGAAATCTTACACGGGTATGTTCTTAAAGGATAAATTAACGCATAAAATGTAAAACGGAGCTTACAATGTATTACGGAACTGTAAAGAAATTTGACGTTGCTAACGGCGAGGGACTAAGAACGACTCTCTTCGTTAGCGGATGCACAAATAGATGCAAAAACTGTTTTCAGCCCGAGACGTGGGCTTTCGACTATGGAGAACCGTTTACCGATGAGGTTGCCGAGGATATACTGAAGACCTTTGATATCCCATCGGTGAGAGGACTTACTATCCTCGGAGGTGAGCCTATGGAGCCATCTAACCAGAGGGCGCTTCTGCCTTTTCTTCGTGAGTTTAAAAGGCGTTATCCCGATAAAAATCTTTGGCTTTTTACAGGTAATCTTTACGAGGAGCTGACAGGCGCCCTCGGTGAGCATCCCAAGCATCTCGATATAACTTGCGAGATTTTGTCACTAGTTGACATTCTTGTTGACGGTAGGTTTGAGGAAGAGAAAAAGCAGCTTGGATTACGATTCAGAGGATCCTCAAATCAGAGAATAATAGATATGAACAAAACGCGTCTTTCAGGTGAGATAGTTATTTGGGAAGGCTGTAAGCTTGATAAATGCTATGATCATAAAGAGGAGAAAAATGATGAAGGTAAGAATTAAAAAGCTTAATGAAAATGCTATAGCGCCTACTTACGGCACCGAGTATTCCGCAGGTGCAGATCTATACTTGCTCGCGGATGTGCCGATTGCGATCGAGCCGCATACTACCGTACTTCTTCACACGGGTATATCCGTTGAAATTCCCGAGGGGTATTGCGGTCTTATCTTTGCCCGCTCCGGACTTGCGAGCAAGAGAGGTCTTGCCCCTGCCAATAAGGTTGGTGTAATAGACGCCGATTATCGCGGAGAGGTGATGGTAGCCTTACATAATCATTCGGACGCAGTGGCTACAGTAGAACCTAAGGAAAGAGTAGCGCAGCTTGCAATCGTTCCGTTCCTAAAGGCAGAGTTTGAGTTGGTGGAAGAACTTACCGACACGGTTCGCGGTGAGGGTGGATTCGGTTCCACCGGCAAAAAATAATGCGTTTTCTACCAATGTATTCGTAAAAAACTACATATATAAGTCAAGGGTGTCTCATTTTTTGAGACACCCCATATTTTATTTATTGAAAAAATCGCTTGTAAAATAGATATCCTTTTTCGGTATTGAAAATTCTTTACCGTTAAGATAGTCGAGAACAGTAGGCTCTCCTTTAAAGGTGAAACGGAGCTTGTACGAGTAGAGCGCCTGGAACTTATATCCTTCGGCTCTATCGGATTTGTTTATTCCGTATTTACCGTCTCCTACGAGAGGATGTCCTATATGCGCCATATGGGCTCTGATCTGATGTGTTCTACCCGTGAGTAGCTCGACCTCAATGAGCGAGTTTTGCCCCTTTGTTGCTATGACCTTGTATTTTGTAATTATATTTTTAGCGCCTCTAGGAGCGTTTTTGTCGTAAACGCGTACCTTGTTAAGCTTTTCATCCTTAAGAAGATATCCTGTGAGAGTGGCTTCCTTTTTTTCGGGGATGCCGTGTACTGCCGCGAGATAAAGCTTGTCTATCTCTCGCTCTCTGATCTTTTCGTTCATCACTCTCAGCGCTTCCGCATTCTTTGCCGCAATAACTATACCGCCGGTATTTCTGTCAATTCTGTTGCATAGGGCAGGCGCAAAGCTTTGTTCATCCTTAGGGTTGTATTCTCCATTTTGGTAGAGATATGCTTGAACGTGCGCGATGAGTGTGTTTACCTTTGAGTCCTCATCCTCATGAACCGAAACTCCGGGACGCTTGTTTAAAAGCAATATATTTTCGTCCTCGTAAACGATATCAAGCTTTGGTTGTATCTTATCAAAAGATAGGGACACCTCGTTTGTATCATCGAGCTTGGCGAAAAATTCCTCGGCAAGAAAGCACTGTATCGTGTCTCCCCCGACAAGCACAGTATTATTCTCGGCGCGCTTTCGGTTGACCTTGATTTTTTTCGTTCTTATTGATTTGTACAAAAGACCGACAGGGAGATCAAGCGCCTTGGTAAGAAATTTGTCAAGTCGCTGTCCCGCATCGTTTTTTGCAATTTTTATTTCGCGCATTTATTTAGTACCGAAGATTCTATCGCCCGCGTCACCAAGTCCGGGAACGATATATGCGTGGTCGTTGAGCTTTTCATCGAGCGCCGCGCAGTAGATGTCAACGTCGGGATGCTCCTCCTGTACCTTTTTTACACCCTCGGGAGATGCTACAAGGCACATAAAGAGTATGTTGCTCGCGCCTCTTGCCTTTACCATTGTGATAGCGTCTACCGCGGATCCACCGGTTGCAAGCATAGGATCTACAACGATAGTAAGTCTATCCTCGATACCCTGAGGCATCTTGCAGTAATATTCAACGGGGAGGTGAGTCTCGGGATCACGGTAAAGACCGATGTGTCCTACTCTGGCGGAGGGAACGAGTCTGAGAATACCGTCTACCATACCAAGACCTGCTCTGAGGATCGGAACAACCGCAAGCTTTTTGCCCGCTATTCTCTTAAACGTTGCCTTGCAGATAGGCGTTTCTACCTCAACGTCCTCAAGGGGAAGATTTCTAGTTATTTCATAACCCATAAGCATAGAGATCTCGTCAAGAAGCTGACGGAAATCCTTAGAGGAAGTATTTTTATCTCTCATTATAGTCAGCTTGTGCTGGATAAGAGGGTGGTCAACAAGATTAAAGGTGCTCATATTTTTTTACCGTCCTTTTCAGATATAGTTTTCTCTTTACATTATATAATATTTTTTTCCTTTTTTCAAGCCGTAAATTCTTTTTTTTCGACATTGATAGCCTTGTGTTTGTAAAAAAGAATAAAGCTAACCGAAATTACAAATATTTTTTTCTATTTTACCTTGATTTTGCTCATAAGAGAAGTTATAATATACTTGTATAAACTAAATTTTACAGGAGATAAACCAATGAAAAATCCCGAGCTTGTGATAATGGCTGCAGGTATGGGCAGCAGATACGGTGGACTTAAGCAGATCGACAAGGTTGATGAGCAGGGCCACATCATTATCGACTATTCCATTTATGATGCGATCAGAGCGGGCTTCCGTGACGTAACATTCATTATCAAGAAGGAGATCGAAAAGGATTTCCGTGAGGTTATGGATAAGCATCTTGAGGGCAAGGACATCAACGTTAAGTATGTATTCCAGGAGCTTTATAAGCTTCCCGAGGGCTACTCTGTTCCCGAAAATAGAAGAAAGCCTTGGGGCACCGCACACGCTCTTATGTGCTGCCTCGATACCGTTGACGCGCCCTTCGCGGTTATCAATGCTGATGACTACTACGGCGCAAACGCTTTCAAGAAGATCTATGATTTCCTCAAGAATACACAGGATGATGAGAAGTACCACTTCGCTATGGTTGGCTATCTCCTTAAGAATACCGTTACCGAGAAGGGTACCGTTGCTCGTGGCGTTTGTACCTTTGAAAACGGACTTCTCACCAAGATTGAGGAGCGCACTCAGATTGGTGTAGAGGAAGACGGCTCTATCTATTTCCTTGACGAGGGCTTCAAGCAGTCTCTCTCTCCCGACACCATCGTTTCTATGAACCTTTGGGGCTTCACTCCCGCTTACCTTAAGGAAGCAAAGGCTCGTTTCCCCAAGTTCCTTGACGAAAATCTTCCCAAGAACCCCGAGAAGTGCGAGTATCTTCTTCCCGTTCTCGTTTCCGATATGATCCAGGAGGGTAAGGCAGACGCTCTTGTTCTCGACAATGAGGATAAGTGGTACGGCGTTACCTATAAGGAAGATAAGCCCGTAGTTGTTGAGGCTTTCAAGCAGCTTAAGGCTCAGGGCGTATATCCCGAGAACTTCTGATTTTTGAATTGATATTTTAAATTGAATATCTTTGAAAAAGTCGCAGAATCCTTGCATTCTGCGACTTTTTAATATCAAAAAGTCTTTTAGTCATTTTCTCTCCCTTTCTTGACATTTTCCGAGTTTTATTATAAAATAAAAATACTAAATTTACGTTAATGTCCGGAGGGATTTATGAAGATACAGTATTGGGGTACAGCGGCTGCAGAAGGCGTTCCCGGAATATTTTGCAACTGCGAGGTCTGCCGTCTTGCAAGAGAAGAGAAGGGACGAAAGCTTCGCGCTCGTTCACAGCTTCTTATAAACGACGATCTGCTTGTGGATTTCGGTCCTGATACATATTCAAACAGCTTGAAGTATGACTATAATCTTACGTATCTTAAGCACCTTATCATAACTCATCCGCACGAGGATCATCTTTACTCAGAGGAGCTTTGGCATAGACTCAAGGGCTTTGCCTGTGAGGTTGGTACGCAGTCACTCGTTGTACACGGCTCTGAGGATACGCTTCTTAAGCTTTGTAAGGTTGATGAGGAGTCTAAGCAGTTTCAGCAGCAGGATCGCGTTATCTATGACGTGATGAAGCCGTATGAGACGAGAGCTATCGGCAAATATCTCGTTACGCCTCTCCCTGCGGAGCATGGTACAAAAATGCCGTTTATCTATCTTATCGAGGAGAACGGAAAATCATTTCTCGTACTTAATGATTGCGGTCGCCCATCTTACGACGTGTATCAATATCTTATCAACCGCGGCATTGTGCTTAACGCCATTTCCTTTGATTGTACCTATGCTTACAGAAATGTTCTCAAAGATTTCGGCGTTGCGGATCATCATATGGGTTTGCTCGATAACGTTGCTGTTAAGGGATTTATGGATATGAGTGGAATTACCGATAATAACACCGTTTGCATAGCAAATCACTTTTCACATCAGGGTGTCGACGCGGATTATCACAAAATGTGTGAGCATGCGGAAAAATACGGCTTTATTATAAGCTATGACGGACTCGAGCTTGAGTTTTAAGGAGATTTTATGATTTTTTCAAATCAAACCATGTTTTTGGCAGATAAGTATGGGCTTGTACGCGCGGTAGAAATGATGATCGAGGCAGGGTACACGGGTATAGACGTGTCGATGTTTGATCTCAATGCTTGTCCATTTACCGACGATTATCGTGAGGTAGCTGCTATTCTTCATGATATGGCTGAAAAGGCGGGTGTTAAATTCGTACAGGCGCATGCTCCGTTCGGAAAATACGACCGTTACGTTAATGAGATGATACCGTTGTTCCCACGCGCGTTTGAATTCTGCTCGCTTCTCGGTATAGAGAATATCGTGGTCCATCCGATAATGAATGGCGCGTATCACGGTCGCTCTGAGGAACTATATGACATAAATATGAAGTTTTACAAGGCTCTTGCTCCACTTGCGCGTACAAACAAGGTAAAGATTGCTATAGAGAATATGTGGGGCAGACATCATATAACCGGCAGAATATGCGATCAGGTCTGCGCCGATCCATACGAGCTTTGCAGATATTACGATGATCTTAATGATCCCGACGTTTTTACCGTTTGTCTTGATCTTGGTCACGTTGCGCTTTGCGGTCGAGAGCCCGAGGACGCTATACGCATTTTAGGTCACGACAGACTCGGTTGTATCCATGCTCACGACGTAGACTATATTGACGATCTGCATACGCTTCCCGGAGCCGCAAAAATGAATTGGGATGCCATTGCCCACGCGCTTGGAGATATCAATTATCGTGGTGCTTTTAATATGGAGGCGGATAATTTCTTCTTGGGCTTTATGGAAGAGCATTATCCTACGGTTACCAAATTTATGGCAGACACCGCGAAAAATATTGCGGAAAAAATAGAGCTGTACAGAGTTTGATCGTTGAATATTTTTTTTGGAGTATATAATATGAGATGCGTACATCTTGATTTTCATACAAGTCCTGATATTAAGGATATAGGCGCAAAATTTAATAAGGAAAAATTTACCGAGATGTTAAAAAAGGCAAATGTTGACCTCGTCACCGTATTTGCTAAGTGTCATCACGGATATACCTATTATCCATCAAAGCTCGGCGCTATCCATCCCGGACTTGATTTCAATCTTCTTAAGGAAGAGATAGACGCTATTCATGCGGCAGGAGCTAAAGCGCCTATCTACATTACTGCCGGATGGTGCAAAAAGGATGCCGATGAGCATCCGGAATGGCATCAGATTGATTTTTATACACGCAAGTCTGCATATATGGGGGAATTGGATACCGAGATTGATGATCCTGACGCCCCTCTTCAACACTGCGTATGGACGTCTTTGTGCCTTCGCGGAGGATATAAGCAGTATCTTGAAAAAATTACGCGTGAAATTTGCGAAAGCTTCGATGTTTCCGACGGAATTTTCTATGACATCTGCTTTTTCGGCGATAACTGCGTATGCGATTCCTGTCGCGCCGGTATGATAGAAAAAGGTCTTGATCCCGAGAATATTGACGATGTCAGAGCCTATTATTCAGAGGGACGCATCCGATTTATGAAGGATCTAACCGCAATAGTACACGAGTATGCCGAAAACGCTCCCGTTTTCTATAACGGTGGCGCGGATATGAACCGTACCGAATACCATCCGTATCAGACACACTATGAGCTTGAGGATCTTCCTACGGCTTGGGGTGGATACGATCTTATGCCGCTAAGAGCTAAATTTTTTGAGAAATACGGCAAACGTTTTCTTGGTATGACGGGTAAATTTCATCATGCTTGGGGAGAGTTTGGCGGCTTTAAAAATAAGGAAGCTTTGCGTTACGAGTGCGCAGATATGCTTAGTATAGGCGCTTCTATATCGGTCGGTGACCAGCTCCATCCTTCCGGTGAATTGGATGAAAGCACCTATTCCATCATAGGTCATGCATTTGACTATGTCAAGAAGATAGAAAAGTATTCCGAAAACACGAGAGCGTGCGCTGATCTCGCTATTTGGCTTAGCCACGATTATGACTCCGATATGGGCGCTTCCAAGATTCTCCAGATCATGCATCAGGAGTACGACGTTGTAGAGTCTGGCGATGACCTTAGTAAATATTCTTGCATCATCCTCCCGGACAACGTTGAATTTACGGAAAATGATAAGAACGCAATTTTGCAGTTTAAGAAGCAGGGAGGAACCATAGTCGCAAGCTACGAGAGTATCTTCGATGAGTTAGGTATAAAAAAGATTGCTCCTTCACAGGCGGATAACGATTATATCAGATGTGAGATAGACGAGATAAAAACTCCGTTCCTTTCATATTCATCTGCTTATATTACCGAGTCGGATGGGGAAGTACTCGCCGATGTATACGAGCCGTATTTCAATCGTACCTATCGACATTTTTGTGGACATAAGAATACGCCGTATAATCTCGAAAAGGCCGCTTATCCCGCCCTTGTAAAGCAAAATAACCTCATATATTTTGCGCACCCGGTATTTAAGGCGTATAATGAAACCGGCAACTACGTTCTCGAGGAATATATCGCAAGAGCGATAAGAATGGGTTATTCAGAGAAAATCATCACAAGAGAGCTTCCTTCGTCAGGTAGAGTGCGTTTAAGAGAGAGTAATGACGGCGATTTTGTTGCATTACATATCCTTTACGCTCCACCTATAAATCGCGGCAACGTTTGCCTGCTTCCTGATTTCCCAAAGCTTTATGACATTGAGCTGACTCTTAAGATCGATAGGGAAGTAACTTCGGCAACAGTTGAGCCCGACGGCACCCCCGTTCAGTTTGTAAAGAACGGAGATAGTATTACATTGAAAATACCGCCATTTAAGCTTCATACGCTTGTTGTGATTAGATGAAAGTATAGTTGATATAAAAAGCTGTAACACATTTTTGTGCTATAAAAAAGAGCGCTCACTATTAGTGGGCGCTTATATCATAGATTTAGGTATAAAATGAACGATTTATATTTTAGGCTAAAAAAAGGCTTGTAAATAAAATCACTTTCGCAGAAAGTGTATATCATCCGCAATTTATTGCGATATATCATCAATGCGAAGCATTGTATATCATCATTACGGAGTTTTTATACACGCTAAAGCGTGATGATATGCAAAAAAGAGCGATTTTCTCGCTCTTTTGATGATATGCACGCGAACAAGTTGCGTGATGACATGCAATTACTCCGTAATGGATAAAAAAATGACTGCAATTTTGTATCAAAATTACAGTCGTTTTTTGGTCGGAATGACAGGATATACTCCGCTATGCTTCGTAAATACCTACGGTATGCGAACCTGCATCTGCTATGCAGACAATTTCAAATCGGTATGCCATGCTGACAGTAAAAACAAAAAAGAGGTAGCAAGTACCTCTTTTTCGATTTTATGTGAGTAATCTAAAATTTTGATACCATTTTATTATGGGTGCAAAATTTAGAGTTATGGGTGCATTTTTCTACAAGGGTTTGCACCTATTTTTAGTTCGACAAATTGGAATTTGATTTATCGTTTCTTGTAAATCACAAGCTCTGGATTCTCTCCGTTTTCCTCGTAAGTACAGACGAGAAGGAAGTCCATGTTGGCAACAATTCCGTAGCATTTGGTTTCTCCCTCGAGTTGACTGCCAAGATAGGTCTGTTTATCGTCAAGGAATTTCACTTTTTCTCCGTTCGGGAGCGTGTATTCCATATTGATAAATTCACCCGACAGCACATTCAGATTCTCTACCTTGGGCAACCCC
>JAZOUM010000011.1:0-2880 GCA_045658205.1 Eubacteriales bacterium | reverse complement strand
ATCAAGACAAGCACACGCCTCGGTGCCAAATTCTTTATATCTCTTGAATAATTTGTAAAAATGTGATATAATCATCATATAAGAAAGGAGCAAGTTCGAATATGAAAAAATGGATATTTGGGTTTTTAGTTCTCTTTTTTAGTTTCATATTCTCCCTCAAACTACAGAGCGACTCCGTTCCCAATATATTTATCATTGAAGCGGTTGTGATTGCGATTGCGTATTTCCTGCAAATTGTGGTGCGCATCATCGTTGTTTTTAATATCAGGAAAAAGGCAGAACAAACATATAAAAGTGCTTTTAAATGCAATAGTATATTTAAGCTTCTCTTTTCTGTTTTTCCTAAATACATATCTCTGTCCAGTAGAGATAAAACATTAAATTTGATTATAATCTTTGTTCGAAGAAGGTATGTAAAATATCATTTCGCTTCTAAAAACAATGTGGAAGTTTACCGTGGAAACAGAGAAACTTATAGAACAGGAAAGCTTCAGTATTCTATTGGTAAAAATGTAACGTGGAAATTAATCAGCAAAATTAAAATATCATTAATGGAAAATGCAGAGAGTGTCTTCGTTTTAAGCAGAGCGCCTATGGATATTACTTGTTCGGACAAATCAGCAAACGAATATCTCACTAATGGTGATGCTTTCTTTGGAGATTGTATGGTTTATTCAAAAAAGTATTTTATAAATGATGTTTAAATGCAAAAGGTGAGCTTTTTTCAACTAAATCCGCCTTCGTCGGAATAAATCCACTGCCGTGGATGAAATCGCTTTGCGATGAAATCCCGCTACCGCGGGGTTATGGCAGGCGGATTTAATTTCATCTGAAGCCGTAGACTGAAGATTTCATCCGAACGGAGTGAGGATTTCATCACCGTAGGTGATTTCATTTTAGGTTCGACTTTCGTGGGACATGCTTTATCGGTAAAAGAGAGATAACCCTCGCGGTTATCTCTTTTTTTGTTTTTGTACCGCACGGACGCAGTACGTGTTAATCAAGCAAAGCCGACTAAAAACTTGTCTTTTAATATGACATTTTAAAATTTTATTGACATTTCGTTAATATTAATATATAATGTTACTATCAATATTATAAAATTCAAGAGGTGATTTTATGGGCATTATTACATCTGTTGTTTTAGGCTTAACACTCGTCGGTATGCTTCTCGGCGCATTGTTTGGCTTCATCCGCGGCAGAGAGCGCGCTATCTTAAGATTGGTGCTGGTAGTTCTTTCAGCGGTTCTTGCATTAGTATCCCGCGGTGCAATTTTAGACGCCGTAATGAAAATCAGTATTGGCGGAGCTCCATTATCAGATACCATAACACAGGCATTTCAGGGCGGTACTATCCCCCAGAGCCTTCAGAGCTTAATTTTTTCACTGGTTGAGATTCTTGTAGGCATTATTTCTTACTTCATTATGCTCTTCGCGTTTAGATTCCTTACCTGGTCACTCGTATTCCCATTCCTTAAGCTATTTATCAAAAGGGTTGAAAACATTCGTGCAGAGAGGCTCTACGCTGAAAGCCTTGCTCAAGCGGCAAAGGCTAATGAAGCAACCGTATCCCTCAATACCGAAAACGTAACGCCCGAAGAAGAAATAACCGAAGAGGTATCTACCGAGGCTTGCGGCGTGACAACAGAAGAGGCTGCCGAATCCTTTGCACAGGTTGAAGAAGAAACCACCGAGTCCTTCGTTCAGGTTGAAGAGGAAAAGGCAGAGGAAACAACTACAGAGTTTAATGCTGAAGCTCCCGTAGATATAAATGTAGAGGAGCTCTTCGCGACAAATGCCGAGCTTGCAAATACTGAATCGGTTAATAAAACAATCGTACTCACTCACAGCGAGCGCAAGAAACTTATCAAAAAGCACAGAGGCGTTGGCGCTTTGGTCGGTTTGGCACAGGGCGTTTTACTTGCTTTCTTCCTGTTTGCTCCTATGACGGGACTCTTGAATCAGATCGCGCAGATCACAAGTCTGGAAATGAATGGCAAGCCTTTAGTTGAGTTGCCGGAAAGCATTGACATTAAAGGCTATACAGAGTCAGGAATAGGTAAAATTTACAGCAGCACAGGACATTGGTATTACAGTATGATGTCCTCTACAACCGATGCTAACGGCAACAAGGTTACCCTTGACGCCACCGTTCAGCTTGCAGCCACTCTTATGGAGGTAGCAAACGTCGCTACTTCTATTGAAAGTGAACTTAGCATTTTGCAAGACGAAAATGCAGAGCCAGAGGAAATTATCTCTGCGCTCAACACCCTCGGTGACAAGCTTGTGAACGTTGGTGATTCCATTAGCGAGCTTGACGAATCAACCATGACTACTATCAAGGATATAGTAGTTGAAATGAGTGGCGAGAACGTTTCACAGGAAGAGATAGACGAGATGATGGAATCTATTGATCCCGAATTCTTCGTACAGGCAGGTAACGGTATCAAGGCATTCGCTGAATACGAGCAGGTTAAGCTTAATGAAGAAGAGCTTACCAAGGAGCAGGCGAGTGACATCGTAAATAAGGCTCACGGCTGTATAGACCTTGTAGGCTCCGTAACCGTTAACGTAAACGAGGACGATAAGTCCCAGTTCAAGTCTGCGATTGACGATATGGCAGACCTCTCCGATGAGGATAAGAACGCTCTTTACGAGTTATTCGGCATTGAAGCACCACAGCAGTAATTAAGTTAAATACGCACTATCTTACATAAAGAAGAGCAAGAATAGAATGGCTAAAAACCTCTGTTCTTGCTCTTTTTGTCGATAAGACGCCTTGCAAATCCAAGCATTGACAAACCCCTAGCTATATGCTATAATACTTAAAGAAAAACATAAATACTTATAGTGCACGGAGGCATAGCTCAGTTGGTTAGA
>JAZOUM010000010.1:0-4290 GCA_045658205.1 Eubacteriales bacterium | reverse complement strand
ATACCGTGCCGTAGTCGTTGGAAATGCGCCACTCGCCACCTATCATATACGTAATACCGAACGAGGTTCTATAGATCGGGATATTCTCTGAGTATCCCTCAAGGTAGCCTATCGGATCACCCTGTGGGGAGAGGTCGAGCGAGGAGAAATACTCGTCAACGCTTACTAAAGAATCGTGCTTATAGATATAGTGGTCGATTCTCTCGTATCTGTAGTAATTGCCGTTATAAAGATAAAAGTCGTCAACATGGTCGTATGAGTTCCAGTATTCTTCCTTGAGTACGTATACGTCAAAGCCTCTGTTAGCGGAAACCGCATCGTCAAGGACTACTATATCCTTAACATCAGCATACACGTCACCCATAATAGAGAATTCGTAGTCAAGTGTGGGATCAAGTCCCTCGATAATGAGGTTTCCTTCAGCGTCGTAGTAGGAGCTTACGTCTTTGAAGGACTCTCTTGCAAACTCTGGGATCTCAACCTTAACGCTTGCGTCACGGTCGAAGGTTGCCTTGACTTCCTCAAGCTTCACGTACTTGCCGTCTCCGTTGTAGTTTACGTGTAGCTCCTGATCGATCTTGATATCTACGAGACGGTTGTTCTCATCGAGCGAGAAGGAGAGATCACCCTCGATCTCTATGTTATCAAGTATTTCTCTTGCATTTGCTGTGTAGTCTGCCACGGTGATGTAGCGCTCGAGATAGTAGTTGTAGTCGATAGCTATTGCGCCAAGCGACGTCTCACCTGCATATTCCTTAGCCATAGCGTAGAGCGCGGACGCATTTGCATCCTCTTCGCCAAACGCCTCCTTCAACATATCGTCGAGTGTTTTTTCGCTATTATCGAGGATATACTGCTCGGAGTCAAACTGAGTGCCTGTCGCCTCAAGTATGATCTTGTCTACAAGCTTGTATACAGTGGATACTGTGAAGTAACCGGTCTCTTCAGAGAAGTTTACTGCCTTATCTACAGCCTCGCTGAGCTTGAGTGTGCCGGGGAATTCGCCTTCTATATAATCTATTATAGCGTTGAAGTCGGTGAGAGATGCATTCTGCTCGAGAGCCTTTTCACCGATAATGCTGTAGATGAGATCTGCGAGCTTAGTATCGAGATTTTCTTCGAAGTATTCCAAGATGACGTTAGCGTCTCTGAGTATAGGCGCCTCGGTCATAGAGTAGGTAGTGATGCCGTTATTCTCGCTAACGCTCATAAACGCCGCAAGTACAGCCTTGATATCCTCGGGGCTGGGAAGGATAACGCCTTCCTTTATTTCGGCAGAGGGGGTAAGACCAAGCTTAAGCGAGAGATATGCGTATACGGTCTCGACTGAATCGACGAGGTCGTCGATCGTATCTACGGTGTAGGTGGAGCCTGCCTTCTCGAGCGCCGCGTTGATATCATTGCCGAGCAGGTCCTTATACTCGCTCACGAGATCACGTGTAATGCCAAGATATTCCCTTACGTAGTCATCGAGGCGTCCGTGCAGTATCTCGAGCATTTCCTTGAACAGCTCCATGCTGATCGGAATGAGCTCTTCTAAATCAGAGGAAACGATATTCTCAATATCGTTCGCGTAGTCCTGATAGCGATCTTTATGATAATAATCATACACAAAAACGAATACTCCGTTATCGTAGTAGATCTCGTACGCCTGACGATAATCAATTACATCACTGTCGATATTCTCATAATTGTACACGTCAGAGTATATATACAGTCTGTATCCTCTATCGGTTTTTTCTACTTTCAGCTCAGCTTTAGTATAATCTGTTCCGTCTTCGAGATATGAGAAGGATATCTGACCGTTGTTTATCTGCAAGAGTTCACCTAAGATCACGTCGAGTAGTTCAGTGTAGGTCTCGTAGGAGATAGCATCTATGCTACCGGAGGATGCGAGGATAGCCTCATCTACCTTGCCACAGGTGAGACAGTAGCGACGGCGAATGCCGTTTTTGTCCTCGGTAGGCTCTACCACGTTCTCCCACGCAGTCCAATTATGTCCGAGAGGACGGGTGATTACGGAGCCGCACTTGATACAGGATGATGATGTATCACAGGTAGCGGGAGCGTCCATTATGTGACCTGTCGCGCCCTTGAACTCAACGTATAATACGTCACCGCACCCGTCGTTCTGACAGATTCTTGTAGAGTAGTCGCCTCTATCACACGTGGGCTTAGCCGGGATGATGTCGCCATAGTTGTGCGCTTTACGTTCACTTATATCATCTACTGTGGTCTTGTGACAGCTTATGCACTCGTACACCGTGTATCCAAAGCTGAAGCAAGTAGCCTCAATCACGGTATCAGTAGCCTCAAATTCGTGCAGACCGCGCTTACAGCGCATTGCCTGAGTTTCTCTGTATGCTACCGCATAGTATGAGAAGTGTGATACAAAGAAGGTGATCTCCTTACTGTCGGGATTATAGACAAGGTCATCTCCCGAGATCTCCTCTATCTCGCCGCTTGTAGCGAGGTAGAATATTGCCAGACCCTCGATATCCTCTACATCATCATTGTAGGGGACCGTTACGGCAACCTTGCTTGAGAAATTGTCGGTGAAGGTCTGATTATCTATGGTTACAGTAAAGTCAAAGATAGGAGCGTCCTCTAAGATAGCCTTTTGCTCTTTGTTTGTAACCTTGCTTATGGCGTCAGCCTTGGCGTCGCTGTCAAGGACGTCTGCGGATATCACAACGTTATCACCGCTTGTGATCTGCGATACAACGCTTTTAGGGAACTGGATAGCCGCGGTACCCATACTCATTTCGAGCGCGTTGTCCTTCGCTATGCTGCTTGTACTGAGAGTTGCGGAGGGAAGGGTAGATGCGTTGAAGGATGACGTTCTGTCATGACATTCAGAGCATTCCTTGGTTACCCAACCGTCACCGTTTTCCTCTACTTGAATATAACTGTGCATTCCGTTAGAGGCGAGGGGCTTTTCTTCGGTGTATTCGCAATGCTTACAAGTATAGAGAGCTACTCCGCCAAGAGAGCAGGTAGGCATTCTCTCGTAAGAGCTGAACACGAGAGCGTGTGCGCTGTTCCCGGGGATCTGAATGCTGTTTACGTAATCGCATTCGCTGTTTGTACACGTCTGGTACATAACTCCCGGCTCTGAGCAGTTGTGCTCGCTTTCCTGCCATGAGCCGAGAAGGTGACCTGTAGCAAGATCGGTAGTGCTGTATTCTTTATATGTACCGCCGCAGTCTATGCAAACAAGCTCGGTGTATGCTGGCTCGGTACATGTTGCCAAAAACTTAACACCCTCGTCCTTAGGTGTGTGTCCCTTATTCTCATTGAGAGGACAGTTTAAGCAAGTGTGGAAGTGTGTACCGTCCTCGGCATCGTGGAAGACGTCGTTGTGCGCTACGGTTGGTATAGTGCTTCTTCTTGTAGTACCGCACATAGTACAAGTTGATGTGTTTACACCTACTTCGATACAAGTGGGCTCTTTTGTTACTCTGCCCGCATCAAAAGTGTGAGAGAGCATAGGTAGCTCGCTACCGGGTGTAACTATTACGGTACAAGCCTTACATACTATGTCTCCTGTATAACCGGTTTCATAGCAAGTGGAATTTTTTGCGCCGTTGACGATCGTTTCTGCGTGAGAGCAGGTTGTGCCTGATTCGTTGTTGCCGGTGCTTTCGTTTACATTTACATCTGCATTACCATCTTCGTTTTTGTTTTGCTTTTTCTTACCGCAAGAGGTGAAGAGCAGGCAAAATACCAAAAACAATGATATGATTGCGTGAAAACGTGATCTTGAGTCGGTCATTGTTTTGCCTCGCTTTCTAAAATATTTATAATTTGAGATAGAACAATTATAGCACTATAGTATATTTTTATCAATAAATACTGTATCATTTCGGTAAAATCATCATTGTATACAAATTACGAGGTGTAAAATTGTTGTATATGCGCAGAGGTAAGAAAAGGTAAATGTACGATGTAGGCGTCTTTGTATAATTAACTTAAAACGTTGTTGTAAAATAAAAAAAGAGAGACCGACGCGAACTAAAACACAACGGACTAATTTAATAAAAAAACACTATGCCTAAAACCAAAGTTCAGATGTATTTCGATACACAAAAAGCTCTGCAATTGCAGAGCTTTTTGTGTTTTATAGGATGGTTCAATTTGTAAAGAAAAGAGCCGTCCTTTTTACATTTTTATTATTTTGTGGTATGACACAGAGATAATATTTATTTTATCTAAGACTCTTTCGCATAGATATAAACCCTATTAAGACTGTCCACACATAAGCACATGTTTTAGGCATCATTAAGAATC
>JAZOUM010000009.1:0-4906 GCA_045658205.1 Eubacteriales bacterium | reverse complement strand
CTGCTAACAACCTTCTTAAGCCCGTTTCAGGTAAGGCTGTAACCGTTCCCTCACAGGATATGGTCCTCGGTTCTTACTATCTTACCATCGACCACCCCGGTGAGAAGAGTGAGGGTAAGGTGTTCCGCGATTTCAACGAGGTTGAGATGGCGTATGAGAACAAGGAGATCGGTATTCACGCGGCTATCAAGGTTCGTGTGACTAAGGAGATCGACGGCGTTCCCACCAGCAAGATAATAGATGCTACCTACGGTAGACTTATCTTTAACCAGAGAGTTCCCCAGGACCTCGGTTACGTAGACCGCTCCAAGGATCCCTTCTCGCTTGAAATCAACTTTGCTACCACGAGCAAGAAGCTCAAAGAGATAGTTGACCTTACGATCAAGTATCACGGCTTTGCGGAGGCTGCCGCAGTTCTTGATAATATCAAGGCTATGGGTTATAAGTACTCCACTAAGTCCTCTCTTTCTATATCCGTATACGATATGACCATTCCTCCCGCGAAGAAGCAGCTTCTTGCTGAGGCTTCCGCTAAGGTTGATGAGATCACCGAGAGATTTGAGTGGGGTGAACTTTCCGACGAGGAAAGATACAAGCAGGTTATCGACGTGTGGGATAAGACCACCGACGCGGTTACCGATGCTCTTATCAAGAACCTTGATTCTTACAACTCCCTTAACATGATTTGTACTTCCGGAGCCCGTGGTTCTATGAAGCAGATGAGACAGCTCGCAGGTATGCGTGGTCTTATGTTCGCTACCAACGGTAGAACTATCGAGATTCCGATTAAGTCTAACTTCCGTGAGGGTCTTACAATGCTCGAGTACTTTATGGGTGCTAAGGGTTCTCGTAAGTCACTTTCGGATACCGCTCTCCGTACCGCAGACTCGGGTTACCTTACCCGTCGTCTTGTAGACGTTTCTCAGGACATTATCGTTCGTGAGGAGGACTGTGGCGCTACCTCCGGTATCGTTGTTTCCGATATTATCGCAGGTCAGGTTTCCGTAGAAAAGCTCTATGACAGACTTGTTGGTAGATACACCGTAAACGACGTTGTCAGCGAGGAGACCGGTGAGCTTATCGTTCCCGCTAATACTATGATTACCGAGGAAATGGCAAACGATATTATCAATGCGGGCATCACCCACGTTGAGGTTCGTACCATTCTTCGCTGTCTTGCAAAGCGCGGCGTTTGCGTACATTGTTACGGCGCTGACCTTGCACACGGTACTCCTGTTGCTATCGGTGAGGCTGTAGGTGTTATCGCAGCTCAGTCTATCGGTGAGCCCGGTACTCAGCTTACGATGAGAACCTTCCATACCGGTGGTGTCGCAGGTTCCGATATTACTCAGGGTCTTCCCAGAGTTGAAGAACTCTTCGAGGCTCGTAAGCCTAAGAAGACTGCTATCGTTACCGAATATACCGGTACCGCTCGCATTGAGTCCGATAAGAAGATGTCCAAGGTGCACATCAAGGATGCTGTTGATGCTAACGGTGAGGATATTGTTTACGAAATCCCCTTCGGTATGCGTCTTTGCATAGAGGACGGTCAGTCCGTTAAGCGCGGTCAGCCTCTTACCGAGGGCTTCCTTAACCCTGCAGACGTACTTCGTATGTCCGGTATTGATGCGGTTTATGACTACATCATTCGTGAGGTTCAGAAGGTATATCGCGGTGAGGACGTTGAAATTAACGACAAGCACGTAGAGTGTATCACCAGACAGATGACACGTAAGATCGAGATTGAGGATGCCGGTGACACCGATCTTCTCGTAGGCACCAAGGTTGATATCCTTGAGTTCCGTGAGGAGAACGAAAAGATCCAGGCAAGAATCGATGCGGGTGAGCTTTCTCTTCGCAAGGCAGAGGGCGCTCCTCTTCTTCTCGGTATTACCAAGGCAGCTCTTATGACCGTTTCCTTCCTTTCTGCTGCATCCTTCCAGGAGACCACAAAGGTTCTTACCGAGGCAGCTATCAGAGGTAAGAAGGACCAGCTTCTCGGTCTTAAGGAGAACGTTATTATCGGTAAGCTTATTCCTGCGGGTACAGGTCTTGGTACCTATCGCGCAGTAGAGGTTGAGTGTGAGGCTCAGGCAGAAGAGATCCCCACCGGCATCACCGTTGAGGCGGATGAGGTTGCTGAGGAGATCACATTTTCCGAGGAGTCCGCTTACACCGAGCTTACTGTAAGTGAGTAATAATTTTTCGATCACTGATCGGTAAAAAAATAAAAAACAGGGCAGGCGTGTGAACTTATGCGATCGCGGTTGCTCTGTTTTTTTCGGCATTTTATTTTTAAAAGTAGACAACTATTGACTTTTTGACAAATAAATGCTAATATATTGTTGTAATGTAAAATGCCATAGCTATGCAAATAGGAGAATGATATGATTAGCGCAGAAAACGTAAAGATATCGGTTGTAATGCCTATATATAACGCCGCTGATTATTTGAAGCCCGCAATAGACGGAGTTCTTAACCAGACACTCACCGACATAGAGCTTATATGTGTGGATGACGGATCTACCGACGGATCTCTCGCTATACTTAAGGAATATCAACAGTCTGATGAGAGGGTGCGTATCGTAACCGAGAATAACGCAGGTCCCTCTATCGCACGAAATAAAGGACTTGCTCGCGCCAGAGGAAAGTACGTTATTTTTCTTGACGCGGATGACTTTTACGACTATTCCTTGCTTGAAAAGCTTTATGATCTTGCAGAGGCGCAAACGCTTGATATCGCGATATGCAAGTTTGATATTTACAATAATCGAAAGGCAAAATTTGAGGATAATATCCGTAGCGATCACGGCGAGATATTTAACGAGATAGGCGTAGTTTCCAAGAGTGATTACCCCGACGTTATTCTTTCCTGCACCACCGGATACGTTTGGAATAAGCTTTTCAGAAGAGAATTCCTTATGGAAAAGGAAATTTTGTTCGATGAGGAGCTTCGCGTGTTTGAGGATACTCATTTTGTTGTTATAGCTCTGTCCTTGGCGGATAGAGTTGGCAAGTGTCACGAGAGACTCATACATCACAGAGTGTATTCCAATCAGCCGAGAAACAAGCTGTTCAGAAAGTATTATGCGCAGGTGCCTGTAGTATACGCCAAGATCAAGGAGTTCCTCCGTGCGCACGGTATGTATACCCCCCTTTCACAGTCCTTCCTTAATCTTTCCGCAAGTCGTTGCTATAAGATATATAATCTTCTTTGGCGCGACGCTAAGGAATCCTTCTGGAATCTCTTACACGAGCAATACGCTGAGGAATTCGCTTGGACCAACGCAGAGCCTGAGTATTTTGAGTCGGAGGAGATATGTAGCTTCGTTGCAAACGTGCTTTTGTATACCCACGCTCAGTATGAAAAGAGAACTCGTAAGGGACTTAAGGTTAGGATCAAGGGCGTTGGAAGAGCACTCAGAGCAATACAGCTTCGTAAGAGAATAAAGGCGTTCTTCCATAGAAAAAAGAATGAGTCGGATATTTTGTGATAACTACATAACAAATAGGAGTCGATGCTCCTACAATTGAGACAAGGATCGGTTTGATCATCGTCTTAAATAGATAAAGGTGAGGATGTTAAGTAAAGCATCCTCGCTTTTTTTGTGATGCGGCGATCATTTTGATACGATTTCTTCCATTTTATAATATGCTTTTTTGTATTATACTTGTTATTTTACTAAAAAGTATATATAATATTATTTACTATCTATTTAATATTACAATTTTGAAGATATTTTAATAAAAATAATAAAAAAGTATTGACAAACTATTGTTTCGGTGCTAAAATAGGGTGTAAACTGCGTAAATGGGGTAGTTATGCCATTTTTACGCCGTTAATTAAGTATGCACGGCGCTTTGCGCTTTGTATAGATATTTTTTGAAGAAGGAGGAAAATCATGCCAACCTTTAACCAGCTCGTAAAGAAAGGTCGTTCTGACAAGCCCACTAAGTCCAAGTCTCCTGTGCTTCAGAGAGGATTCAACGCACTTAGAAATGAGTCTATCGACCAGTCTGCACCGCAGAGAAGAGGTGTTTGCACTAAGGTTACTACTACCACCCCCAAGAAGCCTAACTCAGCGCTTCGTAAGATTGCAAGAGTAAGACTTACCAACGGTATGGAGGCTACTTGCTACATCCCCGGTATCGGTCACAACCTTCAGGAGCACTCCGTTGTTCTTATCCGTGGTGGACGTGTTCGTGACCTTCCCGGTGTACGTTACCACATCATTCGTGGTACCCTTGATACCCAGGGTGTTGCTAACCGTAAGCAGTCTCGCTCCAAGTACGGAGCAAAGCGTCCTAAGAAGTAAGGTACACTTGGACGTATGTGCGACGTGCTGTGATGTTAAAGCTGTTTAGATTTTCCTAAACCCACATATATTGCAAAGCGAGCACTAACGAATGTAGAAAATTCGAGTACCTATGATATCATAATTTAATGAAGGAGGGAAGTACAGTGCCTAGAAGAGGTCAAATTTCCAAAAGAGATGTATTGCCTGATCCGTTGTACGGTTCTAAGCTTGTAACTAAGCTTATCAACAACATCATGTACGATGGTAAGAAGGGTGTTGCGCAGAAGATCGTTTATGATGCTTTCGCAACTATCGAGGCAAAGAGCGGTGAGAACGCACTTGATGTATTCGTTGCTGCTCTTGAGAACGTTATGCCCGTTCTCGAGGTTAAGGCTCGCCGTGTAGGCGGTTCTAACTACCAGGTACCCATGGAGGTTCGCGCAGAGCGTAGACAGACTTTGGGTCTCCGTTGGATCATTAAGTATTCCAGAGCTCGTGGTGAAAAGACCATGGCTGACAGACTTGCAGCTGAGATCATGGATGCTAAGAATGGCATGGGTGGAGCTTTCAAGAAGAAGGAAGACACTCACAAGATGGCAGAAGCAAAC
>JAZOUM010000008.1:0-13874 GCA_045658205.1 Eubacteriales bacterium | reverse complement strand
GGTTTGCTGCTTTCTATTCTTCAAAACGTCGTAAAGCTCGTATGTATTGCCGTCTATATCGGTAAGAGTGAAGTTAGCAATATAATCGCCAAGCTTATAGGATTTCGGAGTATAGGAAGAGTTAACGTCAAGTGTTACGGTTAGATTATTGCCGTCAAAGGCGTAACGGTTAGCGGGAGTATCTCCCTTTTTAGCCGAATAAACAGACGGATATCCCGCGACTCCTACGGAGTAACTAGACTTGGCGTTAAGTGTAAAGGTAGCCTTGCCGTCTTCTCCGGTGGTGATGGGAGCTGTGCAAACGTTATAATCCTTCGCTCCGTCCAGATGCACGAAAACAGTTACGTCGGAAATAGGCTTTCCAAAAGGATTAACAACGGTAACAGTATACTCCGCCTTGTTATCCTTTACGTTATCTTCTTCGCTGTCGTTATTATCGTTGTTATTGTCGTTTTTGTTATCATCTTTATTGCCGCTGTTATCGGTTACACCGGTATCGGTATCGCTGTCATTATTTTTATCTGCTTTGCATGAAGCAAGAGAAAGAAGCATGGAAGCTATCAGAATAAACGACAGTATTGATTTTAATAATTTCATATTTCACCTCTCGTTTAGAATTAAATTGCGGAAGCGATCTTGTTAATATTACTGTAGATCTGCTCGGAGATCTCGGCTATACGTTTACTCTCCTGAAGTGAGCAGGTCTTAAGCTTTTTCTTGCTCGGAAGTCCCCAGACGTTGAACAGACGCGGTCCGTACCACGTATGATACTCGGTAGAGTCAAAAAAGCCCTTCACTATAGATAGTGCGGCCTTCTCGGCGCTCATAAATATAACCTTCATCGGATGCTTTATTATTGCAAAAATAACCTTTGGATAATGCGAGGTTATATTGGTAAAGGTTATACCCGGATGCGTCACCGCGAGATTAGCATCCCTCTCGTTCTTGAATAATTCAAAGAGTGAGAACATAAGATATCTCTTCGCATTGCCATACACCTTTGACGCAGACTTAACTCCCGAAAAATCTATATCGCTCTCATTTATCTTGGAATAATTGTGAGCAATGCTACCTACAATTACCACTCTGCCCTGCTTTGCTCTTATAACCGGCAAAAGCTCACGTATCATGTAATACGGAGAGGCAAAGTTTATCGTAAAGACATTGTCGTATCCACTGTTAGACGTGCAACGAGGTATACTGTACGCGCCGGCGTTGTGTATGAATATATCCGGAGCTATTCTCCTAAGCTCCTCCGTTGCATCAGCAACAGAGTGTATATCTACGAGATCGAGCCTTACAAGAGATATCTCCGTACCCGGGAACTCCTCTGCAATTGCGTTTTTATTAGCCTCGGAGCGCTCACGATTTCTGTCAAGAAGAACGAGACTTGCGCCCAAGGAAGCAATATATCTGCAAAGATGCCTTCCGAGTCCGCCCGTAGATCCGGATATTGCCACAGTCTTGCCCTTAAGACTCGATGCATTTTTTATTAACCATTTATCGTATTTCATAACATTATCTATGGAAAAGCTTTTTGGTCTGATACTGAGGCTCACAGGAAAGATGCATACCGAGCTTTCTGAAGGTAGAGGCGTCTACCTCGGAAAGTATAACGGTGGAATGCACCTCCGCGCACGCAAGCTTTGGTATCGCCTTCATCGCGCGCTCAGCAGACTCGGAATCCACAGCTGTGATAGCGAGAGCTATCAGAACCTCGTCGGTATGAAGTCTCGGGTTATGGTTACCGAGATGGGAGGTTTTAAGCACCTGAATAGGCGCAAGAATATCGGGAGATATGATATCCTCATCCTTATCTATTTCCGCTATAGCCTTAAGGGCGTTAAGAAGTGCCGCCGAGGAGGCGCCAAGCAGGGACGAGGTCTTGCCGGTAACTATTCTGCCATCGTTAAGCTCTATGGCAACGGCAGGATATGAGGTGTCCTCCGCTTTTTTGAGAGCGGCGTTTACAACCGGTCTATCCGACAAGGGTGAGCAAGAGAGCTTACGCATGAGAATTTCTATCTTCTCTATCTCGGTCTCTGCTCCTCCGTCCTTTCTCATACGGCATAGCGCGTTGTAATATCTGCGGATTATCTCTTGTTTTGCCGCAGATGAAACGGCTTCGTCATCAAAAATACACTTTCCCGCCATGTTTACGCCCATATCGGTAGGCGATTTGTATGGGCATTCACCGAGGATCTGCTCAAGCATAGAGCGAAGAACGGGAAATACCTCTACGTCACGGTTGTAATTAACAGCTGTGGTTCCGTACGCTTCAAGATGGAAGGGGTCTATCATATTCACGTCGGCAAGATCGGCTGTCGCGGCCTCGTAAGCAAGATTGACAGGATGGTTAAGAGGAATATTCCAGATTGGGAATGTCTCGAACTTGGCATATCCAGACTTTTCCCCGCGCTTACTCTCGTGATATATCTGGCTAAGACAGGTAGCCATCTTACCGGATCCGGGACCGGGAGCCGTAACTATTACGACGGGGCGAGTGGTATCAACGTACTCGTTCTGACCAAAGCCGGATTCAGAAACTATGTGAGGGATATTGTGAGGATAGCCGTCGATAGCATAGTGCTTGTACACCTTGATACCAAGGTTTTCAAGCTTGAGCTTGAACGACTGTGCGGCGGGAGTATCCGAATATCTGGTCATAACCACAGAGCCGACGTAAAGACCGTATCCGCGGAACGCATCGATAAGTCTAAGGACGTCGAGATCATAAGTGATGCCAAGATCGCCTCTTACCTTGTTTTTCTCAATATCGGCGGTATTGATCGCTATAATTATCTCCGCGTCGTCCTTAAGCTCGATAAGCATCTTGATCTTACTGTCAGGAGCAAAGCCAGGGAGTACTCTTGACGCATGGAAATCGTCAAAAAGCTTACCTCCGAACTCTATATACAGCTTCTCGCCGAAAAGTGATATTCTTTCCTTTATCTCCTTGGACTGAAGCTTGAGGTATTTGTCATTATCAAAGCCCTGTATGAACATTTCTTTACACCGCCTCTCATGATATGCGTAACAAAAATACTACGCCATTATAACAATATTATTTTACCATAATTTATTTAGGTTTTCAAGGTGAGCGCAAAATTTATCGCGCGAAAATATTAACAAAAAATATTTTCTTTTTAGTGTATTATTTATAAAATTATGGACGATATTTAAATTTTGATAATTCTCCTTGCTTTTTCGGTCATATAATGTTAGAATTTATGTGTAAAACAACTTTAAGGTGAACGGTATGAAAAATTATTATTACGACTACGACAGCGTAGTTATGGAAACGCCCGAGGAGCGCGAGGCAAAGAAAAAAAGTCAAAGGCGGCTTTTCTCACGCGTTTTCCTTGCTTTATTCATATACACGATCATTGCCCAATTCTCTGCTGTAGGTGTATATCTTATAGCCGAAATGCTCCTATCGCCCGAGCTATACGCGGCATTTGCCGAAAGCAGCATATGGGAGGTTATAATCAGCTGTGGCGTGCAGTATCTTATCGCCTTTCCCATTTTTATGCTCTTGCTGATCGGCGTAAAAAAGTCTCAAACGAGCGAAAAGACAAGGCTCTCCTTCAAGGACTTCGTTATGCTCTTCGTGATCGGTCAGCTTTTAATGACAATAGGCAGTCTTATCGGAAACATACTGAACAACGGTATCGGCTCGTTTACAGGCACAACTCCCGAAAACAACGTTGAAACTATACTAACCGAGATACCGATGTGGCTGATCTTTATCGCTATGGTGATTTTTGCCCCCATTGTCGAGGAGCTGATATTCCGTAAGCTTATGATAGACCGTCTCTCGGTATACGGAGACAAGATGGCTATAATCTTTTCCGCCGTTGCCTTTGGTCTGATACACGGAAATTTATATCAATTCTTCTACGCGGCGCTCCTCGGTCTTTTACTCGGCTACGTCTATACGTCCACACGCGACGTAAGATACACAGTCCTTATGCACATGATAATAAACTTTTTGGGATCGATCGTCGCTCTCGCGGCGCAAGGGCCAATGCTCAGCTTTTATGAGCTGCTTGCTCGCGCATCAACCGGTAGCGCAGTAAACGTGATTGAGCTAATAACAAGCGGCATAGTTACTCTCGTATACTCAAATCTCAACTACGGAATGATTCTCGCGGGAATCTTCGCCTTGGTTGATATGGTACGCAAAAAGAAAATAAAAATAAGCAATGACAAAGAGATCTTCCTTTCTGACAGCGAGATAGTCAAGGGCGGCATCGCCAATATCGGCGCCATACTTTTCCTTATCATCTCTCTGTTTACGATGATTCTCAGTATATTCCTTGTGTGAGGTAAAAAAATGAACAAGCTTACAACCCCTTATCAAGAAAAGATGGACAAGAGCTGTCCACATGCATACCACCCGACTCCACAGTTTAGACGCCCGATATATATGTCGCTTAACGGTGAGTGGGGCTTCTCGTTGACAACTAGCGAGATAACGCCAAAATACAATGAAAAAATAACCGTGCCCTTCCCGCCCGAAAGCGCCGCGTCCGGCATTGAAAGATCCGTATTGCCGGAGCATTTTATGCACTACAAAAAGGAGTTCACCTTAAGCGATGACTTCAAGGGAAAGCGAGTATTTCTGCATTTTGGCGCGGTAGATCAGACCTGCACAGTCAAGCTTAACGAAAGAATTATCGGCTCTCACGAGGGTGGATATATTCCATTCTGCTTTGAAATAACCGACGAATTATGCGACGGCGCAAATGAAATATCTCTCATTGCAAAGGACTCGTTAGATCACAAATACCCCTATGGAAAGCAGAAATATGACAGAGGCGGTATGTGGTATACCCCCGTCAGCGGAATATGGCAATCGGTTTGGCTTGAGGCAAGACCGAAGGATCACATTGAGGATATAAAAATCACCCCCTATGAAAAGGGAGTGACTATAGCGATAACAGGAGGCAACGATCATAAGCGCATTACTCTCACAGAAAGCGGAGAGGTATTTGAATTTGACGGTAGCTTCGCAAGGATAGAGCCCAAGGATGTTAAGCTTTGGACACCTGAAACGCCCTACCTTTATTACTTCACGCTTGAATGCGGAGAGGATATCATCCATAGCTATTTCGCTATCAGATGGGTGGACATAAGAGAGGTGGCCGGAACGCAAAGAATATGTCTTAACGGTAGGCCCTATCTCTTTAACGGCATGCTCGATCAAGGATATTATCCCGATGGAATCTTTATGCCCGCTACCGTTAACGGTTATGAGGATGATATAAAGCTCACAAAGAAGCTCGGCTTTAATATGTTAAGAAAGCATATCAAAATAGAGCCAATGATATTCTATTATCTATGCGACAAGCTCGGCGTTGCGGTATTCCAGGATATGGTCAACAACGGTAAGTACCATTTCTTCAAAGACACAGTCGTACCTACCGTACAAACAACATTCCTTCAGAGTCTGAACGACAAGAATTTCGCAAAGGATCCCGAGTCAAGAGCAATATTCGAAGACACGATGTATGCTACTATAGACCATCTCTACAACTGCCCGTCTATAGTGTATTATACGATATTCAACGAGGGTTGGGGACAGTTTACGGCAGACGCGATGTACGAAAAGCTCAAGAGCTTTGACACTACGAGAGTGATCGATGCGACGTCCGGTTGGTTTAGAAGAACGAAAAGCGACGTAGACTCAAGACATATATACTTCAGAGCCTTGAAGCCCAAGAAGCTTGACGGCAGGCCTCTCGTTATCTCCGAATTCGGAGGATATGCGTACGGCGTTGATAACCATAGATTCAGCGAAAAGCTATATGGCTACGGAGTGCTTGACAGCGCGGAAAAATATGAGGAGGCTGTCTGCACCCTTTACGACACCGAGGTAAGAGCGCTTGTAGAAAAGGGAGCCAGCGCCTTTGTATACACTCAGATATCCGACGTTGAGGATGAGATAAACGGCTTTGTAACCTACGATCGACAGATCGTAAAGATCAACTGTGATAGACTCGCAAAAATCAACAAAGACCTTGCAAATACAAGCAATTCATAAATAAATACTTACATTTTCGCATTTAATCGGCGCAAAATAGGACGGTGGTATATCAAAGAAGGAGTACGCTCCCATACCTCCGTCCTCCTTTATTTTAAGGAGCGCTCTTGATGCGGCAAGCATTACGGAGGCTGTAAAATCAGGGTTTGAGCCTATGTCTATGTCGAGATACAGTCCATGCTTTACCTCCTTATATTTACCGCTTGAGCCAAGTCCGTATATGCGTCCTCTATGCGAATACGATGTATGGTATCTCTTGAACTCCTCTTCGCTGATAAAGTGTATCTCGGTCTCATATCCCTCAAAATAATCTCTCATAGATAGTATCTCTCGGCTTATGCGCTCCTCATCACCCTTATCCGCCACAACGTAGCAAACTCGTCTGTGACGGTCGGTATCATCAAGCTTATGGGCGACGAGTCCGGCAAGTGTAAGGGCTTCCTCTCGCGGAACTGTATATTGAATAGCAAGTTTAACTCCATCTATCCTTCGTATAGCCTCGCTGTGCCCTTGACTGACACCCCTACCCCAGAATGTATTAACACTTGCGTTAGGTAAGAAGGAATGCGCGTAAAGTCGGACAAGAGATAAGAGACCTGGATCCCATCCTGCAGACACAATGCTTATCCTGCCTTCCTCTTTTGCCGCTGAATCCATCGCCTTTTTATATTCCGACAGAAGCTTATGGTTATCATAGCTGTCGACCGTATTAAAGCTTCTTACCAATAATGGCGCTATGCGTGGCAGATCCGAAGAGCTACCATAGGTTAAAAGCAGAACGTCTATTTCATTCTTAAACAGTTCTATATCATCAATCGAAAATACGCTTTTGGTAATAGAATCAACGGCATCAATAGCTCTTCTTGTAAAAATGCCTACAAGATCATACTCCGAGCTATCAATCATCATTCGCTCAAGTGAGCGACCTATATTTCCATATCCTGCAATACCTACTCTCATAATCAGTTTAGATACGCAATAGCGACATTTAGGTAGCCGGCATAGGTTACCCACGCAATATAAGGAATCATAAGTATACCTGCTTTATATGATATTTTAAAGAAGCGAGCCGTAGTTACGATGATAAGCGCGAGCAATGCGCATAGCCAAGCGAATGCTATCTCATACGCGCCGAGGCTAAAGAATATTATAGACCAGAAAAAGTTGAAGAAAAGCTGTAAAAAATAGGCGGAAAACGCGCTCCTTGTCGCTAAAGCCGATGATGGCGTCTCGAGCGCGATATATGATGCTACGCCCATCATAATATACAGTATGCTCCACACTACCGGAAAAAGCCAGCCGGGAGGTGAAAGTGGCGGCTGTTCAAGCGCGGCAAAATCCTTCATACTACCTGCGGTCAAAAGAGCCGCAAGTCCTCCGACCGCAAGAGGAATCGCTATACATATAAAGAGAGACCTCAGATTTATTTTTCTTTTCATACACGTTACCCTTCCATATTTCTTTATATATAGTATTCCCAAATACGTAACGTTATGACTATGAATCCTTCTCATTAATAACAACAATTACTCTACTGTCGAAACAGTTATCTCTATGAGAAAAAAGCCTACGGATTGAGTGTTCTTCGTTTAGGATCACACTCAATCCGTAGGCTTATTCATATTTGATTCTATTTGGGTAATTACCAGTAAAGCTTCCAATCGGGATCAAGCATTCTGTGAAGCGCTTCCATAAAGAAGTAGTCGCCCCAGATGTTATGCTCGTTGATACCAATGCCCTGAGGAAGAGCGTAGGTCTGATTGAGAAGGATACCATTGGACTTCTCATCCTTTTCACCAAGGTGATTGTCGATAAGAACGTCCATCATACGATGGATAGCGTTAACGTAGATCTTGCGAAGAGGATCGTTCTCATCCATATACTTGATACCCTCAAGCATACCACACATAGCGATAGTGTTGGTAGAGGTGTCTCTGGGCTGATCTGCGCCATCGTTATAGCAAAGATCCCAGTATGCAACGTAGTCAGAGGGGAGGTTGTTAAGAAGATAGTTGGTAGTAGCCTTGAATATCTTCATAGCCTTCTCATCCTTCTTATAGATATAGGTAAGGAGAGGACCGTAAATACCCCAAGACTGACCGCGTCCCCAAGCAGAGTCGTCATAAGCGCCCTGATGTGTGCATCCTCTTACGGGAAGACCTGTCTCGGGATCGAAGTAATATGTATGGTAGGTACTTGCATCTGCGCGGCAAACGTTGTCAACGGTGGAATTGAAGTGCTTGAACGCCTTTACTGCATAAGACTCGTCACCGGTAACCTCTGCGGTCCAGTAAAGGAGCGGAATGTTAAGAAGGCAGTCTACGATAAGACGGTAGTCCTTAGGATCGGAAACGTTGCCCCAAGCCTGAATGAACTCGCCCTTCTCCTGATAACGGGAAAGAAGATGATCAGCAGCCATAATAGCAGCCTTCTTGCCCTCCTCATTACCTGCAAGCTTATACGCAGCTACGCAAGAGGGAGTGAAGAGGAAGCCCATATCGTGATGGTTTACACCGATCTTCTCTGTAATTCTCTTGGTATAGCTGGGAATATGTGAAAGAGCAACCTCTTTATACTTTTCGTTACCGGTAAGCTCGAAAGCGTGCCAAAGGATACCTGTCCAGAAGCCGTTACCCCAGCCCGCAACGTTCTCCATAGTTGCGTAAACGTTGCCCTTGCTAAACTCCATAGGGAAAATAGAGCCAAAGTCATTGATACCCTTGTCGATCTGCTTAAGAGAAGCAGCGAGAGCGTACTCAAGTTTTTCACGGGACACACGAAATTCTGAATATTTCTCAGGATTTTTAATTTCGGGAATATTAGGAAGCATAGTTTTTCTCCTTAAAATATTTTTACAGGATAATTTTAACACAGCAAAGAGTAAAAGTCAACAAAGACGAGGGCTTTTCCCTCTTTTTGTGAATAATGACATTTTTAATTGTCAATAATGCAATAAGAACAGGAGGTAAAATTATGAAAAAAACGATTGATCTTATTATTAGCGTCACCCTAATGGTAGCTATAGCTCTGATGATAGCGATATTGCCTACCGAAGAGGATGCGGCGATATATGAGGATACCGTAAGGCTACATATTCTCGCAAACTCAAACTCGGATGCCGACCAGAGTCTGAAATACGAGATACGTGATCTTCTATTGCAAAAATACGGTAGATATCTTGGCGATACGAAAAGCCCTGAGGATGCAAAGGAGCGGATAACGGCGCTTGAAAGCGAGATACAAGGCGACGTTGAGCTTTGGATAAGCGAGCGAGGCTATGACTATGGATGCGAGGTGAAGCTGTGCGAGGAATGGTATGACACAAGAGAATACGAAGACTTCACTCTGCCAAAGGGTATCTACACCTCTTTGAAGGTAATGATAGGCGATGCTGAGGGAAAAAACTGGTGGTGCGTTATGTATCCGCCGATGTGTCTCGATATCGCAACCGAGGATGCACCGAGCGATGATGCGGTAATTGGTTACACCGAGGAGGAATACGCGCTCATCACGGATAGCGGATACAACGTAAAATTTAAAATACTTGAGGTTTTCTCCGAGGCGTTTTCAAAAAACAGTTGATTTTGCGATCTTTATATGCTAAAATATAGTAAAATCCCATTCGGAGATAGCTATGGCAGACAAGAAAACAGATTCAAGAATCATCGCCGACAACAGAAAGGCGAGACATGATTACTTTGTAATAGAAACGTATGAAGCAGGTATAGAGCTTTTCGGTACCGAGGTAAAATCCCTCAGAGCCGGTGGATGCAACCTCAAGGACTCATACTGCGAGATAGACAAGGGCGAAATGTTTGCCCTCGGCGTTCACATCAGCCCTTACGAGCAAGGAAATATATTTAATCGAGAGCCTCTGCGCCCAAAAAAGCTGCTCCTTCACAAATCAGAAATTATGAAGCTCACAGGACTCGTATCGAGAGAGGGCTATACACTTGTTCCCCTTTCACTCTACTTTAAGGGGTCGAGAGTTAAAATGGCGCTCGGTCTTTGCAAGGGTAAGAAAAATTACGACAAGCGCGAGGATATAGCAAGACGAGACGCTGACAGAGACATCGAAAGAGCGATGAAGGAAAGATACTAAATACGATATAAAACGGTTATTCTTTGCTGTATAGCATGGGATAGCCGTTTTTATTTTGCATTGTTGCTACCGAATTTTTACATGTATTGACAGACTATGGAAAAAATGATAAAATTATTTTGAAGAATTTTCATTTTAGTGTAACCTTTTACTCTATCTAACTGTCATATAGGATGAAGACAGCTACGGTACCCCACATTCCGATGATTATCGAGGTGATGATATGGACGACAATCGAATAATTGAGCTATACTTCAACCGCGAAGAGCGAGCTATAGAAGAAACTCGCGCTAAGTATGGAAAGCTTTTGCATCACGTGGCGTTCAGTATACTACACAGCGCCGAGGATTCCGAGGAGTGTGTACACGACACCTACGTGAAGGCATGGGGCGCTATGCCTCCCACTAAGCCCAACATACTCTCGGCATTCCTCGCAAAAATAACTCGCAATCTATCGATAAACCGTTATCTTGAAAATAAGTCAAGATACAGAATGTTGACTACCGACAAGGTTTTTGAGGAGATCGCGGAATGTATTCCCGATACTTCGGCTCCCGTATCGGACGATATCGCCTTAAGGGACGCTATCAACGGCTTTCTCTCCTCCCTCTCGGAAATACCGAGAAAGATCTTTGTCAAGCGTTATTTCTATATGATGACGGTCAAGGAGATCTCCATCGATATGAAAACCTCGGTAAGCAACGTTAAGGTGAGTTTGATGAGGACGAGGGGTAAGTTCAAGGATCATCTTGAAAAGGTAGGTATCAGTATATGAAGAAAAAAAGGTTACTAAATTCATTCAGCTTTATTGACGATCAATACGTAAAGGAGGCAGAACCTAAAATGAAAAATTCTACAAGCTCTTTAAGGAAAACGATTGGACGAGTTGCGTGCTTTGCAATATTAGTAGCGCTCAGTCTCTATCTATTTATTCCCTTCAGCACCAAGGGACCGGATCTAAGCGCCTATGCAAACTCGGAATATTATCCTATAATCGAGCGCATCTCAGCGAACCGAAACAAGCCCTCTCCCTACAAAAACAACTTTGAATACATCACGGCTGAGGTCGGTGACTTCTTCGACTCATTCGGTGGAATGATGAAGGAAGACGCAGACTTCGGCGCGGCTGGGGATAATATGGTGGGAAGCGCCGACGGTAGTACCGGTAACGGCAGCTATGAGGAGATGACGGATAACCAGGTAAACGGCGTTATCGAGGCAGATCTGCAAAAGCGAACCGACAAATATATCTTCAGACTCGGACTTGAAGGTCTCAAGGTATATTCAATAGACGGCGACGAGACAAAGAGAGTTGCCGACTTTATCCTTCCTTCCTTTGCCGACGAGTATAGCACGAAAAACTATGAAAGAGAGATGTATCTCTCCGAGGACGGTAACACCGTTACGATTATATCCCCATATACCAACGATAGCTATAACAGCAACGTCGGAATAATTTCTCTTGACGTTAGTGATCTTAACGACATAAAGGTAAACAAGACCATATCGATCGACGGAAGGTATAACTCGTCGAGAATGGTTGATGGAAGGCTTTTACTCATCAGCGATTTCCACGTATATTATGGCGATATCGATTACGCTGTCCCTGAAACCTTTGTTCCTACTATAACCGACGGAGACGTTAAGGAATGCATCAAATTTGAGGATATAATATATCCCGATTCCTTAAACAGCGCGATGTACAGTGTTGTAGCTTTGATGGAGGAGGACTCACTTGAGCTTATAAAGGCTAACGCACTGCTCGACTATTACCACGACATATACGTATCCGAAAACAACGTATACGTAACAAAGGAATACGTCAAGACCAAAAATATCGGCGAAAAGGGAGCTTACGTGAGCGTAAACACCTCGGAAATCGCCATACTCGGATATAGCGGTGAGACGCTCGACTACAAGGGCGCCGTAACTGTCGAGGGCTACGTTAAGGATCAGTACAGTATGGATGAATACGAAGGACATATAAGAGTCGTAACGTCTACAAATAACACCGTCAACGCTAAAACCGAAGAGGATGTAAATAAGGCAAAAGAGCTTATAGGTGAAAAACGACTCAGCGCAAATCTCACCGTATTTAATCTTCAAACGCTTGAAAAGGTAGGCGAGGTCAAGCACTTTGCCCCCGAGGGCGAGGAGGCGGCATCGGTACGCTTTGATGATGATAGCGCTTACGTTTGTACTGCCGTAGTCGTTACCTTGACCGACCCCGTATACTTCTTCGATCTTTCTGATTACTCAAACATCACATACACCGACACCGGTGTGATAGACGGCTTCTCTACCTCATTGATAGAGCTTGGAGAGGGATTCTTACTTGGTATCGGTAGAGAAAATTGGAGCGGCGTTAAGCTTGAGGTATACGAAGAGGTGGGCGACAAGGTAGTAAGCGTAGATAAGCTTATCATAGACGGTAGCTATTCCGAGAACTACAAGTCCTACTATATCGACAGAAGCACCAATATATTCGGTCTTGGTGTAGAATATATTTACGACGAGGCAACGGGAAGATCGTATAGCGCGTACGTGCTTCTCTGCTTCAATGACTACGAGATTGTAGAGATCGCGAGAATAAAGATGAACTTTGACAGTGCCGAAAGAATACGCGCATTTGTCAAGGACGGATATCTCTATATCACGGATGACAAGCAGATAGTCGTTGAAAGCATCAACAACTAGACTAAAAACGGATATATCAATTAGTCGCAACCGAAAAACACCGCGGTACTGTTTTAGGCAGTACCGCGGCTATTTTTTAGGGTTTATTTTTTTGCTCTCAACGTGCGCATTGAGTTAAGTATAGCGATAACCGCTACGCCTACGTCGGCAAATACAGCCATCCACATACCTACGACTCCCACGGCGACAAGAAGCATGGCGAGCAGCTTAACGCCTATTGCAAAAACAATATTTTGTTTTGCGATGCGCAAGGTCTTTCTTGCTATGCGCACTGTATCTGAAAGTCGCATCAGATTGTCGGAAATTATAACTGCGTCAGCTGACTCTATCGCGCTGTCGGTACCACGTCCACCCATAGCTATGCCAACGTCGGCGCGAGTAAGACACGGCGCGTCGTTTATACCGTCTCCGACGTAAACTACGCCACCATTTGAGGATGCTATTATCTTTTCCAAAGCGTCGTATTTATCTTCGGGCATAAGACTGTGATATACCTTATCTATACCGAGCCTTTTACCTACGCTCAAAACCTCGCTCTCACGGTCTCCGGAGAGTATGTACGTCTCCTTTACACCGAGCTTTTTCAGCTCTCGAATAGCATCGTTCGCCTCAGACTTAACGGTATCTCCAACAAGAACAGCGCCGACAAATCTACCGTCGACAGCAACGTATACCGAGTATCCCTCAACCGTTACATCAGCTCCCACGTCCTCCATAAGCTTGAGATTACCGACCGCTATTTTTCTGCCGTCGACTAATGCCGTAATTCCCTTTCCGAGCACGTCCTTGATCTCGGCGGCCGGAGTATATCTATCAGGCGCCGACTTTAAGCACACGGCGATAGGATGATTAGAATTATGCTCTGCCGATGCGATAAGAGATAAAAGCTCATCTCGGTCGATAATCGAGTAGACGTCGAGTATGGAAAACTCGCCCGTAGTAAGCGTACCCGTCTTATCAAAAACTACGCGCTCAACTCTTGCGACAGGCGAGAACGTATTGCCGCCCTTATAGAGAATTCCTTTAGAG
>JAZOUM010000007.1:0-1945 GCA_045658205.1 Eubacteriales bacterium | reverse complement strand
GACATCTCAAGACCCGACACTGCAACTCCGCCTGCGTTAACTGCCTTAGAAGGAGCAACGATAACGCCGTTAGCCTTAAGGTAAGCAACCGCCTCGTTGGTCGTAGGCATATTGGAAACCTCAACGTAGTACTTAACACCGTTAGCAACGATCATTTCTGCTTCCTTAACGTCAACCTCGTTCTGTGTAGCGCAAGGCATAAGAATGTCTGCCTTTACGCCCCAAGGCTTTTGACCTGCAAAGAATTCAACACCGAACTTATCAGCATAGTCCTGAACTCTGTTACGGCAGGAAGCGCGCATCTCAAGCATAAAGTCAACCTTTTCATCGGTGGAAATACCATCGGGATCGTAAATATATCCGTCAGGACCGGAAATGGTAACTACCTTACCGCCAAGCTCGTTGACCTTCTTTACAGTACCCCAAGCGACGTTACCGAAGCCGGATATAGCAAAGGTCTTGCCCTCCACGGAGTCGCCGAAGTAATCAAGCATATTAACGGTGTAATAAACCGCGCCGTAGCCTGTTGCCTCAGGACGAATAAGAGAACCGCCGTAGGGTATTCCCTTACCTGTGAGAACGCCCGTGAACTCGTCACGAAGTCTCTTGTACTGACCGTAGAGATAACCGATCTCACGCGCGCCAACACCGATATCACCTGCGGGAACGTCAGTATCTGCGCCGATATATTTCTGAAGCTCTGTCATAAAGCTCTGGCAGAAGCGCATAACCTCTGCATCGGACTTGCCCTGAGGATCAAAGTCAGAGCCGCCCTTACCGCCGCCCATAGGAAGCGAGGTGAGAGAGTTCTTAAAGGTCTGCTCAAAGCCGAGGAACTTGATAATGCTCTCGTTTACGGAAGGATGGAAGCGCAAGCCGCCCTTGTAAGGACCGATAGCGCTGTTGAACTGGATTCTAAAGCCGCGGTTTACCTGAACGACGCCCTTATCATCTACCCACGGAACACGGAACTTGATTATTCTCTCGGGCTCTACCATTCTCTCGAGAACGCCGCTGGTTATGTAATCGGGGCGCGCATCGATAACGGGCTCGATGGATTCAAGAACTTCCTTTACTGTCTGGTGGAATTCGGGCTCGTTAGGATTTCTCTTAACGACTCTTTCCATAAGCTGATTGAGATATTCGTTTTTAAAGCTCATTTTAAGTACCTTCTCTCTTAAAAATCTAAATTATTTTGCATTTTCAGCCTGCAAAAGTATATGTCTGAAATGACCTTTTTATTATATCACGATGCAATAGCCCTGTCAATAAAAAATGATATATTTTTATGCAAAAATTGCGAATTTTGTCATTTTTTACGAAAATATAGCATATTTTCCATATCAAAATGCAAGTTTCACGAATAAAATTTCACTTTTTCCTGCAAAATTGTCAGCTCAGGACGCGTTGCTTTCTTATATCAACGCCGCCGAATCGCAACGGCTGATACTCTCCGAGTATTCTGCTTGCGATCCTCTCGGTGTAAAGCTCCATAATATCCTTAGGTGCAAGATTAGTATTTATTATAGTACATCTGCGCGCGTTAATTCTGGAATTGATCACCTCGTAAAAATACGACTGAGTGAACTTATTTACCACCTCTGTGCCGAGGTCGTCGATTATAAGAAGATCGGCGTCATAGTAACGCGAAACGTCGTTATTCTTGGTCATGCTCGTGCCGTTTCCAAAGCGCTTTTCCTCAAAGTCGCCCATCATAGACACCGAGCTGACGTACAGCACGTCGTAGCCTCTGTCTATTACGCTCTGTGCAACGGCTGTGGAAAGGTGCGTCTTGCCAAGTCCGGACGTGCCTATTATAATGAAATTCTTATAAGTATCCTTATCGAAGCTATCCGCAAACCTCTTGAGCATATCCGCGCCAAGCTTTACCTTTGCGCGCATACCGTCCGCCTCGCTGTAATATCCAAGCTCAAAGTTATCAAAG
>JAZOUM010000006.1:0-13458 GCA_045658205.1 Eubacteriales bacterium | reverse complement strand
AGAAACGGTAAGCGCGCGGCTGTTATCCACCTTTCCTTTAACGTTATTGGCGTTACTGTTGTATCCATTCTCTTCTACACTATCAGCGCGATAGTTAACTTTGCGTTTGTTGGAGCTTCCATCGATGCTTGGGGCGTAGCGATAGTACATACCCTCTTTAAGCTCATTTGCGTAGCTCTTATCGGTCCCTTCTACAAGCAGCTTGCTAAGCTCTCTATGCTCATCATCAAGGATTCCAAGGACGATCACGAGACAGCGACGCTTCTTGACGACAGACTCCTTACCACTCCCGGCGTTGCGGTTGGACGCGCCACTCAGGTCGTTGCGACTATGGCAGAGCTTTCTACCAAGTCTATGCAGGACGCGCTTTCGCTCTTTGATAGCTTTGACCAAAAGCTTGCGGATTCTATCCGTGATATTGAAACCAAGGTTGACGGACTTGAGGACGCTATCGGCTCGTATCTTATTAAGATATCGGCTAATACTACCTCGCCCGACGACGCAGAGCAGGTTACTAAGCTTCTTCACGTTATAGGCGACTATGAGAGAATCTCTGACCACGCGGTAAATATCGTTGAATCCTGCGAGGAGCTCAGAGACAAGAAGATCACCTTCTCAGAGGAGGCGAGCAAGGAAATCTCGGTTATGCGCGGCGCTGTAAATGAGATTCTTGAGCTTGCGTTCAAGGCGTTTATAGAGAACGATCTCGACGTGGCGTCAGAGATCGAGTCGCTCGAGCAGGTTGTTGATGATCTGCGCGACAAGATCAAGCTCAATCATATCGTCAGACTTCAAAAGAGTGAATGCACTATTGAGCACGGCTTCGTTCTTTCCGACATTCTCACCAACTTTGAGCGTGTTTCCGACCATTGCTCCAACATCGGCGGATGCGTTGTCGAGATAGCCAAATACGACACACTCGAAATGCACAAATACAATAGAAGAAAGCACAAGAGCGAGGACTTCGAGCAGAAGTACAAGTCTTACGCTCATAAGTATTCTATCTAACTAAACAAAAAAACGTGAGGCGCGACCTTTTCCGATAAGGGAGATAAGTCGATGACCTCACGTTTTTTTGTTTTAAGTGTTATATGGATTCAAGAGCAAATATTACGTGCTCGTGCTTTTCCAATTCCTCCGCTACGCTCTTGGGAGTGAAGGGCTTTTTGACAGACGGATGAATATTTACCTCTATACCTACGTAGCCTGCCGTACCGCTTCTCGGAGGGGTTACCTGTACGTCGGTAGCGTTGTATGTAGTTGCGAGGTGGTCGAGAATGGTACGTACGTTTGCCGCGGAGCTGATCTCAACGTACATACCGAATCTGGTGTGACGTCTGGTTACTCTATATTCAAAGCGGTGCATAAGCGTAACTGCTACTACCGAAGCCGCAAAGGTTGTCAAGGCTCCCTCGTAGTACCCGATACCGAGAGCTATACCGATGGCTGCTGCGCACCATATACCTGCGGCTGTGGTAAGGCCGGTGATCTGAAAGCGTCCCTTAATGAGTATTGTGCCAACACCCAAAAAGCCTATACCTGAAATGACCTGCGCCGCTATTCTTAGGGGATCGTTACCTACTCCTATTACCTCATAGGCATACATTCCCGTCATTGACGCGAGGGTTGCTCCGATACAAACGAGTATATGCGTACGCATACCCGCCGCGCGCCCCTGTCTGCCTCTTTCCATTCCGATGATACCGCCTACTATGAGGGCGGCGAATACTCTGAAGGCGGCAACTCCGAAAACGTCGAATGAAAAGGCGGGAGCGCCTGAAACGTTGAGTAAAAAGCTCATATATCTATCTCCTTTCACCGTACCGTGATTAGGTAATACTTGTATGGGATATATATTTTAGCACAAGTTATGACAATAGTCAAGAAATATGATGTAAAGTTTGTTTTGTATTTTGGTATTGTTTTTTCTTAAAATGGGTAAAAAACAATAATATGCGATATTTTCCTGTACATACGTATATTTACGCGCGAATATTTGTAAAAGTTTAACGAAACATCTTGACAAAATTTGTACAGTATGATAGAATGATAAAAAATGACGAGGACGGAGAGGATCTCGCAGATAGACTCAAAGAGAGCCGCGGTTGGTGAGAGGCGGCAGTCGAAGGGCGATGTATCTATGGCTCCCGAGTTGGCGGCTCGATATGTAGGGCGGCACGCAGGCGCAGCGTTAGCGGCGCATAGCTTGATAGAGCTGATAAGGCGCATTTGCGTGAATTTGAGTGGTACCACGGCTGACAATGTCATTCGTCTCAAAATGTGAGGACGAGTGGCGTTTTTTATTTTGCCGTTGAAAATAAAATTACAAGGAGAAACTGTGATGAAGGAAAGAAAGGTTGCTATAGAAACAAGCTGTGTGCAGGGGGGCTACTCTCCCAAGAACGGAGAGCCAAGACAGATACCGATCATACAAAGCACCACCTTTAAATATGCGACGAGTGAGGATATGGGCAAGCTCTTTGACCTTGAGGCGTCGGGATATTTTTATTCAAGACTTCAGAACCCCACCTGCGATACCGTGGCGGCGAGAATTTGCGAGCTTGAGGGCGGCGCGTCGGCAATGCTCACCTCATCCGGTCAGGCTGCTAACTTCTTTGCCGTATTCAATATCGCGTCTGCCGGAGATCACGTTATCTCATCCTCCGCTATTTACGGTGGATCATACAATCTCTTTGCGGTCACTATGAAAAAGATGGGAGTATCCTTCACCTTTATTTCTCCTGATTCTACCGAGGAAGAGATCAACGCCGCGTTCAGACCTAATACTAAGGCTGTGTTTGGAGAGACTATCGCTAACCCCGCGCTTAACGTGCTTGACATAGAGTTGTTTGCAAAATGTGCGCACGCCCACGGCGTACCGCTGATTATAGACAACACGTTTGCTACTCCTATTAACTGCAGACCTATCGAGTGGGGCGCGGATATCGTTACCCATTCTACCACTAAGTATATGGACGGTCACGGTAGCGCCGTAGGCGGTTGCATAGTAGACGGAGGCAACTTCGATTGGATGGCGCACGCTGATAAGTTCCCGGGACTTTGCACCCCCGACGATAGCTACCACGGTATCACTTATGCGAAGAAGTTTGGTAAAGAAGGCGCGTTCATAACTAAATGTACGGCTCAGCTTATGAGAGATTTTGGTTGCACTCAATCTCCGCAGAGCGCATTTATACTCGGTCTCGGTCTTGAAAGCTTACACGTGAGAATGGAAAGACATTGCGAAAACGCTTTGGCGGTAGCTCGCTTCCTTCAGTCTCACGAAAAGATCTCTTGGGTAAGATATCCTTCTCTTGAGGGCGACAAGTACTACGGTCTTGCTAAAAAGTATATGCCAAAGGGCACCTGCGGTGTTATCAGCTTTGGCGTAAAGGGCGGAAGATCTGCCGCTGAAAGATTTATGAAGAGTCTTAAGCTTGGAGCTATAGAAACGCACGTTGCAGACGCGCGCACCTGCTGTTTACACCCTGCGTCCGCTACGCACAGACAGATGAACGATGAGGAACTTATAGCGGCCGGAGTGTCGAGCGACCTTGTGCGTTACTCCTGCGGTATAGAAAACAAGGACGATCTTATCGCCGATCTTGCAAACGCTCTTGAAAATATATAAACTCTAAAACGGAGAAAATACAATGCCTATTAAGATTCCCAACGAGCTTCCCGCCGTGAGAACTCTCGAGGCGGAGAATATATTTGTGATGACAGAAACTCGCGCCATCACGCAGGACATCCGTCCGCTTAAAATACTCATACTTAACCTTATGCCAACTAAAGTTGACACGGAGACGCAATTATCCCGACTTTTAGGTAATACTCCATTGCAGGTTGAGATAGAGCTTATACACACTTCTACGCATAAATCCAAGAATACATCCGAGGAGCATCTGCTTGCGTTTTATAAGGAATTCGACGACGTCAAGGACAGATACTTCGACGGTATGATAATCACAGGAGCGCCTGTTGAGAAGATGGAGTTTGAGGACGTAGAGTATTGGGAAGAGTTGTCTCGAATAATGGAGTGGACCAAGACTCACGTTCACAGCACCTTACATATATGCTGGGGCGCACAGGCAGGACTTTACTACCATTACGGTATCAAAAAGTATCTGATGGAGGAAAAGCTTTCCGGCGTCTACTCTCACACCGTGGATTATAAGCGATCTATCCTCTTCCGTGGCTTTGACGAAGAGTTTTACGTTCCGCATTCAAGATACACCACCGTCAAGCGCGAGGATATAGAGAACACGCCTATCCTTAAGATACTTGCCTCATCGGAGGAGGCGGGAGTATACGCGGTTATCACTCCCGGCGGAAAGCAGGTCTTTCTCACCGGTCATTCGGAGTATGACGCAAACACGCTTGAGAAGGAATATAAGCGAGATAAGGCGCTCGGCATAGATCCCAAGGTTCCGAAGAACTATTATCCCGGCGACGACGATACAAAGTCGCCTATGGTTACCTGGCGCGCTCACGCAACGCTCCTGTTTACCAATTGGCTCAATTACTTTGTTTACCAGACTACACCTTATGATATAGACAAGATAAAGGAGCAATCCTGATTTTGTCACGTACATAACGGCGTGTGAAGTAAAAATATAAATCAGAAAGGAATAAAAAGATGAAGAAGATCATTTGTGGCGCAGAGTATGATACTGCCGCATCTACCGTTGTAAAGAAGGTAGTTAACGGCTTCTACGGCGATCCCGCAGGCTACGAGGAGACTCTCTACGTTACCGCTGAGGGTAAGTACTTCCTCTACACCAACGGCGGCGAGGAGTCCAAGTACACCACCGAGGGCATTAAGAGAATGTCCAAGAAGGCTGCTGATGCTTGGTTGGCTGAGTAATTTTTGATATTTTCGCCGATTGTCGGCAAGCTCGCAATAGGTTACTATTGCTTCGGCACTTCAATCAACGAAACTATCTTAAAATTCTGGTTTTATGATTTTTGCCGATTGTCGGCAAGCTCGTCGTAGGTTACTACGACTTCGGCGCTCCAATCAACGAAACTATCTAAAAATTCTGGTTTTATGATTTTCGCCGATTGTCGGCAAGCTCGGATGACGCGGTTGCGGTAAACACTTTGTTTGCAGGCCAGCTGCAGATGATAATCAACGGCGAGGTCAGACCCGCGAGCGTTCTTATCAAGCACGAGAACCTTGACAACAATCCCAACACCGGTGACGACTACGTAGCTGTCAACACCTCTAACGGAGGAAGGTTCGAGGGCTACGGATGTGAGATGACGCTGTATCTTACTACAGATCCGCTTACTACAGCAAATGGTATGGCGGAGGTTTACGTCTGTGTATTCACCTGTAACCGAGATGCGGCAGGAAATATCGTAGGCGACTGGTATCGTATAGGCGACAGCTACAAGGGACAGGCCAACATTGTAGGCTACAACGGTGAGAGCGGAGGTACCGGCTCGTTCGTTACGGACAACTGGATCTCGCTTCAGGACAGCTATACCGTATCGGATAACTACACCTACAGCGTGGCAAACGACGTTACTCTCAAGACCTTGACTCAGGTTTACGATTACAATGCTATCGTTGCATTCCAGCAGCTTCTTGACGATGCTAAGGCTATGATAGAAAATCTTGACTATGCGGGTATCGGTATCACTATAGTTGAGGATGCATACTATAACGCCGCCGCATACTTCGAGCTTGATGCTAACGGTAATCCCGTAGCAAAGCAGGATACCTTGCGCGTATGGCTCTGTCCTATCATGAAGGATCTTAGCGATGCTTTGACAAAGGCGCAGGATGAGATCGACAATATCCATAGCGGCAAGGGATAAAACGGATTGCTTAATTCAGGCGAAATCCGAAAAGAGTAATTTAAGTCGATAGTTAAAATTACACAACACAAAAAGGTCGGAAATCCTTGCGATTTCCGTCCTTTTTTATTCACTTTTTCTCGTTTTTCTTTTTTATAATTGCTGTGAGGTCGAGCTGAGACAGTATGACCGCTGCAAGCACGATGGCGCATCCGGAGTATTCGCGCAGAGAAAGCGTCTTGCCGAGAAACAGAGCCGTGCCGATAACGCCGAATACGGATTCGAGCGACAGTATGATGGATGCCGCTGCCGGGTTAACGTCCTTTTGTCCGAGTATCTGCAGGGTGTAGGCGATACCGCTGGAGCCGATGCCGAGGTAGAGGATGGGCATAACATTCGGTAAAATTTCAGAAAGCTCGCCCGCGCCCTCGGCTACCAGAGCTATAACGAGGTTTAAGAATGCCGCGGTCAGGAACTGTACCATGGACATGCGTATGCCATCGCACCTCGGTGAGAAGTGGTCGATGGCAAGTATGTGTATCGGGAAGATAAGCGATGCGACAACGACGAGCAGATCCGATGGAGCGATGCTCATATCATCCTCTATGCAGAGAAGGTAGAAGCCGACTACCGCTATTCCTATGCTCAGCCAGACATTGAGCGCCACCTTCTTTTTGAGTGCGAGGGCATAGATTGGGACGAGGACAACGTAGAGTGCGGTGATAAAAGCCGCCTTGCCGCCGTCTGTGCCTTGGTTTATACCGAGCTGCTGGAATGCCGAAGCCGCAACGAGTATAGCGCCGAGTATGATGCCGCCGACGATCTCATATCGGTTAAGATCTATACCGCGCCTTGAAAACAAGCGCCTTTTGCCATTGGATATCTTATCAAAAATCATTACGGTAAATGCGAGAAAGACTCCCGCGATAATACTGCGCGCAAAGCCGAGAGTAAAGGCTCCCATATCGGATGCGGAATCCTGCGCTGCGAAAGCAAAGCCCCATACCATAGCTGCTAAAAGTAGTAGCAAGGACGATGTATATTTTTGTTTTTTCATATTAGCTCCGTTTTGTGAATTTACAAACAACATTTTAGCATCTATGTAGTATGTTGTCAAGTGATTTTGCTTCTCTTGAATTTTACGATACAAAACTTTTATGATTAGAAGGTGTGAGAAAAAAAAGGGGCAAATTTGTCCAAAATCAACAAGGCTTTTTTTAATCTGCCACGGAATATTTTAAAGGGTAAAAAATCAAGTGGTAAAATCAACAAAAAATAAATATTTTTTTGTAAAAAACTCCCGATTTTTGTTTTTCGATAATGCGCTATCAATACTACATATAGTGAAATCACCCTTGACAAAACACTAAATATAGTGTATAATAGGCTCACTCGTCGCTCCTGTGCCTAAAAACCGGGGGTGGTGATTTTTTTGACTCATTCGTGCGTCGGCGCATTGGCTGCGTGTACGCGCGTTGTCATAAATACGATACTAAAGAAAGGAAGAAACAATGAAGCTTATTAAGAGAAACGGATCTGAGGTTATCTTTGACAGAGAAAAGATCTCTTTAGCTGTTACTAAGGCTAACGAGGCTGTTACGGAGAGCCAAAGAATATCTGTCGAGGATATAGAAAATATAGCTCTTGAGGTAGAGAGACTTTGTCTTACTATGGTAAGATCTGCAGGAGTCGAGGAGATACAGGACCTTGTAGAAAAGGAAATTATGAAGCTTGGCGCATTTGATCTTGCTAAGGCTTATATTACCTATAGATATAAGAGAGCCTTGATACGTAAGTCCAATACCACCGATGATAAGATCATGTCGCTTATCGAGTGTAATAACGAAGAGGTAAAGCAGGAGAACGCAAATAAAAACCCCACCGTCAACAGCGTACAGCGTGACTATATGGCGGGCGAGGTATCCAAGGATATCACAAGACGTTTGCTTCTTCCCGAGGTTATAGTAAGGGCGCACGAGGACGGTCTTATCCACTTCCACGATGCAGACTACTTTGCTCAGCACATGCACAACTGTGATCTTGTTAACCTTGAGGATATGCTCCAAAACGGAACCGTTATCAGTGGCACTATGATCGAAAAGCCCCACAGCTTTTCCACCGCTTGTAACATAGCTACTCAGATCATCGCTCAGGTGGCTTCCAACCAGTACGGCGGACAGTCCATAAGCCTTACTCACCTTGCTCCCTTTGTAAACGTAAGCCGCGAGAAGATACGCAAGAACGTTACACGTGAGCTTAACGAGGTCGGCGTTACAGATGAGGCGGCTATCGCAAAGATCACCGAGTCACGTCTGCGCGAGGAGATCCGTCGCGGCGTACAGTGTATACAGTATCAGGTAGTAACTCTTCTTACCACCAACGGACAGGCTCCCTTTATCACCGTGTTTATGTATCTTGGCGAGGCTAAGAACGAGCAGGAAAAGGCAGACCTTGCGCTTATCATAGAAGAAACTCTTCTTCAGAGATATCAGGGCGTAAAGAACGAGGCGGGCGTATGGATCACCCCCGCATTCCCGAAGCTCATTTACGTTCTCGAGGAGCAGAACGTTCATCCCGATTCTCCCTATTACTATCTCACCGAGCTTTCCGCTAAATGTACGGCAAAGCGTATGGTTCCCGACTATATCTCGGAAAAGATAATGCTCGAGAGCAAGGTAGATAAGAACGGAGAGGGACATTGCTACACCTGTATGGGTTGTCGCTCATTCCTTACTCCTTACGTTGACGAGGATGGAAAGCCTAAGTATTACGGCAGATTCAATCAGGGCGTAGTTACCGTAAATCTTGTAGATATAGCTCTTTCTGCAGCCAAAAATATGGACAGGTTCTGGGAGATCTTTGACGAGAGAATGGAGCTTTGTCACAGAGCGCTCCAGTGCCGTCACGAAAGACTTACCGGCACGCTCTCCGATGCCGCCCCCATACTCTGGCAGTATGGCGCGCTCACCCGTCTTAAGAAGGGTGAGACTATAGACAAGTATCTCCACGGTGGATATTCCACCCTGTCGCTCGGCTACGCAGGTCTTTGGGAGTGCGTATATGCGCTCAACGGCAAAAAGCTTACCGAGGCTGAGGGCGAGGAGCTTGGTCTTGAGATCATGAGAAAGCTTAACGAATATACCGCCAAGTGGAAGGCTGCGGAGAATATAGATTATTCTCTTTACGGCACTCCTCTTGAAAGCACTACGTATAAGTTTGCTAAGTGCCTTCAGAATCGCTTTGGTATAGTTAAGGGCGTTACCGATAAAAACTATATCACAAACTCTTATCACGTACACGTTACCGAGAAGATAGACGCCTTTGCCAAGCTCGCGCTTGAGGCAAAGTTCCAGAAGCTTTCTCCCGGCGGCGCTATCTCCTATATCGAGGTACCCGATATGCAGAACAATATCGACGCGGTTCTCGGTGTTATGGAGTTTATCTACGATAATATTATGTACGCTGAGCTTAATACCAAGAGTGATTATTGCCAGGTATGCGGCTTTGACGGCGAGATCGAGATCAACCACGACGATGACGGCAAACTCGTTTGGGAATGTCCGAATTGCCATAACCGCGATCAGTCAAAGATGAACGTTGCAAGACGTACCTGTGGCTATATTGGTACTCAGTACTGGAACCAGGGACGTACTCAGGAGATCCAGGAGAGAGTATTGCATCTTTAAGATAAAATATTTGAGGTCGAAGGTTAAACACCTTCGACCTTGCTTTTTTCTATAATCTCATATTCAGGATTTCTGATAAGTATCCCTTCGGTAGTTACAATTATTTCGACACTTTTGTCAAGCTTAAACGTTTCTCGCGTTTCTTTTGGGATAACAAGTCTACCAAGATTGTCTATTTCTTTGATTATGCCTATTTTGTTCATTTTGACACCTCATTTTGATATGTGTAAGAAGTCTGACAAGACATTCTACATCTTACATTTCTATCATAACTTGTTTATAATTAAAATGTCAATACTAAATTTGGTGAATGCTATGAATGAATATGGTAAAATTGTAATTAAGCTTGATGAATTAATCAAGAAAGAAGGAATAAGCAAAAATAAGCTTAGTCATAGAGCGAAGATGCAACGCTCACAGATCAATAATTATTGCAATAATAGGATAGCAAGACTGGATATTGACGTTCTTGCGAGAATATGCACTGTCCTTAATTGCAGAATAGAAGATCTCTTAGAATTTGTACCGAATGAAAAATCCGATAATTAAAGCAAGGGGCTGTCTCTTTATTTGAGACAGCCCCTAAATGTTTTTTTGATAGGTTTAGAATTATTAATCCAATTTAATTCCCAACACTCCCGCGCTTAAGAGAATTGCGTAATCGCTCTTATCGGGTGTGTAGGATATATTAGCAATATTTTTATCGGGTTGGGGGTTATCCCAGACCTGACCGAGAAGAAGGATCGGTTTGCCCTCCGCTGTGTGATTTTCATAGGTGGGATCGGCAAAATACGTGCCGACGTATCCCTGATGACGGTAATAGTTGTAGGGCATCGGTAAGCCGTAGCTTGAGTTGACGTAGAGTATACCTGCGGCAAAATCTACGGGAATATCAACCTTTTCTCCGTCTTCGTATGTGACGGTATAAGCGCCGACGTGGATAAGATCCTTCCAACAGATACGCGGAGCGGGGTTGAGTGTCGCATGCTCGAAAATAAGTCGGTCGTATTTTGCATCAACCGCCATTTTTTCACACGGCTCGGTAAGACCGAGGTATAATAGCTCCTCCGGTACCTTTTCGCTATCGCCCTTGAACGTTCCTATAGCCTCTGCTGAATCGGCGGCGAGGTAGAGGTCGTAGCGAGAATGCATAAGATCTCGTATCTCTGGAATGATGCACTGACCGATAAGCGCGGTGAGACTCGCGCGGTTGCTTTCATCGTAGCTGTACGCGTTCCAAAGCATTTCTGCGGTGTAGGGGAGGTCGAAGAACTTTCCGTTCTCGGCAAACTTCTTTTCGGATACCGCGGTCCAGGTGGATACCTCGCCGCCTATCATACCGTCCTTTGCTATTCTCTTTGCAAATCTCGGGTAGTGTGATGAGTAGAGATTGCCCATCATTATCTTGTATCCCTCGGGGAGTAATTCGTCCTCTATGTCTAAGCCAAGATGGAAATACCAGGTGAAGTCAAGAAGCACAAGATCCTTTGGCAATTCTCGCTTGACGCAGTCGAAGTGCTCACCCGTGTAATACATATTGGTGTGGAACATATCGGACCAGAGCATCGTGCCAAGTCCCTTTTGCTTGATGTAATCGTGGAGTGCTGTGACGTGCTCGACGTATACTTTGGGCGCTCCCTTTTTTGCGCATTCGGGACAAAGACCTAAGTGGTATACCTCATCGTGACCGATGTGTACGTATCTTTTCGGCTTTACTACCTCTACTATCTCATCTATAATGTCGTATATGATATCCATACACTTTTCGTTGTGCGGACAGTAGCAATGACCGTCGATATGAGTATGAGCGATGCCCTTTAGATCTTCCTCGGTCGCTGTCTTTTTAAACTTACCAAGCTCGGCAAATTCAGGATATGCGTTGGTGATGTATTCGATATGCGCAAGAGACTGCACCTCCGGTATTACTTCTATACCAAAGTCCTCAAGCACGGATAATATCTCACGAACCTGCTCCTTTTCAAGAAGTGTACCCTCTGCGCCGATGTCTGCGTGCATTACTCTCTCGCCCTTGCCCTCACGGTAGAGCTTTTCCGACTCGAGCCACTTTTCGCTTATCTTAGGATGTCTGTCAAAGCGCATAGCTCCGTTGAACTCTATAATAACGTGATTGTATCCGAAGGGGAGAAGCACGTAGCGTATAAAGCGCTTGACAAAGTCGATATTATCTGTTGTCGGAAGCCCCATGTGGAATCCTCGCATTGGCACGTCGGGTTTATCGTCTATTGACACTATAGGCAAAGAACCACCGTCCCAAAGGTCGATAAGTCTGCACGCTCCCCACAAAAGAGCAAGTCTTGTGGAGGCATTTACCGTTGCTTTGGTATTCGTAACGCTTATTGAGTATCTCTCGTTTTCATATTCCGGACAAAGATTGAATGAAAGCTCGATTCCGTCACCGTCCGGTAACGCCTCGTATCTTTCGGACAGGCTGTCGGTGAGGAAATCTATAGCGAATATTCCGTCAACGCTTGATGCCGAGAAGGAGCCTATCTTAACACGCTCGTCGCTGTAGCTGATCTTTTTGGGCTGAGGAAGCAACAATGGTTCATTATCATCGGGGTAAAATCCGAACACCTCGACGCCCTTGAAGCGCAGATCGGTAAGGCATCCGCGAACGCGGATGATCATTTCCTCGCCGCAGAGATTGACGTGTACGGGCTTGGTAGAGTCATGTACTGCCACCTTTACACCGTCTACGATAACATACGTCTCCATAGCGCCGTTTAAGCCAAGCTCGACCGAGCCTATGTAGGTGAGTCTATCAAGACTGTACTTGATATCCACGAAGCAGTCAAACAGGTTTCCCCATTTCCAAAAGTAGCCGTCATCATCCTTTTCGGGATTATGTACGATATTCGTGTTGGCAAGATAGAACTTGGGGGTAGGTAGTGATTTCAGTTTTCCAATATACATATACGGTTCCTCGCTTTCGCATAATCAAATGTTTTTGGTAGAGATCGCAATTAAATTATAACGATAATCTAAAGTCGATATAATAATTATAATTCCATAATTGCGTTAAATGAATAGTAAAATGTGAACTTAATGTTGCAAAATCTATCGTTTTGTCTTTGCAATAGACGGAGCGTGACCAAAATGAGAACAGTAATTGCGATAGAAGGTGGTGTAATCGTTGAAGCCGCATTTTTCATATACGGAGGTAGGCGTTACACCCTCGCCGATGAGTCTTTCGGCAAGTAACAGTCTCTTTGCGGCAACGTATTTTGCGGGCGTTTGCTTAAGCTCCTTTTTGAACAGTCGGAACAGATAGCTCTCGCTGACAAAGCAGCTTTTTGCAACCTCCTCTATGCTATCAAGCGTTGTGAGATTGTCGTTGATGTAGGATAATGCTTGTGATATAGTGGGGGGGGTAACCTTGGGCGCATCCGTCTTTTCGGTAGTTGCAGTGCCACTTAACAGATAGAATAACTCGCTTAGGAGAGAGGTAAGTATGTTTTCAAAATCCTTGCCTGAGAAGCGATGAAAATAAAAATCTATTTTTTTGATTATCTCGGTCGCCATGCTATAGTCCTCGAGATTTATAATTTCAGGCGTGTCATCCAAGAGATGTACGCTGTTTATTTTCTCGGATTTATCGCTGAAGAGTATATCGTATCTTTCATAGTCGCATACCGAATCGATTTGTATAAAGTGGTATTTTGACGGACGTATCAGCACCAGATCGCCACGCTTGAGCTTATATTTTCTATCCTCTATGACGTGCGTTGCGTCGCCGTTTACGAAGTATAGTAGCTCGTACATATTGTGAGAGTGCATCGAGTAGGCATCCTTTGCAAGGCCCTTGCTGACCTCGTGCTTAAAAAATATGTTTTCGCCCTCGTAGGCATAATCCTTATGCATAAAAGCACCCCTTTCTCGTATTGTTAATTTCATTCTATCACATTAGTTCAGAATTTGCAATATAAATGTCTAATTTATGCTATTT
>JAZOUM010000005.1:0-3674 GCA_045658205.1 Eubacteriales bacterium | reverse complement strand
CCTTCCCGGAGGACTCGGTGTTGAAAGAAAGGCTCAGCATCTTTACAATCAGCGACACATTGATGAGCGCGAGGTAACGAGAGAAAATAGAATCGTATGCGCATACGCGTATGCCGTAAGCGAGCAGAATGCCGACAACGGTACTATCGTTACAGCTCCTACCTGCGGCGCTTGCGCAGTTCTTCCGTCCGTTCTTAAGTATATGCAGAATAAGCACGGATTTTCTGACAAGGCTATACTTAACGCGCTTGCCGTAGCGGGACTTATCGGTACTATCGTAAAGACCAACGCATCCGTTAGTGGAGCTGAATGCGGATGTCAGGCAGAGATCGGTACGGCATGCTCTATGGCATCGGCGGCTCTTGGCGAGCTGTTTGAGATGGGAATAGATCAGATAGAATACGCCTCCGAGATAGCCTTTGAGCATCATCTCGGTCTTACCTGCGATCCTATTTGCGGTCTTGTGCAGATTCCTTGCATTGAGCGTAACGCTGTCGCGGCAATGAGAGCTATAAACGCGGTAAACCTCGCTAACTTCCTTTCCGGATCGAGAAAGATCTCTCTTGATATGGTAATACAGACTATGTACGAGACCGGTAAGGATCTCTCACACCTCTACCGTGAGACAAGCGCGGGCGGACTTGCAAAGCTTTATAAAATCGAAGGATGATATAACTATGGAAAAAATAAAGATCGATAGAATAAACGAACTCGCCAGACTCTCCAAGGAGCGTGAGCTTACCGAAGAAGAGAAGAGCGAGCAAACGGCTCTTCGCCAGGAATATTTGGCAGAATTCAGACGTAGCCTTCGCGGCGACGAGAAAAAGTGAGGTTTATATGAGTAAGATATGCAGTACCTGCCTTGCGAGAATTCAAGAGGATGACGCGCCTGTTCTCGCGATGGGCGCTTACGGAACGCCTAAGCTTCTTTGTGAGCATTGCGCAAGTCTTATAGATACCGTAACTCTCGGCAGAGATTATGATGAGATCACCGAGGCTATGGAGGAGCTTACTGGCAGAATGAGCGCGGCTAACGTTGACGATAGAGTTACCGTTGCAACTATGACCGATATACTCGCAAAGAGCGCCGAGAGAGCTCAGAAAATAAAGGATGGAACATACGATTTTGCCCTTGATGAAGTAACCGACGAGGATGGCTTTGACGAGATCCCCGAGGAGCTTCAGGAGACCGAGGAGGATAAGCTTCTTGATCAAAAGGACGCTGAGGCTAATGCTAAGTTCGACAAGTTTATGAACTGGTCTTGGCTGGTTATAGGAGTAGTATTTGTTGCTGTTCTTATCTGGAAAATTTTCTTCTGAGCGATACTTAAACAACATATAGACAACCGTCCTCCGCATAGATTTTAGCGGAGGACTTTTTATATGCGATTTGATATTTTACCATTGCTTCTTGCCGCGGTAGGAGGCTATTTTTTAATAAGGTTGAGATTCTTTTTTATCATTCATCCAGTAAGAACCCTTAAACGTGGAATAAGGGCAATATACGATAAAAGGGCGCTCAGATCATTCAGTCTCGCGCTCGCGGGGACACTCGGAATCGGAAACGTTTTCGGCGTTGCGTTAGGTATAATTATAGGTGGCGCGGGCAGTCTTTTTTGGTTGTTTATCTCGATGATTTTCGCTATGGTGATAAAATATGCGGAGGTTGTTTTAACAAGCGATAATCTTAACTTTGACAGTGAAATTCACGGCGGATTTTATTACGTTATAAGGACGTCATTTTTTAAAATTGGCGGTGCCTTGTCGACACTTTATGCCGCTGTATTGCTTATGCTTTCTCTTGTAATGGGAGCTTCATTGCAAACTTCCACGATTAACGAAACGGCGCTTGAGATCCTCGAAATTTCGCCTTGTGTTTTTGGTATAATGCTTGTAATTATAGTGTTTTTGTCAATATGCAGAGGAATAAATAAAATTGAGAAAATAACCTCTATAGCCATACCTTTGACAACTATAATTTACATAATTATCACTTTTAGAACCATTTTTCTTCATTTTGATCAAATAGATGTGGTGGTAAATCACATTGTTTTGTCAGCATTTAATTTTGATAGCGCGCTTGGCGGCGCCTTCGCCTTCCTTGCATCAAGGCCTGTACGCGAGGGTTTTGCGAGAGGTTTACTTTCAAATGAAGCGGGGGCCGGTACCTCTGCCATAGCGCATGCGAGAAGCGGTGTTTTAAGCCCTGCGTCAGCTGGGCTTCTCGGTGTGTTTGAGGTTTGGTTTGATACGGGGTTTATTTGTATGCTTACAGGTTTTTCTATACTGCTTTCGGTACCCGATCCATCTATATTTGAGAGCGGTATGCAGCTTGTTATGTTCGCTGTTGGAAATTCGCTTGGTGGACTTGGAAAATATCTTTTGCTTGTCTCTGTTTTTGTCTTTGCTATTGCTACGGTGATCTGCTGGTATTATTACGGAACTGAGGCTTGGACGGCTCTTTTCGGAAAACGAAGGAAAGGAGTATTTCTTCTTCTTTTCCTCTTGTTCGTTTTCATTGGATGTTGCATAGACACTATCATTCTCATCGAACTGACGGATGCCTTGATGCTGATCGCTACCTTGCTTACCTTAGCGGCGTTAATAAAAAACTCCGACAGGGTCATAGCTCTGTCGGAGTGCGGTGGTATTATCTTGTCGGAAAAGCGCAGATTGCGCCGTCTTTGTATCAAAGAAAACGTATTTTCGAAAGAGGAGAAAGACCGATAGCAAGTAGCTTTTCGTCGGTGTCGGTTTCGGTCTCATTTTCGGTGATGAACGCGCATTCGTCGGATTCGATAAATTCAACGTTGCCAAATACCTTTTTGATCTTTTCCTCGTTGCCAGAGGGGAGCGATATATATTTTCTTGACTTGAACGTAGCGAAGGATTCGGATGCGGGGTAGCCTACTCTGTTAAATCCGGGTACTATCGGATTTTCACTTCCGTAAGAAAGTATGGGCAACAAATCTCCCACAACGGCAGAGGCTGTTGCCCCGGATCCTGCTCCGGGTCCGTAGAACATTACGTTTCCGAGCGGCTCTGCCACTACCTCTACGGCGTTATATACTCCGCTGACATTAGAAAGTGGGCTCTCCTCAGGGAGTAGGAAGGGCGCGACCATAACGTATTCGCATCCATTATCTACGATACATCTTCCGAGTAGCTTAATCTTGTGAGATATTTTTTCTGCTGCAAGAACGTCGGCTTTTCTTATTCCCGTTATTCCCTCGGTGTGTACGGTGTTTACGTCAAAGAGCTTGTCGGTGGCGAGAGCTGTCAAAATGGTTATTTTACGACATGCGTCAGTTCCCATCACGTCGGCGGCGGGATTAGCCTCAGCATAGCCCTTTGCCTGAGCATCCGCAAGCGCGTTTTCAAAGCTTTCACCATAGGTGAACATTTTTGTGAGAATATAGTTTGTAGTGCCGTTGAGTATGCCGCGCACCTCTTTGATCTTGTTTTGTCTTACGCAGGAGAGCATGGGATTGATAACCGGTATACCACCGCCTACCGCGGCTTCAAAACGGTACGACACTCCCATTTGTTTTGCGAGTCTTACAAATTCGTCTCCGAAATTAGCTACTACCTCCTTGTTAGAGGTTATCACGTTCTTTCCCGCCTTTAGCGCCGCTACTGTGTACTCGTATGCCGGGTGAGAGCCACACATCATT
>JAZOUM010000004.1:0-48377 GCA_045658205.1 Eubacteriales bacterium | reverse complement strand
TGATCCGTTCTTCGCGGTTACAACACGGCTACCTTCACCGATTGACCGCAGGGCTTACACCAACCGCCCATTCTCTTTAGCGCGTCAAACCGATTACTCCTCCGTGAGGCTATGAAGTATTTTAGCACAAAACGTTGCGCTTGTCAATACTTAAATATTTATAAAATCATTTTAATTAGTATATCTCGTAGGCAAACCATCCTTATAAAGATGAGCCGAGGACGAAAGCTCCAAGATCTTAGGATACGCATATCCGTCTACGTTAGCGAACTCTATAACAGTAACACCGGTTGTGAAGATATCAAAGTGCGTAGCAAACATAGGATAAGGAATGCCGAGAACTGCGGGTAAAAAGGCAAGACCAAAGCCCTGATGAGCAAACATTGCTACTCTTTTATTGTTATCGGAGACAACCTCGTACTTACCATCGCTTACTCGACGGTATCCGAGTGACTCAAGAAACTCATCGCTACCCTTTTGTATACGCTCAATAGCCGCGCGATAATCCTTACACTTAAATGATTCACTCAAAAAAGTGGGATGCTCGTACCATTTGTGACCAAGCGCCATAATCTCGGGCGTATGGAAAAGCGCCTTTATCTCCGGAGCGTGGAAAAGCCATGTATCACAAGCTAATTTTTCGGAATAGCAGGTAAGCTCGTGCCAAGCGTGTATCTCGTTTGCAAAATCAAGGAGTGTCATATCCTTCTTAATTATCTCGCAAAGAGGCTTTGCCGTAAGCTGCGCTCTATTCGAGGTAGAAGCGTATACTTCGTTTATTCTATACTGAGCGAGCATTCTGCCAACCGCCTCGGCTTGTCTATGTCCGAACGGTGTCAAAGAATCCGGCGTATATATAGGATCGCCATGTCTTACGTAAAATAAAAGCATTTTAAACTTCCTCCGATAATGAGTTGGAATTTATCCGGTTCATGATAAATTATTTGTAACTGTCAAACACCTTTTTAGTCTCGGTGTACATCGATGCGTACGCCTCCTCAAGAAGTCCGTCAAAATCCACCTTTTCAAGCTCCTTCATAACGAGCTCAATCTTAGGCTGAGTCTTGGGGTGCTTGGGAGTAAACACGGTACAGCAATCCTCGAACGGAAGAATGGAGGTATCGAAGGTGCCGTAATGTCTGGCATAGGTAATGATCTCGTTCTTATCAAGTCCGATGCAGGGACGGAAGACGGGAATGTTTACCACGCTGTCAGTAACGCCGATAGCCGCAAGAGTCTGCGACGCAACCTGTCCAAGGCTCTCGCCCGTAACGAGCGCTCCGCACTTGTAATCAGCCGCGCAACGCTCCGCAAGGCGCATCATAAAGATACGTAGAAGAATAGTGAAATAATCCTCCTCGCACTTATCGCGAAGCTCCTCCTGAATATGAGTGAGAGAAATGACGTGGACGTGTATTCTTGCGCAGAACTCGCACATCTCTTGCGCAAGCTGCATAACCTTTTCCTTAGCTCTTTCCGAGGTATAGGGGAAGGACTCAAAGTGGAGAGCCTCGATCTCCATACCGCGCTTTGCCATCATACATCCCGCCACGGGCGAATCTATGCCACCCGAAAGCAGAAGCAGACCGCGTCCTGCGGAACGAAGCGGTAATCCACCTGCGCCGGGCTCCTGTCCGGCTCTGATATACGCATGATCGTCACGCACCTCAACGGTTACTATAACGTCAGGATTTTTTACGTCTACCTTGATACCTCTGACGGTAGAAAGTATAACTCCGCCAATATCACGGGAGATCTCGGGAGATGTCAAGGGGAACTTTTTATCGGAACGCTTAGCGTCAACCTTAAAGGTTCTCTTGCCCTGAAGCTTAAGAGGAAGATAATTTGCCGCGCACTCCTTGATGGAATCCATATTTTTGTCGCAAACCGCGGCACGATTGACGGCTACGATGCCAAATACCTTCTTGGCGGCGGCGTACATTCCCTCCATATCACACTGATCGTTAAGAGGCTCAACGTATATTGTGCTCTGCTTGAAGTATATCTTAAAATTGCCGTAAGGAGACGCTCTGCGACGAAGCTCCTTTACAAGTCCGGACTCAAAGTTTTGTCTGTTGTTTCCCTTAAGTATAACCTCGCCGAACTTGCAAAGTATTACCTCGGGGTATGAGGATCTTTCCTCAAACGAATTCATAAAATCCATATTTTTTCTCTTTCCTGTATTTACTGTGTATCACTTGTCTTCACATCAATTTATCGAAAATGCTTATCACCCGGTCCGGATCATCAACAAAGCCGTATACGATAGCCGATCGGTATTTTTTGATAAAGCCCTCGCCGTTACTCAAGGAATCAAGCAGAGCTATACGCTCGGATAAAAGCATTGTTACTTTCATGCGCTCATCGCTATTATGAGTGAAAAATACGCCGATTTCCTGCACGATGTCAACTTTACCGTACAAAACAAGCGCAAAATCATCTACCGGATATTCATCAACACCAAACAAAAGCACCAGCATCTGTTCGTCTATATATCCTTCATCTACCTTCTCGCAACGGGAAGAATATACAATAGAATCTATCGGATATTCTCTGATTAATCCTAAGACTACATCCTCCGCGCTCTGTTTTTTTGAACAGGAGGTGAGAAGCGCTAAGCATACGATAAATGAAACAATGGCTCTTTTCATAAATTCTCCGATTTAAATTGTATCTTATTAGAATTTATGAGGCGCAATTATAATTAATTCTTATTTGGTAAGCTCGCCCGCTATATTATCTTCCATAAGTCTTTTCACCTCTTTTTGCGAAACTCCAAGACTGAAAAGGTGATAAAGCTTGGCTACGGCAGCCTCAGTGGTCATATCTCTGCCGCTGACAGCTCCCGCGCTCTTGAGCTTCGATGAGGTCTCATAAGCGCCAAGAGCAACCGTGCCGCTTGGACATTGCGAGCATACCGTTATAACAGTACCGGAGGAAAACGCCTTTTTGATGATAGGCAAAAGATCTCCGTTACCCATAGGAATATTGCCCGCGCCAAAGGTCTCAAGCACGATACCCGAAAGCTTCTCGGTCATGATATCCTCAAAAAGTCCGAACTGAATACCCGGGAATACCTTAAGAACGCCTATCGGCACCTTAAGGAAGGGATGGTATTTGATACCTCCCTCTCTTTTAGCCTGAATAGCAGATCGATTATACTTTACGGTAATACCCGCCTCCGCAAGATGAGGATAACTCGGAGAATCAAAGGCGACGAGTCCGTCGGCGCTCATTTTCATAGAACGGTTACCGCGAAGAAGTCTGGAGCTGAAATAGAGGCAAACCTCACACGCTACCCCCTCGCTCGCTATCATAACCGAAGTAATAAGATTATCTCTTCCATCGGAACGAAGCTCAGACAGAGGTATCTGAGATCCGGTCAATATGATAGGCTTATCAAGCCCCTCGAGCATAAATGAGAGAGCAGACGCGGTATACGCCATAGTATCCGTTCCGTGCAAAATGACGAATCCGGAATAATCCGCGTACTTTTCGTATATAACCTTGCCTATCTCGTTCCATTCGTCAACGCTCATATTCGACGAGTCGAGAAGCGGAGACATTTCATAAAGATCCCACGCGGGAAAATCAGATCTGTTAAGATCAGGTATAGTCTTTAACTCCTCGGAAAGATATCCCGGCACGGGGGTGTAGCCGTTTGGTGTCTTTTTCATACCAATAGTGCCACCCGTGTGGATTATCAACACTCTTTTTCTATTGCTGATATTATTTATTTCCATTATTTTTTCCTCTGTTCATAAGCAGCTTTTGCTTAATATCCCAAAGCTTACGCGACAGGTCGACGTAGTATTTGTGAGGATTCTCAAATCTCTTAACTTCATCCCACAGCGTCATTATCTGTTCCTTGCAATACGCCTGTACCTCGTGAATATTGGGACATTCATAGACGCATTCGCCGCTCTTGAAAATAGGAACGAGCAGCTCCTTCGCGGTATAATTGGTAACCGTCTTGGTTTTCCACACCTGCACAGGATCAAAGAGCTCAAGAGGCTCATTCTCATCTATCGTTTCGTCAAAGACGCAAAGCTGATCGGCAATAGCCGTGCCGGTCTCGTTGTCAAAGATTCTATATACCTTCTTGAAGTGAGGATTTGTTATTTTCTCGGGATTCTCGGAGATTTTTATCTTAGGCGTGATCTCACCGTCCTTCTCTACGGCAACAAGCTTATATACGCCGCCAAATACGGGATTGGATTTTGCGGTAATAAGTCTTTCACCGACTCCAAACGTATCTATTCTCGCACCCTGAAGTATGAGGTCGCGTATGATTATCTCGTCAAGAGAGTTGGACACTACGATCTTACACTCGGTATATCCCGCCTCATCCAGCATCTTTCTCGCTTTTTTTGAAAGGTACGTAATATCTCCGGAATCAAGACGGATACCGCACTGCTTTATTCCAAGAGGCTTAAGCACGTTGTCAAACGCCTTGATAGCATTTGGAATACCACTCTTAAGAACATCGTACGTATCGACAAGAAGCGTCGCGTTATTCGGATAGATCTTACAGTAGGACTCAAACGCCTCGTACTCGGTATCAAACATCTGCACCCACGAGTGCGCCATAGTACCTGTTGCGGGTATGTCGAATTTTTTGTCGGATATCGCAGTAGCAGTAGCCACGCATCCGCCTATGTATGCCGCTCTTGATCCGAGAATAGACCCTTCAGCTCCCTGCGCGCGTCTTGCGCCGAATTCCATAACAGGTCTGCCCTGAGCGGCTCTTACGATCCTGTTCGCCTTAGTAGCGATGAGCGACTGATGATTGAGACAAAGGAGAATGTACGTCTCGATAAACTGCGCCTCAACGGATGGAGCGCAGACCGTCATAATGGGTTCGCCCGGGAAAATAGGCGTTCCTTCGGGAACCGCGTATATATCGCCTGTGAAGTGGAAGGTTCTAAGATACTCAAGAAACTCCTCTGAGAAAAGCTTCTTTGACTTAAGAAAGGCTATATCATCCTCAGTAAACTTAAGACTTTTTACGTAATCAATAACCTGCTCAAGACCTGCGGCAATGGCAAATCCACCACCATCCGGCACCTTACGGAAGAATACGTCAAAATAGGATATCTCGTCCGCCTTACCAAGCTCAAAATATCCGTTAGCCATAGTTAATTCATAGAAATCACAAAGAAGCGTATAATTCATTTCAGACATTGTCAATTTCTCCTTATCTAAAATCAAAGGTCAAGCTTTAGATCGCCTATTTTTATCAAACCGAGCCTTCTCATTAACTCGGAAAATACAAGTGAAAGAGCCGCAGGCAGCACAAGGCATACCGTGATAACTCCTAAAATGGACTGAGCGGTGAATCCCATATCCGTAAACACACCGATCGGTCCTACAAGTCCGCACGTACCCATACCTGCGGATACTCCGGTGCATTCAAGCTTAAACAAGCAGGTTGCCACAGGACCGGTCACAGCCGCGGAAAGCGTAGCGGGTAACCATACTATCGGTTTTTTAACTATGTTGCCCATTTGTAGCATAGACGTACCGATGCCCTGAGCGACAACGCCGCCCCATCTATTCTCGCGGAATGACGCTACGGCAAAGCCAACCATCTGCGCGCAACAGCCCGCGACGGCGGCGCCTCCCGCAAGACCGGTGATGCCGATCATAGCGCATACGGCGGCGGATGAGATTGGAAGAGTCAAAACGATACCAACAACTACGGCGATTATGATCCCCATAAAGAACGGAAGTATCGTTGTTGCGTAGTTGATAAAATATCCGAGCCAATACATAACGTAAGCAATGGCGGGACATATAAGCATAGCAGTTGCCATACCCACTGTGAGAGTGACGGCAGGCGTAACAATGATGTCTACCTTAGTCTCACCGGAAACCAGCTTACCGATCTCACATGCGACAAGCACACATATAAACGCTCCGGCAGGACCGGCGGCAACGTTTTTTACAACGCCGTCCGTAGCCGTGATAGCTGTGAGCATATCATTGCCGCAAAGTCCGACAACTCCAGAAGCGAACATAACGAGCGCCGGAGCCTTAAGAGCATAAGCTACGGCAATACCGAGAACAGCGCCGGTTGCTCCGCCCGTGGCAGGAGCATAACGTGATAAAAGCGTAAGAAGCTCGTAAAGCGCGTTTCCGCTCGGAATATATCTTAAGACCGCGCCAAAAATTGTCGCCATAAGAAGCGACGCGAAAAGTCCGAGCGCCATAGCGCCCATAGCGTCCACAAAATATGTCTTTGGTGAAAGCGAAACGCCTTTTTTCTTAAGATAAGCGCGTATACGTGTTAAGACTTTACCATTTTTACTCATACCTTACCTCCTTATCCGTATCAGAATGCGGAAAAATAAAATATTATTTTTTCATAGCCCTTTCACGGTCTATGTAATTTTGCAAAATAATTTGCGCCGAGAGAGTATCGACGGTTTCCTTACGTTTTTTACCATAGGTTCCGGTCTCACCAAGAAAACGGTAAGCAACCATAGTCGTCATACGCTCATCGTAGTAATCGATAGGAATATCGGTAAGCTCCGCAAGAAGCGCTCCGAACGCCTTAATGACGTCGGCTCTCGGTCCTTCAGATCCATCCATATTCTTCGGTAAGCCTATGACGATCTTTTTACAAGAACGGATTTTAGCCTCTTCAGCAACCTTGATAGCGGTCTTTCGCATACCGCCCTCGGAAATAGTTCCGATTCCTCCGGCAATAAGACCGGATATATCACACTCAGCAAGACCGGTGCGCTTGTCACCGTAATCTACGCCGAGGTATTTTCCATGCGTAATATCCAAGAGTATTACCTCCTCTATATCTTTTCGTACACATCGATCACAAATTCCACTGTAGTGGTAACCTCGGAAAGCGAGAGAACTCTCTCTCTATCCTCCTTGGATGTGCGATACGCATACGGTGTCATCATAAATAACGAACGGATATCCTCGGGTGTATCAAGCTTTAAATCGTATGAGAGGATATCGTGAGATACGAGTCTGAAACCATCGATCTCGGTTTCTTCCGGCTCGTTTTTATAGGGGGTCTTATATATAACCGACTTAAGTCCAAAAAGATGCTCTCTGCCAGGGTAAACCATAACAAAGCTACCACCCGTGCGAAGTACACGGCGTACTTCATCGATCGCTAACGGTGAAAAGGCGTTGAATATCACGTCCACAGATCCGTCGGAAAGCGGCATATCGTAAGATGTAGCGACAGCCAAGGAAATATCACGGTTACGCTTTGCCGCATACTTAACGGCATCGCGTGAAATATCAAATGCAAGTACACAGCTTTTACCGTCGCGAGCACGAAGTGAGCGCTCCACCTTATCGGTATAATAGCCCTCTCCACACCCCGCGTCAAGAATGCAATCTCCTGTATTGGAGCGCGATAAAACCGCAGATGAAAGCTTGTCCGCAAGTGGCTCGTAGTGTCCCGAAGATAAAAACGCGCGACGCGCCTCTACCATCTCGGCATTATCTCCGTGAGTACCTCCGCCAACACCAAGCAAAAGATTAAAATACCCCGCCTTAGCTTTATCGAAGCAATGATTGTTATTACATTTTTTAGTGTTACCAACAAGGACCAATTCGCCCTTGCACTTAGGACAAGCAAAATCCATTTTTGTATCCTTCAATGTTTGATGATGGAATAATATGAAGCCGTAGCTACCTACGGCGATACCGATGAGTCGATGGCGCAACGACGTGTCACTAAAACTCGACGATCAGCTCTGATCGATAGAATTTTCCGTCAGACGAGGCGCACCGAGCGAAGAGGTTGAAGCCGTAGCTACCTACGACGATGCCGATGAGTCGATGGCGCAACGACGTATCACGGGAAATTATACGATCAGCATGGCGTCGCCAAAAGAAAAGAATCGATATCTATCCCTCACCGCTTCTTCGTAAGCCTTCATAACAAACTCTTTGTCTGCGAGGGCGCTGACGAGCATTATTAGGGTGCTTTCGGGAAGATGGAAGTTGGTGATCAAGGCATCTACAGCCTTGAACTTATAACCGGGATATATGAAAATGGAGGTTTCTCCATCGATAGCGTGGACTTTGCCGTCGGGAGTGCTTACACTCTCTAAAACTCGGCACGAGGTTGTACCTACGGCGATAATTCTGCCGCCTCGAGCTCTGCGCTCATTGATTTCCTTAGCTACCTCATCGGTAATATGGAAATACTCACCGTGCATAAGATGCTCTTCTATCTTATCCACCTTAACAGGACGGAAGGTACCGAGTCCTACGTGCAGAGTGACCTCGCCGTAGCCTACGCCCTTAGCCTTAATGCGTTCAAGAAGCTCGGGGGTGAAATGAAGTCCCGCGGTGGGAGCGGCAGCTGAGCCCTCCTCTTTAGCGTATACGGTCTGATAGTCGCTCTTGTTTTCAAGCTTTTTAGTAATGTACGGAGGAAGAGGCATATTGCCTATAGCATCAAGAACCTCATACACGGTCTTGTACTTTTCGGTATCGTAATCAAATCTCACGACACGGTTGCCGCCGTCTACCACGTCGGTCACAGTAGCCTTAAGTATCCCACCAAAGTCGAATGATGCGCCTATCTTTGCGCGCTTACCGGGACGAACAAGCGTTTCCCACTCGCCGCTATCAAGCATTCTAAGGAGCAAAAGTTCCATAGACGCGCCGGTCTTTTCTGTCGTGCCAAGCAGTCTTGCGGGTATAACCTTAGATGAATTCACGACCAGCATATCCTCGGGGTTAAGATAATCGATTATATCGCGGAACACTTTGTGATCGGTCGTCTTAGTCTCACGATCGAGCACCATAAGTCTGCACATATCTCGCTCTGCCGATGGGAACTGAGCTATAAGCTCCTCGGGCAAATCATAATAAAAATCGTGAGTAGTGAGATCAGTATCCACTCTCTCGTTTACAATTGTTTCGTTAAGCTTTTCCATTGATCCTCGCACATAACAAAATTAGTATCATGCGCATATAATAAAATACGCATACGTAAGCATTTAAACTATTATATAACATTTTAAAATTTTTTTCAAGTATATGCTCGCATTTTTTTAGTAGGTTTAGGAGGCCTTATGAAAAAGACAGAAATATTTCGCGGCGTAGGAACCGCGCTCATCACACCATTCGCTTATGGAGAGGTTGACTATCAAACGCTTTCCGCCCTTATAGAAAGACAGATAGATGCGGGCATAGACGCGCTCGTAATAGGTGGCACTACCGCCGAGGCCGCCACACTTGAGGACATTGAAAGATACGAGCTTTTCAGGCGAGCAAAGGAATATATCGGCGGAAGGTGTAAGCTGATATTCGGTACAGGAACCAACGACACGCGCGTAGCCGTAAAGCACACGGAATATGCATCCCGCCTTGGATGTGACGGCGTGCTGATCGTGACTCCATACTATAACAGAGGTACTGCCGAGGGCGTGGTAAAGCATTACGAGGAGATAGCAAAGGTAAGCGAGGCGCCTATGCTGCTCTACAATGTACCATCGCGAACAGGAGTTAATCTCAGCCTTGAAACTCTTGAACGATTATCCGAAAACGAGCGTATAGTCGGAATCAAGGAAGCCTCTGACTCGCTCGATAGACTGATCGCAATTTCAAGGATACCGTCCCTCGCTCTTTACGCAGGAAACGACTCACAAATACACAGTGTTTTATCACTCGGAGGGCTCGGAGTTATATCCGTTGTGTCCAACCTCTATCCAAAGGAAACGATATCTATTTGTAAAGAATACTTTTCAAATAATGCAAAAAATAGTCTGTTATCCCAACAAAAGCTATTGCCGGTAATCAATGCACTTTTCCTTGAAACCAATCCCGCGCCCGTCAAATACGCAATGGCAAAAAAGGATCTTTGTAAGCCGGATATGCGTCTGCCGATGTGGCTCCCAACCAAGATAACTCGAGATAAGATCGACAAGGTTATCGAAGAATACGAAGAGGGAAAGTAACAGTCTATCATAAGTAAAAAGTGGGCGAAGCCGTAGTTGCTTCGCCCACTTTTTTTAAATCAATCTTATAACGTTTGAATCCATGATCTCGACGTACATATCGGGATCGAGTCTATAAAGAAGCGACTGGAAGAACTGAGTCACAGGCTGCTCGGTAAAGAAGTGGCCCGCCTCAAGAAGATTTATTCCCATCTCTCCGGCTTCAGCCATCACGTTGTAGCCGATCCTGCCGGAAACAAAGGTATCAGCACCCGCCTTAAGCGCCGCAGAAACATACGACTTTCCGTCACCGCCCACAACAGCAACTCTCTGCACGGGAATAAGAGCGTCGGAAACCTTAACGCCATCACAATCCAGAAGTCCTTTAAGTAAATATGAGAAGTCCTCCATATTCAGCTCCTCGGGAAGAGTACCGATCCTACCGAGATCTCCCTCGCCAAACGGAACGGCATCCTTCATACCAAGGATCTCCGCGAGAATATCGTTTACCCCGCCCTCGACCTTGTCGGCTCTGGTGTGAAAGGACATTACGGAGATATCGTTCTTAATAAGCTTGATCACCTTTCTCGAAACGTGCGAATTCTCGGTAACCGAGCAAAGAGGCTTGAATATCAGAGGGTGATGTGAAACTATAAGATCGATGTCGTGAGACACCGCGTAATCAACAATATCCTCTGTTACGTCAAGCGTTACGAGAGCGCGCTTCACCTCACGGCTATCGTCGGACGAGCACATAAGACCGTCGTTATCCCACTCCTCGCGCAGATACTCCGGTATGCGTTCCGTAAGCTTTTCATATATAGTTTTTACAGTCATTTTATTTTCCTCCGTTCTCGTCGAGAGATGCTATGCGTCGGTCTATCATATCGATAGTATATTTCTCCTCGGATGCATCATATCCGCCCGATCTCTTTCCGTCAAGCGCTTTTTTAGCGGCGCGCTTTTTACCCTCTAAAAAGCCTAAATACTCAACACGGTCAAGGTTATGAGGCAAACTCATACCAAGCTCCGCCTCCTCAGAGGAGAGGATTAACTTCTCCCCGGTATACTCTGCAACCATAGTCACGTAATACTTGCCGGAGTCGTATGAGAAGCGCTCGTCAAGCACCGAAAAGCCGTTAGATGCAAGATAGCGTCTAAGATATTCTTGCTTAGTCATAGGCTGTAGTATCAGCCTTACAGATCTATCCTTAAGATGAGGAGCATCCTCTATAATTCTCGCTATGAGCTCACCGCCCATACCGCATATTGCATAATCCGTGATACCCTTGTCCGAAAGAGCCGCGGCGCCGTCCGTCAGAATAAACTCGCATTTGTCCGAGAGCCCCTCCGCACGAGCATTACGCTCCGCAGATGCAAGAGGTCCCTTGTTAACATCCGATAGATAGGCACGCTTTATGTGAGAGCGCTTCAAAAGAAAGATGGGCAGGTAGCCGTGATCAGTGCCGATGTCGGCAAAGACAGCTCCCGCCCTCACATAGTCAGCGCAAGACAAGAGTCGTTTGTCAAGCGAGCTATTAATCATTTCTTGGACTCAAAATACTCGTTAAGAGCCTTAACGAGAGCGTCGCAATCCATACCGTGAGCTACGCAAGCGTCAGCGATAGACTCGCTTCTCGCATGAGGACATCCGGTGCAGAACATACCGTTCATATGGAAGATCTTAGCAGCGTTGGGATCGAAATCGATAACGTTGCCGATAATAGTATCCTTGGTTACAAGCATTTTATTTTACCTCGCGTTTATTTGTTGTGAAAACAGTATAACATAAAGCTATTAAAAAATCAACATATATTTTCCACTTTTCTCTTTACATTTTTAGAATTTTATGTTATTATATCGTAGATAAATGGTAAAATGAGAAAGTATGCGCTATTTTTGGATGATATTATCGTCCTAAAGGAAGGAGCAAATTATGATAGTTGCGCTTGAAGAAGCAAAAAGAAGACTCGTCGCGCTCGAGGACGTACTCGCGGAGCTCGGCAATCAGTTAAGAATAGATGAGGCAAGAGAAAAGGCACAGGATCTCGAAAGAGAGACTATGGTGCAGGACTTCTGGAACGATGCCGAAAAGTCATCAAAGAAGCTTAGAGAGATCAAGCAGCTTAAGGACAAGGTTGAAAGCTATGAGGAGCTTTTGTCAAGACTTGAGGATGCTACCGTGCTTTGTGAAATGGCTATAGAGGCAAATGATGAGGAATCCGCGGCAGAGGTTGTAGCCGAGACCGATTTCATCGAAGAAGAGGCTGAAAGAAAGAGAATAGAGGTTCTCCTTTCCGGTCAGTACGACAAGAGCAACGCAATAGTTTCTTTCCATCCCGGCGCAGGTGGCACCGAGGCTCAAGACTGGGCATCTATGCTCTACCGTATGTATACCAGATGGGGCGAGAAGCACGGCTTTAACGTAAAGCTCGTGGATTGGCTCGACGGAGATGAGGCAGGACTTAAATCCGCAACGATAATGATAGAGGGCATCAACGCCTACGGATACCTTAAGAGTGAAAACGGAGTACACAGACTTGTAAGAGTTTCTCCCTTCGACTCCTCCGGAAGACGTCACACCTCCTTCGCATCGGTTGAGGTAATGCCTGAATTTGAGGATGACGCAGAGATCGTACTCAAGGACGAGGATCTCGAGATCACCGCTCACCGTTCCAGCGGCGCGGGCGGTCAGCACATTAACAAAACCGACTCGGCTATCCGTATCGTACACAAGCCTACCGGTATTGTTGTAGGATGTCAGACCGAGCGTAGCCAGCTTCAGAACAAGGAAACCGCTCTTAAGATGCTTAAGGCAAAGCTTATGGAGATCAAGATCCGTGAGAAGCTTGACAAGATCGAGGACATCCAGGGTAATAAGGCAAATATCGAATGGGGTAGCCAGATACGAAGCTACGTATTTATGCCCTACACTCTCGCGAAGGATACAAGAACAGGCTTTGAGGACGGAAACATCGACTCGGTAATGGACGGCAATATCGACGGTTTTATAAACGCATACCTCAAGCACATTTCAAAAAACGAGAACAAATAAGACTGATTTTGTAAAATAAAATTTACTTTTACGCAAAAAGAACCTTGCAATTTGCAAGGTTCTTTTTCATTTGCTTATTAAATCTCGTTTGTGTGATTCCAGGTTTTGAAAAGAGTATGCCAAACATCAAGATGAGCCTCGCAATCAAGGTAATGCGCAAACAGCTCATCCTTATCTTCAACGTCAGACGTGCGATACGCCGCATCTATGTAATAAGGCATAATATCAGAGTGACAGAACTTCTCCCAACCGTCAAGCCATCTGCCGTCAAGAAGTTCATCGTTTCTCTTGGCAAACTCCGACATTATTTTATCCGCCATTTCGCCTTCCGCCACGTCACATCCATGATCGGTATCGAAAATCGGAATAAACTCAATATCGATCTTATCAGCCACGTTAAGAATAACGAGTAGCGAGGTTTTCCAGCACTCTCTTTTTTTGCTGAAATTAGGATAAGAAAAGTTGAAATTGCCCTGTCCGTAGAGAATATGTGCGCCTTCAAATTTCTCATAGCAGCCTATACAATGGCTGTGCTGTGTAATTACGGCATCCGCGCCGCAATACACCATTTCGCGACAAAGATTGCGAAGCCTGGGAGACGGATAAGGGGAATACTCCTTGCCACCGTGATAAAGTACTATAAGAAAATCAGCCTTTGCCTTAGCGGCTCTGATATCCTGCATCGTTAAAAAAGGATCAAAAGGATTGGCACCCATTCTGTTAGGAAGAGCGTAGGTGTATTCATGCTCACACACGTTCACTATACATATACTTTTACCGTTGGCATCGAAGAAGTACGGACGACGCGAATCGGTATCGTTTTCACCTATTCCAAAATACGGCAATCCCGCTCGATCAAGAGCAGCCACCGTATCCTTGAGTCCCTCGATTCCAAAATCAAAGACATGGTTGTTTGCGAGCGCTACATCCGTAACTCCAAGCGTTTTCAAGGTATTTGCAGTGCCGATAGGCCCTTTCAAATTCGGGCCGAATTTTTTTATGGCATTAGAGCTTTCGGTCAATGCGCATTCAAGGTTAACGACAAATCGGTCGCACCCTTTTGCTATATCCTTTACCTTGCCGAAAAGCCTGTCTATATTGCCATTTGCAAAATCATAAGAGGTTGCCGACGTCGGAACAAGATCGGCAGCGATCAATATTTTCATAAAAAACTCCTATTCGTTTTAAAAGTATCAAAGCGAATTGATATAGCTTATCAATTCATCAAACCCACCGTGAGGATATGGGGACAAGTCTACACCCGTGTTATTTATCAAGCATTCCGTAAGAACGAAAACCGGTATTCCAAGAGCATGTGCGGCAAAATCGTCACGTGTGTCGTTGCCTATCATCACGCACTCATCAGACGATACAGACAGCTTTGTCAAAAGCTCAGTAAAATAAGCAGACTCAGGCTTACAGTAGCTACTGTTTTCGTATGCCGTGATATATTCAAAATCAGACGGTGACATACCGCCGAGTCTTATACGGGCATGGGTTGCTATTGCCGGAAAAAGCGGATTGGTGGCAAGTATTACTCGAAGCCCCTTATTCTTTGCCGCTTCAATTATCTCATTAGCTCTTGAAAACGGAGTACAGCTCCCCTCAAGAACATTTAAAAAATCGTCGCTGTAGAATGATAAAACAGTATCCCTTAACTTATCGGAAAGTCCGCCGACGGCTTCGCTGAAGCTCTGCCAAAAGCGAGCCTCATTAGTCATCTCTCCGTTATTTCGCTTTGTAGCCCTGATAGCCGTCTCAAGCGACTCGTACATAAGGGTTTTATCAAATCCAAGATTGGTAAGCTTATCAAGAATGGTAACAAAATACAGTCTGATAAACTCCTCCTGATCCATACCGATAAGCGTACCGTCAAGGTCAAAAAGCACTGTGGTGATCTTTTTCATTTTGAAATTACAGTCCGTAATTTATGAGGAGATATCCGTCCTCAAATCTATCGAGAACGTCGTGACAATCTGCCCCTGCGCCATCAGGATGCGCAAAGATATTGGATTCCTTGTAGAAGATACCGGGAGATACCCATCTATGCTCATCATACTTAAGGTGATGAGGTCCCATCATATTTCTGAGGTTATTTACCAAGGTAAGCTCCAAGGTGTTCTTACCAACGGTCAAATAATCCTTTAGCTCTACGCGGTAGGGCGAGTAAAGCTTAGTTGCTACATCACGTCCGTTGACCTTAAGTCTGATAGCGTTCATTCCCCTGCCCTCAAGATGCACGTGATAATTTGTGTTATCAAGCTCAAATTCACGAGCGAGTGTAAGCTCGCCTGCAAATTCGGCAAAGCCCTCAAAATCAAGTCTTGCAGCATCAACGGCTACGGGCGCGGCTACAATAACCGGCTGTTTTTTTACACGGTATGTACCCTCATCAAGAAGCTCAGGCTCATCGTCAAAGCCGAGTCCAAAGCTTCCTACAATATAAATAGGTTCAACCTCCATATCGTAAGAAAGGCAATTCTTCATACTCTCAAACGTCCAGGAGTTTGAAATATGCTTGTAGCATGCGGGTGTCTGCTCGATCACCGACTTGAAGTGAATTTCATTTACGCCATCTTTTACATAAGGGGCAATGTCAAGCATTCTGAAAGCGCTGTCACGGAAATAACCACAGTCGGTCTTATCTATAAGCTGACCGTTAACGGTTATCTCAAATATATCGGGAGTCTCTGTAGCGAGGAACATTTTATCAGAAAGCGCCTTCACGGTGAATCTATACGTCTGCTCAAGCTCTACAGCTCTTTCAAGCTCATTGATTCTCGGAAGAATATTTAACACGTATCCATCCTTCTCGACAAGCTCGCCATCGAAGTAGTAATCACAGGTGTCAAGAGTAAGAGAGTTGTAGGTAAAGTCCTTAACGTCCCACTTACCGAGAAGATCAAGCTTTTCCGAGCTTTCTTCAACCTCGGCTTCTACTCTCTTGCCATGAGTATCTATAATAACTATCGACTCATAAGGAGCGAAGGTATGCTCACCCGTAAAGGGAATAAGATCACCGGTCTCGATAACCATAAGCTGTTCTCCCTTTTTGAAGGTAGCTTTTACCTCGCTATTATCGGTATTAACGAAGTAATACATATCAAAATCGTCGAAGCTACGCGAGGTAAATCCAAGTCTTGAGGGCTCGGTAATATCGTTTGCCTCGATCTCGTCAACTCCGATAATTCTACCGCCGTTAGCGCGGAACTCATCAAGAAGCTTTTTCGTGTTATCCAAAAGGCGTGTATATCTTGTAGGCATAACGACCGTCTTGTAGCGCATCTGACCGATAACAAGCTCATCGCCCTCAACTCTCGCGTGGCGCTTCATCACAGTCTCGTCACCAAGATGATATTCCACGTGCTTATCCTCTATAGATCGCATATCGCGAAGAAAGGCGTTGTGATATTCTCTTATCTTCTTGGAGGACTCTGCGGTAAACTCAAAGCCGTTGTAAATCGTCCACGCGGTAGTCTCGGGGTGGATAAGGAGAGTATCAACGTTTACGCTACCCTCTGCCAAAAGCATACCAACGCGTGACATAGCGTCGAAGAACACCTTCATATCAGCCCACCAAGGCTGCTGATAATACATTGCCGGAGGATAATCGCGCTTTCTTATACCGCGCAGAGAATAGCCCTCAAGGTGTGTGCAAAGCAGGTTTACACCGTGTACCATCTGCCATTCCATAATGCGCTTAAGCTCGCCGTGTGTTACGCTGTGACCGGATGCCGCGTATGTCTCCGTGAGTATCTGCTTCTTACCCATCTGAGCCGCGGCGGAGGAAAGCTGCATAGGAGTCAGACACTCGGTAACGGGTCTGCCCAACCAGTCCATGCCGGGAATATGGAAATACTCGTAATGAGGCATACAAGAACCGTTGGAGACAAGCTGTGACATAAGATCCTCCTCAAGCACAAGGTGACCGGTAAGCTTATAGCCGTGAGCATCGCAGAAATCGTATATCTGCTTGAAGAACGCCTCGGAGAAAAGATCGGTAACGAGCTGCCAATAATCAACTCTTATATCCTCGCATCCCTCTATATCAAAGAAGAGCGCGTCAAGGTTCTCGACAAGGCTGTAGCCGTATCTTTCCACAAAGCTTTCCTCAAGAATAAAGCTCCACGGGTAGCCGTCTCCACGCAAAATCTGCGGCTCGTCGGTAAAGAAGCCGTCAAAGGTAGATCCGAACTTTTCATAATACTTTGCGTATATCTCGTCAACAAACTTCTTAATTACCTTCTTATCGAGGGTATCTACGTAAAACTCGTTTACACGGTAGAAATATCTCACCCCATTCTTAACAAGTAACGTGTTTTCAAGATCGCGGTTTTCATCGGTAAGGGGCTCTGAGTGTAAGCTCTTTTGCTGATAATCTACGCCAAGTCCGTTTACCTTGCCGAAGCCGAAGCCGGAGGGCCAACCGTTTTCGTCGTACGCCCATGAATGCATACCTCTTTTGTCACCCTCTTCAATGGAGGCTCTGATATTATCGAACCATTCCTCACCCATATACTCGGTCATAAGACCGCCTCTGGCGTGCATAAAGTATCCGCCGATGCCCGCCTCATCCATTATTCCTATCTGACGCTTGGTTTCTTCTATATCCAGCTTTTCATTCCAAGACCAGAACGGTATCGGACGGTATTTTTTGTCAACGTTCTTAAAATCCATTGCTTCATTCTCCAAAAATTATTTTCTTAAGCTTTTCTATATCTATTTTCTTTTTATTTCCCTTAAGCGCTACCGTCATATTCTCAGGACGGAACACAATTTTCGCCACCTCGCAAAGTCTTTGCGGTGTGATAGCTGCGTAAGCGGCTCGTCGCTCACCTATATCGCGATATCCAAGACCGAGCACGTGGTTATCGTAAGCAAAGGTGAAGCATAGATCCCTCGGATCATCAAGTAGCATCCCCGCATTGTCGATATAAATGGCGCGCATACATCTATCGGCATCCAACGGTTGCGCCGCGTAGCTGCCTAACAGCTCCTTGGTAGTTTCTGCCGCCTCGTATAGCTTTGATTCCTTAAGCTCGTACGAGAAGGAAAATACCGCCGCATTGCGATATCTTTCCACCGTACCACCAAGATCGTAGAAGAGACCTCTCTTTTCACTAAGCTCTATAAAGAAATCCGAGCTGTATCCACCAAGCACGGCATCGTAAAGCAAGTCAAGCTCTGCGCAAGTGACGCGCGACATATCCACGTCAAAGGAGTACCTTATTTTCGTAAAGTCAGCGTTCTTTAATTTCACATTCTTTTCTCGCTTTAAAAAGCGCTCCGGAAGCACAGCCACGTTATTATGCTCCTCGTCACCAATAAGCTCATATCCACCGACAAGCTCGGCAAGATAGTCCAGATCCTCATCGGACGCGTTACCGGTAACGTAGAAAAAAACGTTGCTTGAATTAAAGACACGCTTTCGATAAGCCTCAAGGCGTGTTAAGTTAATCTTAGATACCGAGCCGAGCGTTCCCGTAATAGCTCTCGCAAGCGGAGTATCCGACCACACCTCTTCACCCGATATAAATGCGAGCGTGCTTTTATCATCCACCTCTCGTATCTCCGCCTTGATACGATTACGCTCAGCATCAAGCTCCTTGGCGCTGAGAATAATAGGCGAGAGTAAACGACTGATCATTTCGGCGGCGCTCTTGAAATGTCGCGAAGCGCCCGAGATGTAAAACTGAACCATCTCCGCGTACGTCGAGGCGTTGAATTCCATACCACGTCTATCAAGTTCGCGATAGAGTCCATCATCCATCAGCTTATTGACGTTTCTTATCGCGGCATGCTCAAGAAAGTGCGTTATTCCACTTTCATCCACGCTCTCGTACATACATCCCGCCTTTAAAAACATCGAGATGAAAAAGCTGTGATTATGCTCGTTTGTCATACTGTAAACGGGTATCCCGTTTTTTGCTATTCTTTTCTTCTCCACAGGACACCTCCGTTTCGTTGTTCAATAATATTTTAACATATATTTTATAATATTTCAAGGGGATAAATTCGACTAATTATTACTTTGTAAGCTAATACCCATCCTAACACACTTTTCAAGCTCCCACAAGAAAATGAAAACGGATACATATCATCAACCTTTATATTATGGTATACCTTAAGTTATTAAGGCGCAAGGGGATTGACTTTGTAACGAGAATAATATATAATAGTAAAGGTTTATGAAAAGCCTTTAAAAGCAGACTTAGAAAGGGGGAAACGACGGTATGATTCCCGAAAGATTCAAGGAAAAAATGCAAGGCATTCTCGGTGACGAGTACGCGCCTTTTATCGAAGCGCTTGAGACCAAGGAAGCCGTACGCGGTCTGAGAGTAAACCTCATCAAGACTACTCCTGAAAAGCTGCTTTCGGACGGTGAATTTAACCTAGAGCCTACAGGATACGTCGACAACGGCTTTATATTACGCGAGGAGCGCGCTATGGGAGCATCTCCCTACCATCACGCAGGTATGGTATATATGCAGGATCCCGGAGCTATGGCAAGCGCCGCCAGTCTCGATATCGATCCCGATTGGTGGGTAGCAGATCTCTGCGCCGCGCCGGGAGGTAAATCGTCGCAGGTTGCCGAAAGGCTTGGCAAGGAAGGATTTCTCCTATCCAACGAATACGTGCCTAAAAGGGCAAAAATAATAGTAGGTAACTTCGAAAGGCTCGGAGTCAGAAACGCTATGGTCACGTCGCTGGACACAGCAAGACTTGCCGAGATGTACGAGGGCGTGTTCGATCTTGTTATAGTAGACGCCCCCTGCTCAGGCGAAGGAATGTTCCGAAAGAGCGAGGAAGCTGTAAACGACTGGAGCGAGGAAAACGTTAAGGTATCCGCCAAGCGTCAAAGAGAAATTTTGGAAAACGCAAAAGGACTTGTAAAAGCGGGCGGCTATCTACTTTATTCAACCTGTACCTATTCCCCTGAGGAAAACGAGGAAAACGTAGCCGCCTTCCTAAACAAAAACGCAGACTTCGCTCTTGTGCGTGTCAATGAGCATTTGGAAGAAAAAACCTCACCCGCTATGATAAATTACGCTGAAGACACCAAGAATATAGAGTACGCAAGACGTTTTTATCCTCACATAAGCGACGGCGAAGGTCAGTTCCTTGCCCTGATGCAAAGAGATGAAAAAACCGATATAAAACAAAGAATACTTTACAAAGATGAGGCAAAACTACTTTCCAAGCAAGAGAATGCGGTTGTGTACGACTTCTTCAAAGAGTCGTTGACCAAAGTCCCGGACGGCAGAGTAGTTAAGGTTGGAGACAACATCGCGCTTATCGCTCACGGATGTCCCATCCCAAAGGGATCTGTCTTTATGTCGGGTGTGATGCTCGGCGAGATTAAGGGCTCGACACTCGTACCGCACCACCAATTCTTCTCCGCTTACGCCGATCTATTCAAGGCGAAGGAGAATCTTGAAAGAGGCGATGCAAGAGTCGAAAAGTATCTTGCCGGTGAAGAAATAGAAGTGACAAGCAACATCAAGGGCTGGTGCGCGATTTTCTTTGAGGGATCGGCACTCGGAGGCGGAAAAGCATCCGGTGGAAAAATAAAAAATCACTACCCTAAGGGATTGAGAACAAGATAATAATTTCTAAGGAGATATAAAACAATGGATAAGATTTTAGCAAAGGTGGGCGCTCTCACCGTAAGTGAAAAGGAAGTAGACGAGTTCCTCGCAGAGCTCGGTCAGAGAGGACAGGGCTATAACACTCCCGAGGGAAGAAAGGCAATTCTTGAGCAGATCATCAGCTCCAAGCTCCTTCTCCTCGACGCAAGACATAATCTCCTCGAGACAGAGGCTGAGTTTAAGGCAGAGCTTGCAAAGCTCCGTGAAAACCTCCTCATAAACTATGCCGGCAACAAGGTGCTCGCATCGGTTAAGGTAAGCGAAGAGGACGTAAAGAAGTACTACGAGGATAACCTCGACAAGTTCAAGCAGGGAGAGACCGTAAACGCAGATCACATCCTCGTTGATAGTGAAGAAAAGGCGCTTGAGATCCTTGCGAGGATCGAGTCAGGCGAAACAAGCTTTGCTGATGCGGCAAAGGAGCATTCCTCCTGCCCCTCCGGTCAGAGAGGTGGAAATCTCGGCGACTTTGGCAGAGGTCAGATGGTTCCCGAATTTGATAAGGCGGTATTTGAGCTTGAGGTAGGAGAGATCTCAAAGACTCCAGTAAAGACTCAGTTTGGTTATCACCTCATCAAGCTCAACTCCAAGTCAGAGGCAAGTGTAATGCCCTATGAGCAGATCGCTCCCCAGCTCAGCGAAATGGTACTCAACGAGAAAAGACGCGAGGCTTACGAGAGAAAGATCAACCAGCTCAAGATACTCTACCCTGTTGAGCTTATCTGATGAGCCACGGGCTTGAGCTTTTAAAGAAGCGCTTTTCCGAGCTGTACCGTAAGGCGTATGACGGCGGATACTTCACGTTCACCGACTTTCTCGGTCTTGCCGAGCAATCGGCGCTCTCGGAGCTTACACCTAAGTTCCACACGGGATTCATAAAGCTGTTTGGTGGCGCCGACGGAGCAGAGCGTGTTATGGCTCGTTTTGGAGATCCCGATGATATCGGATATGACGTCCCCTTCCCAATACTGTGCGTAGCCGTCGAGCCCTTATCGCAAAAGTTTGCAGACAAGCTGACGCACCGTGACTTTCTCGGAGCTTTGCTAAATCTCGGTATTGAAAGAAGCACTCTCGGAGATATCGTTATACGTGACAACGTAGGATACGTGTTCGCTGAGGAAAAGATCGCAGAATTTATCATATGTGAGCTATCTAGGGTAAAAAGAACCGATATAAAAGCAACGATCGCGCAGGAATTGCCCGAGGGAGAGCTATTCAAAACCGAGCAAAAGCGCATACAGATACAAAGCGAACGACTCGACGCAGTAATCGCAAAGAGCTATAACCTCTCGCGTGAGGACGCTCAGACACTCGTTAAGCGCAGTCTCGTATTTGTGAACGGAAAGGAAACAACCAGCTCATCCTATACTCCAAAGGTAGGTGACAAGATCAGCGTCCGAGGACACGGCAGACTCGTATACCTTGGATTTGACTCAACAAGCAGGAAGGGAAAGCTTAACGCAATAGTATCCGTATACGTTTAGCCCATATACGTGTAAAATTAAATTAAGAAAAGCAGATAAAATCAAGGCCAAAGCCGTCTGATTCTATCTGCTTTTTCGTTTTTTATAAAATGTATCCTATATTAGTTTGGGCTTTTATTCACATAAAAAGTGAGCGTAAATATGTTAAAGTGACTTAGAAGTATCGGATCGGTTTCTAAACCTCAGTTGATCATTCCATAACCACCCGCATACTTGTTCACGTCATCAACGACGACAAATACATTATTTTGGCACAGTTTTCTTATTTTCTTGACAACGGGTTGAACGTCTCGCCTTGGCAAAACGATAAATATCATGTTCATTTTATCGGTTGAGCCATTACCGTTGAACACCGTATATCCTCTCGAATTATCCCTAAGGAATTTAACGATAATATCCGTGTTGGCATCATTCGCTATAAGCTGCAGACTCGACGTGCCGAGAGCAATCTTTCCTTCGAGAGTAGATCCCAAGAAAAGACCCGTGGCGTATCCTACGCAATAAAACGCGAGGAGAAACAGATTATCACCGAGAGTACCAATTATAGTGGATATAACAAGGCCCCATATAGTGCATTCAACAAATCCAAGCCCCGCCGCCTTAAGACGTTGCCCCTTTACCATCATACAGGTCTTTAAGGACTGAATCGTTATTTCGGTTATTTTTGCTAAGCATACGATAAAGCATACGGCAACAGGATGTATCGATCCCAAAAATTCCGACATCTTTATCCTCCTTTTTTGAATAATACGTTGATTAATACGTTGATTTTCACACATGAGCTCTTGGATAAAGCATAGTTTTGAGCAAGTGCGATTTAGATGCATAAGCTTGTTTCTTCGCACCCGATGCCGTAGTGATCTACAGTGAGCTTGGTCGAAAAACGAGCTTTGGCGCGAATGTAATTTTGATGCATAAGCTTGTTTCTTCGCACCCGATGCCGTAGTGACCTACGGCGAGCTTGGTCGAAAAACGAGCTTTGGCGCGAATGTAATTTTGATGCATAAGCTTGTTTCTTCGCACCCGATGCCGTAGTGACCTACAGTGAGCTTGGTCGAAAAACGAGCTTTGGCGCGAATGTAATTTTGATGCATAAGCTTGTTTCTTCGCACCCGACGCCGTAGTGACCTACGGCGAGCTTGGTCGAAAAACGAGCTTTGGCACAAAATTTACCAATAAAGAGACCAGTCGGGATCGAGCATGCGATGCAACGCTTCCATATAGAAATAGTCACCCCAGTTTGTCATCTCATCTACGCCGTTGTTGCCCGGCTTACTGTACGTGCCATGCAGTAAAAGTCCGTTCGCCTCAGGAACATCCTTGGTAGTATAGCTGTCTATAAGCGAGTTCATTATACGGTTGCACGCATTAACAAACACACGGCGTTGCGGATCATCTTCGTCCATATACTTGATTGCCTCAAGCATTGCGCATACCGCTATAGAGGCGCTCGACGAATCCTTAGGCTCGTAATCACCGTCACCGTAAGATAGATCCCAATAGGCAACGTAATCGCTCGGAAGATAAGTGAGATAATAATTAGCCGCCTTGATAAACGTATCAAGAGCCGCTTGATCCTTTTCATAAATGTAGGTAAGAAGAGGTCCGTACATGCCCCATGACTGTCCGCGCGACCAGGTAGAATCATCGCTTGCGCCCTGAGCGGTAACGCCCTTAAGAGGAAGACCGGTAACCTTGTCAAAATAATAAGTGTGATAAGTGCTTCCGTCCTCTCGATAGCAAACGCTGATGGTAGTCTTGAAGTGGTTGTACGCTATATCTCTATATTTTACGTCACCCGTTACATCGGTCGCCCAATAAAGAAGCGGAATATTAAGTAGGCAATCAACTATAAGTCTATAATTATCATCTGCGCCTACAGTTCCCCAAGCCTGTATAAACTCTCCTTGCTCGTGATATCTTGAAATAAGATGATCGGCAGCCATTATTGCCGCCTGCTTAGCCTGCGCATTGCCCGTCAGCTTATACGCTGCAACACAGGAGGGCGTGTAGAGAAATCCCATATCATGATGGTCGACACCAAGCTTATTTTCTATTCTGTAGTAAAACGAGGGGATCTGATTCGTAGCTACGGTTTTGTATTTTTCGTCGCCCGTAAGCTCATAGACATGCCAAAGAATCCCCGTCCAAAATCCCGTTGTCCAACTACTTCTTGTGTTATCCACAGGAGTGTAAACGTTGTTTTTACTACTCTCCGAGGGGAACATATCCGTGAAGGTCGGGAGAGCGTAATCAATCTTTTTTATAGCCTCGGTAAGCGCAGACTCAAGCTTATCGCGCGATAACTCAAAATCGGAATATTTTCCTTCGAGCATCACTTTAACGTCGTTTGGTATCGGCACGTTAGTTCCTGTGTTCTGACCATTTTTACCGTCGCCTTCATCCGCTAAAATCTCGTCTCTCTTATCCGAAAGCGAGTCGACAATAGCACAAGCACTAAAAAATACAACATTAAATATCATCGTTATCAATAATACAATTGAAGTGAATATTTTTCTCATTTTATCCTCATTTTGATAACTTTTATTGTCATTATCACGATTATTTTGATATTAAAAGAATCATCTCAAATAAAATTAAAGATATTCTTCCAGTATATATACCGTATCTATATATTCAAAAAACTCAACACGCCCCACATCTTCACGCAACTTTGGTGTTATAAACGTTATTACAAAATAAGCATACGGAGTCTTATAAAACGTAGGCATATAAAAGTATATAGCCCCATCAGAGTCAACATCCGTGTAGGTAAAGAAAGGCACATCATTATGCATATCCACCTCACCCTTCAGCTCACGTTCCATCATATCCCGATAAACCTCAGCAAATACACGGGGCGAGTGCGTCGTAAGAAAGCCCAACTGCTCCGAATCCACGAATGATATTCTTGTTATGCCAACTATTACGTTTCCGTCCGAGTAGGCAACGTTAAACGCCCCCTCAGAGTCGTACTCCTTAAATTCCTTTGTAAGATATATACCCATCTCGCAATACTCAAATTTCTTATATTGAACACATGAGGTAGAAAGGAGTATAACCGATATAACAAGAAGCAACGATACAAAAATCTTTATTTTCATACTTCACCAAATATAATGCCGATAGCATCCATAGGCTTATCCACAACAGCGTCAGCCCCGGCAAGTATCAGCGACTCCCTTGTTCTGAATCCCCAGCTGACTCCGATCGAGAGCGCAGCTCCAATATTTTTTCCGGTCAAAATATCAACGTCGGTATCACCAATAAAGACGCACTCTTGAGACTTGCCATCCAAGGAGTCAATAAGACGGAGTGTCTCTTTAGGATCAGGCTTTAACGCTATCCCCTCTCTGCCACCGCTAACGAAGGAAAATTTGCCGGGGAAGAAATACTCAATAAGCTTCTTTGCCGTAGGCTCGGGCTTATTAGTAACGACGCCAATCGTCACTCCGCGAGCTGACAACTCATCAACAAGCTCTCTGATTCCCTCATAAGGATAGGTGTGCGGCAAAGGATCGTTATCGTACGCAAGGTTATAATTTCTCAACACCTCGGATATAAGTTCCTCATCACAAGATCCGCTTTTTCCCACCGCTCTTTTAACCAATTTTCTCGCTCCATTACCGATAAACTCAGAGCATTCATCTATAGTTATCTCCGAGAGATTGCGTGACACAAGAGCTCGGTTAAGATGATATCTTATGGTATCAAGCGTGGATAGTAGTGTGCCGTCCAGATCGAACAGTACGTATCTTATCATTTTTATTTTCTCTTTCTTTTTTTACGGTAAAAGTTATATTTCTCCTTATACTTGCAAATGATAATCTTTGAATATTACCATTTTAAAGTCGTTTTTGAAAGCTTTTTAGCGTAAAAATTATATTTTCTTCAGCTTGGCAAATGTAGCCATAAGCTTCTTCACCTGACCGTTATCAAAGCCCACCTCGTAAAGAACATCGCCACCCATGTCGCGAGCGGAAAGCACATTTCCCTCTCCAAACATCGCATGAGCTACGCGATCACCGGCAGATAGCTTTTCAACGCCGAATTTTTCCGCGCCCTTACCCGCGCTTCGAGTATTGTTTATCTCCGGTTTGCGAGAAAGCTCGCCGCCAAACGCAGATCTCGGCGCGCCGCCCTCGCGGTAGGGAGAATAATAATTAGGACGTCTCGGAGGCTCTCTTTTCGGTACGTCGCGCACGGTAAGCTCAACAGGAAGCTCGTCCCGAATAAAGCACGACAGCCTGCCGTAAAGAGTTCTGCCATACATCATACGCTCCTTTGCATAGCTGATATAGAGCATCTCTTTAGCTCTCGTTATCGCAACGTAAGCAAGTCTGCGTTCCTCGCTCATTTCACTGTCAGACTCCCTATCCTGCTCAGAGGGGAATATTCCGTCCTCCATACCGGCAAGAAATACAACCGGGAATTCAAGTCCCTTAGCGGCATGCACGGTCATAAGCACCACAGCATCAGCGCTCTCGTCATATTTATCCACGTCGCTTATCAAGAACACCTCTTCAAGAAAGCCCATAAGAGACGGCTCCTCACCACTCTCCGATACTCTCTTCTCATATTCAAGAGCTGCCGTTATAAGCTCGTTAACGTTCTCTACCTTTCCTTCACCCTCAAAGCCCTCCGCCTTAAGCATCGCCTGATATCCCGATTTCTCAAAAAGGGCAGTCAGCATCTCCGAGGGGAGCGTACATGATCTCTTTACATCCTCGATAAGTGATACGAAGGAGGTAAGCTTTTCCCTGCTTTTTGAAAGCACGGGATAGTCGTCTATATTTTCAATTACGTTGTACATAGAGATGCCGGTGGAATTTGCCAACGACTCTATTGCCTCAACGGTAGTCGCGCCTATCTTGCGCTTCGGCTCGTTAATTATCCTCTTTAGTCTAAGGTTATCTCCGGAATACGAAACCACAGAAAGATAAGCTATCATATCCTTGACTTCCTTGCGATCATAGAATCCCATATCACCTATGACTCGGAAAGGAACGCCGCTCTTGGTAAACGCGGTCTGCAAGGCTCTGCCCAGCGCATTGACTCTATAAAGGACAGCAAAGTCCGAGTACTTGCGCCCTTCCGTTCTTACGCCTCGTATAACCTTATCGACAATAAATCTGCCCTCGTCATTTTGATCGTAGGCTTCCTTTACACCGATCTTTTCTCCGTCCCCCTTGGCGCACCAAAGGCTCTTGGAATGTCTTTCCTTGTTGTTTGCGATTATAGCGTTGGCAGCCGCGAGAATAGTGGCAGTGGAACGATAATTCTGCTCAAGCTTGATAACCGTAGCATCGGGATACGTGGTATCAAAATTCAATATATTTTCAATAGTGGCGCCACGGAAGCGATAGATACTCTGATCATCATCGCCAACGACCATAATATTACGTCTGCCGTCGGCAAGAAGCTTTGTAAGGACGAACTGCGCGTAGTTAGTATCCTGATACTCATCCACAAGCACATATCTGAATTTATTCTGATAATACTCAAGAATATCCGGATTGTTTTTCAACAGTTCAACAGTAAGCATTATTATATCATCAAAATCAACGGCGTTGTTAGCCATCATTTTCTTTTGATATAGCTCGTAGACGTTCCTAATATCCTTAGTTCTCGGATCTCTTGTAATTTCCATATCAAGAGGATACTCAAGCTTGTCCTTGGATATGCTTATAGCGGAAGCTATCGCCTTGGGTGCAAGACGCTTCTCATCAATCTCAAGCTCCTTCATACAAAGGGCTATCATTCGCTTTTTATCATCGGTATCGTAGATGGAAAATCCTTCGCGAAGTCCGACGCGATCACCCCATTTACGAAGCATACGAAGGCATATGGAATGGAACGTTCCCGCCCATACACTCTTTGCCATATCCTCATCCCCAAAGGTATCCACCAATCGGTTTTTTATCTCACCCGCCGCCTTATTAGTAAAGGTGATGGCGAGGACGGACCAGGGAGGACAGGGGGACGTAATAAACTGAGGGAGTATCTCGGCGATGTCCTGAGGAGGCATTTGCTCAGCAAGCTTAAGCGCCGCAACAGTATCCTCATCCACGTCATCGGGTAGATAATCCGAGAAGTAGGCGTTTCCGTATTTAATTATATAAGCAACTCTGTTTACAAGAACCGTAGTCTTACCCGATCCCGCACCTGCGAGAACGAGTACAGGACCATTTACTGTAAAAACGGCTCTGCATTGCTCCGGGTTGAGAAACTCCGAATACACTTTATCAAAAAGCGCCCTCTTTGCTTTTAAAAATTCTTCCTTTAATACACTTCTATCCATTAACTTTCCCCGATGAATCATCTTTAAATTTATACAAGCTTTTGCGTTTTCGTAAAATATACGCAATTATTTTTCCAAAATGCTACGCAAAACTCGTTTTTATTTTTTTCAACAGCTCGTTAAATATGGCTTCAAACTACCATATTCCCTATTTTAGCCATAAAAGAAGCTGAAGTTACTATAGAGTTTTCAACATTTTTAAGTGTGGAAAATGTTAATAAGTTTTTGTCGAAAAGCCCCGAATTACCAAGGTTTTAATAATTGCAAACAGCAAATCCAACACGTTTTCAACATTCCTTGTGTTGAATATGTTGAAAACCGAGTATTTAAACAAAAACTCCATTTTTCCGTTTTCGATAACGTTATCAATTTATAGTGGTAAAAAAAGCGTTTTTAACAACTTTTAGCTCTGCTTTGTTTTTTCGGGTTTTCTCCATTCGCGTTTTTTACGAATGCTTGTCCCAATATGCACATTTTTACCAATAAATAAGCTTCTTTGTACGTTTTACTCAAGACCGTCTGAAAATTTCAGCGTTTCTTTGACTTATATGCCGTCTTTGGCGCACTCTTGCTTACATTTGAGCCTTTTTTGGATGGCGGTGTCTGTCCTGTGGATCTTGTAGAACTATAGCTTTTTCTATCCTTATCTGACATACGAGCGCTTTCTATGCGTATTCTCGACGCCTCCTCACCAAAAATGCGCTCAAGCTTACTCTTTTTAGGCTTCTTAGCATCAATGATGGGCTGATAATACTTTTCATTATAAGTCGACGAGCCTTTGCTCTTCGCCTTGTTTTTAGACGCGTTATTGCCGTTTTTAGAGGCGGGATGACTACTCTTGTTTCCTTTTTTAGGCGGAATATATCTTGTATGACCGTCCTGACCGAAGGCGGGACGAACAAGGAATTCTGGTCCGTTGCCGATCAGATCCTCGCGCCCGGCAAGCTTTAGCGCCTCTCTGACAAGATTTGCGTTCTCGGGGCGCGAATACTGAAGCAATGCTCTTTGCAGCTGCTTCTCTCTGTAATCGGTCGTAACGTACACGTTTTTACCGGTCATAGGATGTATGCCGGTATAATACATAACAGTTGAAATGGTGCCGGGAGTAGGATAGAAGTCCTGTACCTGCTCCGGAGAATAGCCCCACTGCTTAAGCCACAGCGCCATATCTACCGCATCCTTCATCGTAGAGCCGGGATGACTCGACATAAGATACGGAACGAGGTACTGCTCAAGCCCCGCCTCTTCGCTAAGCTTAAAGAACTTCTTCTTAAACTTCTCGAATACCTCTACGGGCGGCTTGCCCATCATAGTGAGCGCATTGAGCGCGCAATGTTCGGGAGCAACCTTAAGCTGTCCGGAGGTGTGATGTGTAACAAGCTGTCTGAAGAAGGTGTCATCCTCGTCAAGTATGAGATAATCAAATCTTATGCCTGAACGCACGAATACTTTTTTAACACCCTTAACCTTTTCAATCTCGCGCAACATATGCGCATATTCGGTATGATCTACCTTAAGATTTTTACACGGAGTAGGCGCAAGACACTTTTTACCGGGGCACACGCCACACTCCGCCTGCTTGTCGCAGGAAGGATATCTGAAGTTGGCGGTAGGTCCACCGACATCATTGATATAGCCCTTAAAGTCCGGCATAGAGGCAATTATCTCGGCCTCCTTAATCACGCTTTCCTCACTTCTTGAGCGCACAGCTCTGCCTTGGTGGAAGGCTATAGCGCAAAAATTACAAGCTCCAAAGCAACCGCGGTTGTGAGTAATAGAGAACTTCACCTCGGTAATAGCGGGAACACCCCCCTCGGCAATATAATCGGGATGAAAATCTCTTGCATACGGCAATGCGTAAACACGGTCAAGCTCCTCTCTCTCAAGAGGCGGCATAGGCGGGTTCTGCACGAGCATCTTATCACCGTAATATTCAATTATAGCCTTACCGTGTACGGCATCGGTGTTTTTATACTGTATGGAGAAAGCTCTTGCATATGTCTTTTTGTCAGTCTTAAGCTCGTCGTAATCTCCGACCTCTATGCTGTCAAAATGAACCGGCTCTCCCTTCTTGGCAAGATACACCGTACCTCTTACGTCTCGTATTTTCTTCACGGGTACGCCCTTGTCAAGCAGCTTGGCAAGTCTTACGAGAATATTCTCGCCCATACCGTACGTAAGTATATCGGCGCGCGAGTCAACAAGCACACTGCGTCTTACACGGTCATCCCAATAGTCGTAATGAGCAAAACGGCGCAAGGACGCCTCAAGTCCGCCTATGATGATCGGAACGTCGCCATACGCTTCTCTTATTCTATTGCAATATACAATGACCGCTCTGTCAGGTCTTTTTCCCATTTTTCCGCCCGCGGTATAATAGTCATACGAGCGTCTCTTCTTCGATACCGTGTAATGCGCAACCATCGAGTCAATATTGCCACCCGTTACCAAGAATCCGAGTCTCGGTCTGCCAAATCGCTTAAAATCCTCGCAAGACTTAAAATCAGGCTGAGAGAGTATAGCTACTCTAAACCCCTCTGCTTCAAGAACGCGCGAGATAATCGACACACCAAAGGAGGGGTGATCCACATAAGCGTCACCCGTTACGTATACAAAATCAACATCCGACCAATTACGCGCCTTTACGTCAGCGGCATTTACCGGTAAAAAGGACTGTCTATCTATCATTTTTCACCTTCCGTGCTCCTACGAGCCCATCATATATTTCTAAAGAAAATCCCGAAGCCGATCAGACGACCTCGGGATAGTCAATGTCAACCTAAGTCGAACACGATCCGCGCCGACAGCTGCAAAAATCAAAGTGTGAACGAGTTTAGCTCTACCTCGGTCTGTGAGCCGTCTGCCATATTCTTAAGCTGCGCTACACCCGCATCTATCTCGGAGTCGCCGATAATAAGAGTGTACTTAGCGCCTATTTTATTCGCGTACTTCATTTGCGCCTTAAGACTTCTGCCAACTATGTCGCATTCAACGTATCTGCCGTCGCGACGAAGTCTTTCAGTAATTGCGAGAGCCTCGATAGTAGCTCGGTCGCCAAGGGCCGCAATATAAAGATCGGGAGTAGGAATAGCAACGTCCGCAATACCAAGCTCTCTCATAGCAAGAATAAGTCTTGTAATGCCCATACCAAATCCGATACCGGAAAGCTTTGGTCCTCCCAAGGACTCAACGAGTCCGTCGTATCTTCCACCGCCGCAAACGGTAGACTGAGCGCCGATACCCTCTGCAACGAACTCAAACACGGCGCCCGTGTAGTAATCAAGACCTCTTACGATCTTAGAGTCAACGACATACTTAATGTTCATCGCGTCAAGCGCCTTGCAAAGAATGTCAAACTTAGAGCTACAGTCCTCGCAAAGATGATCAATGGTTCTCGGAGCGCCAGCGGCAATAGCGGCGCAATCCGGATTCTTACAGTCAAGAAGTCTTAAAGGATTCTTATCAAGTCTGCTCTTACATGTATCGCAGAGCTTTTCCTTATCCTTTTCAAAATGCTCAACAAGAGCAGCTCTGTAATTAGGTCTGCAATTCTTACAGCCTATGGAGTTCAAATGGAGCGTTACGTTTGTAAGACCAAGTCTTGTGAGAACAGATGCCGCAAGAGCGATAGCGGTAGCATCCGCCGCAGGGCTCTCGGATCCGAACATCTCCGTACCGAACTGGAAGAACTCACGGCTACGTCCCGCCTGAGGCTTCTCATGACGGAAGCAAGACATGATGTAATAATATTTGAGAGGCATCGGATCCGAGCATCTGCCGTTTTCGATAATAGCTCTCGCCACCGATGCGGTACCCTCGGGACGAAGAGAAATAGAACGGTTCTCATCTCTATCGGCGAAGGTATACATTTCTTTCTGCACAACGTCAGTGGTGTCGCCAACGCCACGCACGAAAAGCTCTGTATTTTCAAAGGTAGGGGTACGAATCTCACCGTAGCCGTATTTTTCAGCCTCCTCACGCATTACACCCTCTATGTATCTGAACAGGGGCGTTTCGTTGGGAAGTATATCCATAGTACCTTTAATTTTCTGTATCATTTTCAATGTTCTCCTTATGAGCTTCGTTCAATAATTGCTCTATTCTTTCGTCATCCTTTATCCACGCGAGCATACCGATGAGCGCCTCAAATCCTGTTGCGTATCTGTAATCGGTCACGCTGGCATGCTTAGGCTTATTCAGATGCGTTGAGTTTGCCGCGCGTCTGAATACCTCCCTCTCATCGTCGAGAAGCATATTTTCTATTCTCCTGTACATAGCCGCCTGTGCCTCTGCAGTAACGTATTTAAGCGTCTCTCGGTTAAGATCCTTTGCCTTAGTAAGTCCTTTGGCAACAAGCATACGTCTGACGTACAAAGAATACGCTGCATCACCGAGATAGGCGAGAGCCTGTGTGGAGGGGAGCGACGCTCCGAGTATTTTATCGTGCAAAGCCGTATCTCCTAAAACAATGTATTATTATTTAAGTATAATATACGCGAGAGATTTTGTCAAGTGAATTTGCCTTATAAAATTAAAAATAAAATGCGCGAAAATACTTGAAAAGATTAAAATACTTTGTTATAATATTGAATAGAAAAGTATGTTCTGTCATACCCGAAAGGTAAAACGAGATGGGCGAATACGGATATATAAGAAAAAATTACGAGAAATTGATCGAAGAGATCGAGGAGTATGAGAAAAAATACTCAAGATCCATCACTCTCGTAGCGGTAACCAAGAGCGGAAGCGACGAGGAGCTTATAGCTCTCGCCAAAGCCGGAGTAACCGACATAGGAGAAAACCGACCGGGAGAGGTCGCAAGACGCGCCGCTTTGTTAAGAGAACTTGGATACGCGCCAAGATTTCACGAAATAGGCAATCTCCAGCGCAACAAGGTAAAGCTTGTAATAAACGAAGCTTCCTTGATACATTCCGTCGGGAAGTACGAGCTTGCCGAGGAAATAAGCAGACAGGCTGTAAGGCTTGGTATAACCGTACCCGTTCTCATTGAGATAAACAGCGCCAAGGAAGACTGCAAGGGTGGTGTCGCGCCCGAGAACACAGAGGAACTATTCCTTAAGGTGCGTGAGCTTGACGGCATATCCGTCAGAGGAATCATGACCATGGGTCCCGCGCTGACCGACGCAGAGGATCTGCGCCCATACTTCAGGCTTACCAAGGAAATTTTTGACAGAATAAGCAATCGCTACGGCTTTGACGGTGACGGCATACTCTCCATGGGTATGAGCGAAAGCTATGCCGTAGCTATAGAAGAAGGCTCGACGTTAGTACGAGTCGGAAGAAAACTTTTTGATAAAAACGAAGGGAGATAAATCAGATGTTTGAAAAATTTATGGAAAAGTTCGCAAAGAAAGAGCCCGAAAAGGATGAAATGGAATTCAAGCCCTTTGAGCAGACTCAGAGAGCAGAAATAATAGCACCCCAGCAGCCCGCTGTAGAAGCGCCCGCGCAGAAGCCTGCTGAGACTCGCTCCGGCGGAGTTGAGCTTAAGGTTATCCGTCCCGAGTCCTACGAGGAGGTAAGAACCGTAGCAGACAATCTCATCGCAGGCTGCACCGTTGTTCTCAACGTAGAGGCTCTCGATAAGCAGGTAATCTTCAGAATGCTCGACTTCCTTAACGGTGTAACCTACTGTCAGGACGGTGAGATCAAGAGAGTTGCTCCCAGCACCTTCATAATCACCCCCCATAGCGACGTAGACATCTCCGATATGTAAAATACACAGCGAGAAGTCGGAAAATAATCATCACAGTTCCGTGCCGACAAGTCTTTTCTTAAGGTACGGAACTTTCGATATAAGGAAAAGAAATGATACAAACTATTTTTTACGTGATCGCAAAGGTCATCTCACTTATGCTTAGCGCGATCTCTTTGGCAATGTTCGCGAGAGTCATTATGCAGATCGCATCGCAAATGACGTCATTTAAAGCTGAGAACAACAAGTTTTACATTTTCACATATACGGTAACCGAGATATTCGTTACGCCCTTCAGATATTTGTGCGCCAAATTCAATTGGTTCACAGGAACGCCTATTGACGCGCCGTTTTTTATAGCATATCTGACCATCGCGATACTTCAAGGCTTTTTACCGATAATTTAATTTAATTTGGATATATAAATGAAACTTCAAGATTTATTTAAGAAAAGAACCCTCGCCGATTACATTATGTACTTCGCAATTCTCGCAGGCGGCGTAATAATCGACCAGATAACCAAGCTTCTCGCAGTAAAGTACCTCATACCCGTGGGAAGTGTGTCCCTTATAAAATTCGGAAGCGTAGAGGTGCTTAACCTGACTTACGTGGAAAATACCGGCGCCGCCTTTGGTATGTTGAAGAATGCGCCGTGGGTATTTAACACGGTATCGGTAGTATCCATAGTAGCTATGCTTGCGTATCTTTTCCTCGGCCACGCTGAATCCAAGCTTTCCGGCATCGCGCTCAGTATGCTTGTGTCCGGAGGAATAGGCAATATGATAGACCGCGTAGCGCTTCGTTATGTAGTAGACTTTATCGATTTCAGACTCATCAACTTTGCGGTATTTAACGGCGCCGACTCCTTCGTATGCGTAGGAGCAGGTCTGCTTATCCTCGCTCTCATACTTGAGATGAAGGAAGAGGCAAGAAAAGAAGCCGAGAAAAAAGCGATGAGTAAAAAAGAGGGATCCGAGGGATGATATACACCGTAAAGGACGGGGACGCCGGCAAACGTCTCGACGCCTATCTTGCGGAATACGCTGACGTGTCAAGAAGCGCCGCGGCAAAGCTCATCGAAGGCGGCTCGGTAACAGTTAACGGAAAAACCGTCGAGAAAAAATACCAGCTCAAGTCAAAGGACGAGGTAGACCTTACCGTGCCCGAAGCGGAGGAATATGAGGCGGCGCCCGAGAACATACCCTTGGACGTGATATATGAGGACTCTGACATCATAGTTATCAACAAACCCTCGGGAATGGTTGTGCATCCCGCTCCCGGAAATTACACGGGTACGCTTGTTAACGCTCTTTTATATCACTGCAAGGAGAGTTTATCCGGTATCGGAGGCGTTATGCGCCCGGGTATAGTACATAGAATAGACAAGGATACCTCCGGGCTTTTGGTAGTGGCAAAAAACGACCAATCTCACCGAGCGCTCTCGGAGGAGCTTGGATATCACGGCATTGAGAGAGAATATCACGCGCTCGTACGAGGCGGCTTCAAGGAAGAGCGCGGAACTGTAGATCTACCTATAGGACGACACCCGGTAGATAGAAAAAAGATGGCTGTGCTAAAAAACGACGAGCGCGCAAAAGACGCCGTAACTCACTACGAGGTGATAAGGGCCTACGGTCAAATCACCTACTTAAAGCTGAAGCTTGAAACCGGCAGAACACATCAGATAAGAGTACACATGTCACATCTTGGACACGCTCTGCTCGGCGACGAAGTATATTCAAGCACTAAAACCGTGTTTGAAAAGCAGCACGCCCCCCTATTTGACGGTCAGATACTGCATGCAAAGAGACTTTCGCTCACTCATCCGAGAACGGGTGAAAGAATGACCTTTGAATGTGAGCTACCCGATAATTTCAAAAAGCTTATCGAAATACTTGAAAAACAATATTAATACCGCGAGGTGACAAAAAATGCTTAAGACAAAACTTATTTCTTCACTTTCGAGAGTGTTTATCGACAACAAGCTCGATGAATTTACCGCTCTTGAAAGAATCTCCATGCTTAAGGGTGAGAGAATCTCCTTCCAGCTTGTGCATATACGTGAGATGGACGAGGGAGACGGCATATACAACTACAGAGAAATGTTCACACCCAAGTTTTCCGGTGATCTTGCAAAGTACGTAACCGTAAGAGAGGTAAAGAACGTAGGCGTTGAGCTTCCTATCATTGTAGGCGACTCCGACGAATACTATGAGCGTACCGAGCCCGGTCTTTACCCCGACGTATTGAGACCTCTTCACTACGGCGGCAAGACCATCGCTAAGACCGCCTTCCCCACCTCCCTTTGGATAGACGTTACCGTTCCCGCCGACGCAAATGAGGCAGGAGAGACAGTTCTTACTGTAGAAATGGTTGATGATAACGGCGTTGTAAAGAGTACCGAAAATCTCACCATTGATCTTTTAAACGCAGTCCTTCCCGAGCAGGAGCTGGTGCTTACACAGTGGTTCCATTGCGACTCTCTCGCACACTACTACGACGTAGAGGTATGGAGCGAAAAGCATTGGCAGATCATCGAAAACTTCGCACATGTAGCGGTTAAGAACGGTATCAACCTCCTTCTCACGCCCGTGTTCACTCCTCCGCTCGACACTCAGGAGGGCGGCGAAAGACTCACAACACAGCTTGTTGGGGTAACACTCGAAAACGGTAAATATTCCTTCAACTTTGATCTTCTTGACAGATGGGTAGATATGTGCGACCGTATAGGCATCAAGTACTTTGAGGTTGCTCATCTCTTCACACAATGGGGAGCAAAGCACGCGCCCAAGATTATGGCGACCGTTGACGGTGAATACAAGAAGATATTCGGCTGGGAAACCGACGCAGTATCCGAGGAATACGTTTCCTTCTTGCGCACATTCCTTGTCGAGTTCCTTAACCACATGAAGAAGAACGGCAACGACAAGCGCTGCTACTTCCACATTTCCGACGAGCCTCAGATCAATCATCTTGAATCCTACAAGGCGGCTAAAAACTCGGTAGAGGATCTTCTCGAGGGATACGTTATCATGGACGCGCTATCCGACTACGAGTTCTTCAAGATGGGCATTGTTGATCTTCCTATTCCCTGCAACGATCACATCAAGCACTTCATCGAAAACAACGTACCGAACCTTTGGACATATTACTGTTGCGGTCAGCGTATCAACGTATCCAACAGACTTATATCTATGCCCTCCTGGCGTAACCGTTCCATCGGTATGCAGATGTACAAATATGATATCGTAGGCTTCCTTCAGTGGGGCTTCAACTTCTACAACAACCAGTTCTCTGTTGACGAGATCGAGCCCTTCACCGACGTTTCCGGTGAGCATTGGGTACCCGCAGGAGATACCTTCTCGGTATATCCCGCGCCTCACGGCAAGGTATATGAGTCTCTCAGAATAGTAGTATTCCACGATGCGCTCCAGGACATCCGAGCAATGAAGCTTTGCGAGAGTCTATACTCCAAGGCAGAGGTAGTTGCCGAAATTGAAAAGATCTTTGGTGAGGTGCTCGCCTTTGATACCTGCGCAAAGAGTGAAGCAACCATGCTTGCAATTCGCGAGAGAATCAATGAAATGATTAAGGCGAAGCTTGTATAAAACAATGGCATTAATAAAAGACCGACTTAAAATTCAAGTCGGTCTTTTATTTCGTTAAAAACTATACAATTTAACACACTATATTGAAGTAGCGATATTAAAGTACCTTGGATAAGAACTCGCGGAGCCTTGGGTTTTTGGGATTACCAAACACCTCCTGAGGAGTGCCCTCCTCCTTTATGGTTCCCTCATCCACAAAAATAACACGGTCGGCACCCACGCGGGCAAATCGCATCTCGTGAGTAACTATAACCATCGTCATACCCTCGTTGGCAAGTTGCTTGATAAGATCAAGAACCTCGCCTACCATCTCAGGATCGAGCGCCGACGTAGGCTCGTCAAAAAGCATAACCTTAGGATCCATAGCCAAAGCTCTTACTATGGCAATTCTCTGCTTTTGACCTCCGGAAAGAGTTGAAGGATAAACGTCAGCCTTTTCCTCAAGTCCGATTCTCTGAAGCAACGCATACGCATTATCTCTTGCGTCCTTCTTGATTTGCGCCTCTGTAGTGTCAATCTCGATAAGCGCCTTTTTTTCTTTTCTGAAAGGATTGGTAACTGTAGTAATAAGATTTTTGATCTTCTTTACACGAAGCTTTTTTACACCTATATGTACGGGCGCCATCATAATATTTTCAATTACGGTTTTATTATTGAAAAGATTGAACTGCTGGAATACCATACCGATATTTTCACGGTGCTTATTTATATCTATACTCATATCCGCGATATCATCGCCGTCAAAGTATATTGATCCTCCCGTAGGATCCTCCATGCAGTTAAGGCAACGCAAAAGTGTGGATTTACCGGAGCCTGATGCGCCGAGGATAACTACCTTTTCGCCTTCTTTTACGTCAAGATCAATTCCGCGAAGCACGGCGTTTCCGTCCTCAAAGACCTTTTCGAGTCCTTTTACACTAATAACGTAATTATCGCTCATTATTTAGCTCCTTTCTTTATCTTTTTGCCTTTACCTGCCCTACTCTTATCGCTCTTGGCAAACATATTTTCGAGCAATTTGACAAGTAAAGTTATCATAAGCACGAGAATAATATAAATAAACGCCATAACTATATATGGTACCATCTTCTCGTAGTTTTTGCTTCCGATAGTACTGAGCGCAGTGTAAAGATCGTAAACAGTGATAAAGCTAAGCACCGACGTTTCCTTAATAAGAGTTATAAACTCATTACCAAGAGTGGGCAATATATTCTTCATCGCCTGAGGAATAACAACCTTGATCATAGTCGTGCTATAGCTGAGTCCGAGCGCTCTTCCCGCCTCCATCTGTCCCTTATCTACAGAATTGAGACCGCCTCTCATTATCTCGGAAACATAAGCGCCGCTGTTCATTCCAAACACAGCAATACCTACCGCAAGTGAATTGACATCCTTAACACCGAGAGAAGGAAGGAACACGTAATATGCAAGCAAGAGCTGAACTACCATAGGCGTACCGCGGAAGATCGCTACGTAAACAGAGCATATTTTATCAAGAATTCGATTGATACGCTTGTACTTTGGCGCCACCTTAGCTATCGCAATAACAGTACCTATAATTATACCTATTATCAATCCGAGAACGGCAACCTTGACGGTATTTACAAGACCGTCCAAAAGAAGCTTTTGGAAGTATTCGCTCTCCATAGTTGAGAGAAACTTCTCAATTTTCACTCCCCACTTCATTATTAACTCCTTTTCTTTACTTTATCTTTACGCAAAAACACACCACGGGGTATGCCCGTGGGTGTTTTATTTTTCTATCAGTTATTTACAGCGTTTACAAGAGCTGCGCCGGGAGCCTCGTCAACAACTACAGCGTAGATATTGCCGTTGATAAGATCCTGCAATGCGTCCTGAGCAGTAGCATATCCCTTACCGGTAATATTTGCGAATCCGTCGTAACCCCAGTCAGCATCGCCGTTGATATACATACCGCCGGTAGTACCGGTCTGGTAACCGATCTTCTTATCAGAAAGCGACTTAAGAATAAGCTCTACGTCAGCAGCAGTAGCGCAATTATCAAAATCGGTATTGTCAGCAGCAACAATTATCTTCTGAGATGCCGCATAGTATGTGTCAGTGAAATCGTAAATAGCAGCGCGATCCTCGCTAACGGTGATGCCCGCCATACCTATATCCGCGTATCCTGCCTCAACCTGAGTGAATATATCGTCAAAGCCAATGTTCTTGATTACAAGTTCAAGATTGTTTGCATTTGCATAAGCCGCCGCAATCTCTATATCAAGACCGTAGATCTTGCCATCATCACCTATGTATTCGAAGGGCTCGAAGGGGCAATTGGTAACGACCACGAGGTTGTCAGCGGTGTTCTCTACGTCTGTGGTAGTAACGGTATAACCTACCTTCTCGCCTTCACCCTTGAAGTACTTATTAACAAGGATGTCAAACTGTCCCTTTGCCTTAAGATCGGAAAGGAAGGTATTGAAGCTTGTAACAAGCTCGGTATTACCCTTCTTACAAACAAATGCGTACTCTTCATCAGTAAGCTTAACGTCAATTATTTTTGCAACAGGATCACTGCTGTTGTTAGAATTTAAAAGTGAACACGATGTAAGCATAGTTGCGCAGAATACTGCGATAACAAGAACGAGCGATAAAATCTTTTTCATTTTCTTTTCCTCTTTCATTTAGGCTCTCGCCTTTGGTTTTTGATGTCATAATTATACACCCATCAATGCATAAAGTCAACACTTTTTTGAAAAATAATTCACTTTTGTTGTGTTTTGCTAATATTATGACGCAGACACAAATTATATTTATGCACCAAATACAAATAATTCGCCATTTTGTTTTGTATTTAGACTTACAATTCTATTTTCAAGATAACTTTATTCAAGATAATTCACACATTCATATTCATTTTTATAGCATATTTATTCACACTATGATGAATATACGCTCCAAAACCGGCAATATACTGCCCATCTTGACATAAGCGACGAAAAATGCTACAATTACTGTAAGACTTTTTCGGAAGAATCTTATCTTGAGAGCTTCCATATAGGAGATATAATGATAGCACTTTCCACACAGGACGTCTGCTTAGCTTACGGCACGGACGTCATACTAAAGGATATATCCTTAGCGGTAAACGACGGCGCCAGAGTCGGTATTATCGGCGTCAACGGAGCGGGCAAAACTTCTTTATTCCGAATAATCGCCGGTGTATCCGAGGCGGATTCAGGCGCAGTATACGTTCAAAAGGGACATACCGTCGGAATGCTCGAGCAGAATCCGGATCTCACCGCTCTGCCGGGAGAGGTAACCTGCCTTGAGTATATGTACACAGCCTTCCCCGAGCTTCTCGAGCTTGAAGCCGCCATATCAAGAACCGAAACGCTTTTGGCTCAGGCAGCCAACAAGGGCGATCACGATCTTACAATAGAATTAACGGAAAGATTGACCGAGCAAAACAGAATGTTCACAGAGCGCGGAGGTCTTGAGTTCCGTTCACGCTGTAAGGGTATGCTGATGCGTCTTGGCTTTGAAGAATCGCTTATAAACCAAAGAATACGTACTCTCTCCGGTGGTCAGTACACAAGACTGGCTTTAGCTCGTTTGCTTGCAACCGAGCCCGACATTCTTATGTTAGACGAGCCCACCAACCATCTCGACATAGATGCCCTCGAATGGCTTGAGGGATATATAGCGTCGTATAAAAAGACTGTACTTATCATCTCACACGACAGATACTTCCTTGACCGTACAACTAATAAAACTCTTCATATACAGTATTCGAAGGCAAAGCTTTTCCACGGCTCTTATTCTCAGTGCAAGGAGCAGCAAGAAGCAGAAGCGGCGTCTCTTGAAAAAAGATATAAGGAGCAGCAAAAGGAAATCGCGCGCATCAAAGCAAATATAGAATTCCAGCGCCGATGCAACCGTGAGCATAACTTTGTCACCATTCGCTCAAAGGAAAAGCAGCTCGCGCGAATGGAGCTTGTCGAGCTTGCGCCCAAGGCGCCAAAGGATATACGCGTCAGATTTACTGCCGAGGAGGAAAGTGCCGGAGACGTCATGGAGGTAAAGGAGTTAGCCTTTGACTACGGAGCAAAGCCGCTTATCAAAAATCTTTCCTTTTTAATAAGAAAGGATGAAAGAGTAATGTTCCTTGGTCCTAACGGATCAGGAAAATCCACTTTGATGCGACTAATGAACTCCATGCTGATCCCAAAGGCGGGACGCATAACGCTCGGATACAATATAAAGATCGGATACTACGATCAGGAGAACAGAGGTCTCACCGACTCAAAAACCGTCTTTGAGGAAATGCACGATGAATATCCGGAGAAGAACGACGTTGAACTGCGAAGCACGTTGGCGCTCTTTCTCTTTGGAGCAGACGATATCGACAAGAGGATATCCACTCTCTCGGGTGGAGAGCGAGCAAGACTTACACTCGCCAAGCTCATATTAAAAAAGGTTAACCTTCTGATCATGGACGAGCCCACCAACCACCTCGATATAGGCTCATGCGAGGCGCTTGAGAGCGCGCTTATAGCCTTTCCCGGTACAATAATCGCGGTATCGCACGACCGTTACTTTATAAATAAGGTAGCGACAAGAATAATAGAGCTTGATCCTGCGAGCGATAAGGGCATGAGGGACTATGAGCTCGAAAGCTATGACGACGCCTTTACAGAATATATGCGCATGCGACAAATAATAAAGGAAAGAAATTACGTGGCAAGCGCGAACACAAAAGCCTCTGACAGCAAAGCCGATTACGAAGAGAGAAAACGCGAAAACGCAAAAAAACGAAGCGAAGAAAGAAAAATAAAGCAAGCGGAGGAAAAAATCCCGAAGCTTGAAGCAAGGCTGTTAGAGCTCGAAGAGGAGCTTTTCGGAGATGCGGCGTCAAATTACGTGCGCGCGGCGGAGATCGAAGAGGAAAAAACAAAAATAGAAGAGGAACTACTCGAGCTTTACGAGCTTGTTATGTAACCTCAAATTAAATACCCAAGCAGGAGTGAGTACGCGTATTCTACGTTAAGGATAAAGCGCATATTCACTCCTTTTTGTTTTTTAAGGCGCTAAAAAATACGCAAAAAGAGCGTTTTTCAACCATACCAATTTCGGGTATTCCAAATCCCTTTATTTTTTGTATATCTTTACCAACGGCAGGAGCGTTTTCCTGCCGTTTTTTCAGTTGGCTACTGTACTTACTTTTCTTTCCTTTTGAGATATAATGGTCTTGCCGATGAGGGAGATCCCACTTACCGAGTCATGAACGATAAGTGCTACGGAGCGCTATAGAGCCCGACAGATCATTGGCGGAAGGATATGAAGCAATGAAGAAAAATCACTCAAAATACACAAACGACCTTCCACGAAGGATATACACCTTTTTCCTTGGATACGACGGTCCCGGAGCACCGAGCTATTCTAAATTCGCAAGAAGCATCGGAGCAACGCTTGACGATATCGAGAAATACAGAAAGCACCGTGAATTTGAGAGAGCATACCAAGAGTGCAGCGAAATCCGCAGAGATTATCTGATTGACAATGGGCTGGTAAAACGGTTTGACTCATCATTCACTAAATTTCTCTTAACCTCCGAGTTCGGTATGGGCGACACCAGACTGACAGATGAAGATAAGGATATAAAGGTCATGCTCGAGGTGATAGGCGATGAAAATTGATTTAAAGGTAACGAAAAAGCAAAAGAGATTCATAGACGCAAGGGAAAACGAGGTTCTCTTCGGCGGGGCTGCCGGAGGCGGTAAATCCTTTGGACAAATCGTAGACGCTCTCTTATTCGCATTAAAGTATCCCGGCTCAAAGCAGCTGATACTAAGACGAACCTTTTCCGAGCTTGATAAATCGCTCATTCGCACAAGCCTCAGCCTATATCCAAAGGAGATCTACTCTTTCAACTCCTCAAGTCACACGGGGAAATTTAAAAACGGCTCGTGTATAGATTTTGGCTACTGCGCAAACGAGAACGACGTGTATCAGTACCAAAGCGCGGAATACGACTGTATAAGATTTGACGAGCTGACGCATTTTACCGAAATGCAGTACGTGTATTTAATTTCACGAGTGAGAGGCGCAAACCCATTTCCAAAGCAGATCAAATCCTCAACCAACCCCGGAGGCGTGGGGCACTCCTGGGTAAAAGCGCGATTCGTAGATCCCGCGCCAAGCACACGCGCCTTTTGTGCGGACGGAGAAATGACGCGCGTATTTCTCCCTTCGCTTTTATGCGACAACGACTTTCTCAACAAGAGCGATCCCGATTACAGAAAGAGACTCGAGGCATTGCCGGAAAGAGAAAAAAAGGCACTTCTATATGGAGATTGGAACATTTTCGAGGGACAATACTTTACTGAATTCTCAACAAAAAAGCATATATGCGAGCCGTTTGAAATACCGCCGTCCTGGAGAAGATACCGGACTATAGACTACGGACTCGACCGTTTGGCTGTGCTATGGATCGCGGTCTCACCGGACGGACGCGTGTACGTATACCGCGAATATTGCGAATCGGGTCTTCCGATCAGTGCCGCGGCAAAGGCTATAATAGAGAGAACGTCCGAAAACGAGGATATCTACGCTACCTTAGCGCCGCCCGATCTTTTCTCAAGGACACAAGAGTCCGGAAAAACAAAGGCGAGTATTTTCCACGAATTTGGTGTTACGTTTACCAAGACCTCTAACGATAGAGAATGCGGCTGGCTTGCGATCAAGGAGCTGTTATGCGATACCGGTGATGGCGCAAAGCTTCAGATATTCAGAAGCTGTAACGAAATAATCAAATGCTTACCTGCTTTGACGATAGACAAAATCAGACCTACGGATTGCGCTAACGAGCCCCACGAAATCACACACGCCCCCGATGCTCTGCGAGGATTTGCAATCTTTCACACAAGGCCCAACGAAGCATTAGAAAAAAAGAAATACACGATATGGACTAAAGATATGTGGGAAGATTACAACTCTGCAGACGAGGGTGGCAAAAAATATCTAAAACAGAAATACGGAGAACCGCATTGAAAATTGAAAACAAAAACGAGGCGCTGAGGCTTGAATTCTTCAAAGCTCTGTTTCAATGCGCCGAAAACTCATACGCCCCACATATCGAGGCCTTCGATCGAGCTATGAAGCAATACAAGGGCTCCTGCGAAATAGACGGCTCAGATGAGGCGGCAATTACTGTGAGAAACATAACCTACGAAATCGTCGAGAGCCAAGTAAGCTCCGCAATCCCCTCTCCCAAAGCAGACGCTACATCCTACAGCGAAAAAAGAGGGCGTAACGCAATGTCCATAGAACGTCTTTGTCGTTCGGTAAGAAACAGGCTCCCCTTCGACGAAATGAATGATATGGATGAAAGATACACCTATATCTACGGAGGTAGCGTATGGTACGTGGATTGGGATAACGAGTCGGAATATATGGGAGAGGTCGGAGGCGTGCGCATTGAATGCATATCTCCGAGAGATTTTATCCCTCAGCCAAACATCTACAGCGTAGAGGATATGGACTATTGCTTCTTAAAATTCCTGACTACAAAAAGTGAATTGACAAGAAGGTACGGTATCAGAGAAGATTTGACCTCCCTTGCAGACTACGAATACGAATACGACGGCGGCGTGGATGCCTCGGATACCGTACGCATCGTAATCTGCTTCTATCGCGACGATGACGGAGAGATAGGAAGGTACATATTCTCAGGAGACCTGACGCTTTCGGACATCCCAAGGTACTATAAGCGAAAGAAGAGGACCTGTATGCTTTGTGGGGAAAGCGAAGCGCGCTGCTCTTGTAAGGATAGGAAAATAAAGGACGAAGAGATCGGATACGAGCAAATACAATACACCACCGGTAGTGAGAAACCATTTTCGGTAAGCATCCCTTACTACGTTCCCAAGCTCTTCCCTATAGTTATCCGAAAAAACACCTCCGCGGAGAAACAGCTATTTGGTCAATCGGACTGTGATTATATACGTCCGGAGCAACAGGCTATAAATAAGGTGGAGTCACGAATTCTCAAAAAACTCCTCAGAGCCGGAATCACCCCTATCGTACCTGAGGACGCAAGTATTTCACTCAACAACTCAGTCTTTGGACAAGTGATAAAGATGAAGCCGGGTGAAAGCGCCGCTCAATACGGAAAAGTCGACACGACTCCGGACATATCCCAGGATATAGCCGAGGCGGAAAGGCTCTACGATCACGCCAAGCGAGTAATCGGAATTTCAGACGCATTCCAAGGCGTAGATACCGGAGCGTATGCAGAATCTGGTTACGCGAAGCAGTTGAGAATCAATCAAGCGTCGGGCAGACTTGAATCAAAGAAAAAGATGAAGCATGCCGCATACGCAAGAATAGATCGCATCATTTTCGCTTTGTACCTTGCATTTGCGGATGAGCCTCGCACTCTTTCATACAAGGACGCGTACGGAAGAATCCACGAGTCGGAATTCTCTCGATATGATTTTGTAGAGTTTGACCGAAGGAGTAACAGTTATTTTTACGACGACGCATACCTTTTCACCGTCGATCTGAACGGCGGAAGCGAATATCAGCGCGAGGCGCTGTGGCAAAGAAATCTTGAAAATCTCAAGGCAGGAACGCTCGGCGATCCGGCAAATCCTGCAACCCTGCTCCGCTATTGGCAATGTCAGGAAAGAGCGCACTATCCGTACGCGAGAGAAAACGTTGAATATTTTTCGGATATACAGGACGTTTCAGGAGGTGAAGGCTTGTGACAAAGGTAACTACGCTTGAGGAGCTTGTAAAACAGCAGCTCGCAAAAAGCCTTATGCAAAACGAGGCTGACACATACGATCTTTATAAGCACAAAAACGGTCTTTACACAGCCAAAAGTTATTCCGATGCTATGGCGTCACTTTACGCCGAATCAAAGCGAAACTTGTCATCTTACGGTACCAATGATGCGAAAATCAACAACAAAGGTTTACAAAACAGCGGTTTCGCCTCCTACGTAAATGATTTGTCTGAAAATATGTTCAGCAAGAACAAGTTGAAATTATCCTCAGATTATGCAAATGAAGAAGCGAAGTCAAGATCCTCATACGCTACGTATCTCGAAAATTACAAGGATAAGCAGAGTCGCTTAAAAAACAGCGTAACCTCTCATCTGATAAAAAATGAGGTGGTCGATCTCGGTACGGCGATAGCTTACGGAATAAGCGCAGGTCTGTCAAAGGAGGATGCCACTCTTGCCGGTCAAAGCGCATACGAGGTGACCAAGCAAAAGGTGTTTAACAAGGTACTTAACGAGGTTGTCACCCTCGGCCTTGACAAAAACGGAGCTAAAATGCTCGCTATAAAAATGGGAGTTTCCGAAAACGACGCACAAAGCTTTGCCGAAGAGATAAACGAGCTACTCGAATACTACGGCAACATCTCGGAGGACTATCTTGAGTTTCTCGAGCAAAGATCAAATTAACAACTAACAATTCTTACTAAGAAAGGAAAAACAATGAACAAGAAAACCAATCACACTATCGATAAGAGCGCACCTTACCGCAATCTCGGTATAGGCAAAATCGCAGCGCCCTCCACCCCCGAAAACGAGCCCAAAAGCCGCGTGATCAAAACCGAGGGTGATCTCCGAGTTAAAGGAAGTAAGTAACGATGGATAATTTGAATGAGCGCAACAACATCGAATCCGCATCCGAAGAATCAGTAAAGGCGGAGGTAGGCGAAGAAACAGTCGAGGCGCCCGTTACCGACGCCGATGCGTCTGTGGATATTGTTGATAACCAAGTAGATTATGCCGAGATATTAGCCAACGACATCCGTGAATTAAAGACACAGTTTCCGGAGCTTGGAGCCATCACGGATATAACCGAGCTTGAAAATCCTATGCGCTACGCGGCGTTACGCGATCTTGGTCTGTCCGCTGAGGAGGCATATCTTGCAACCTCAAAAAACAGAATACTCGACACTCGCTCACATCTCAAAAGCGCCTATGGAAAGCGCGCCGCAGCCGACACGGGTATGATGTCGCAGTCGGAACTAGCTATCGCGCGTGAGCTTTTCCCCGGTAGAAGCGACGTGGAAATACAGCGCCTTTACAAAAGAGTAACTAAGTAAAAAGGAGTGAAACAATGTTCAGACTCGTTAAGGTATTAAACGGTAATAACCAGTACGAGACAGTGAGACTGAAAAACAACGGTGGCAACGATATCAAGATGGGCTGTATGCTGATGCATCAGAACGGAACAGTAGCCTTCCCCTCCGCAACGACAAAGCCACACTATCTCGCACTCAAGGATACGGCGAGCAGCGAATCGGGCATCATCGACGTAATGATGATAAACGACAATATGGTATTCAAGGTAGAATACACGGGTAGCGCAAATCCATTTCTCGGAATGAGCGTTGGACTCGCTAATCTCAAGGGCAAGATGGACGCCGTAACCTATAACACCAATGGCAAGGGTACTATAATCGAGATAGATGACGACAAGCATCTCGTTTATGTACGCTTCCACAGATAAAAATTTAAAGGAGATCAAAATGATAATTTATTCTAAAAATTCAAACGTAAACAACGCCGCATTCGGAAAGATACAGCTTCCCATCAAGATGGTAATTGAAAACGAAAGCGACATACTCAGCAAAAAGGGCGGCATC
>JAZOUM010000003.1:0-4071 GCA_045658205.1 Eubacteriales bacterium | reverse complement strand
TATCATTGGTCTCTTGCATAATAGAGAGCGGATAGGTAGAAAGGGTGTCCTCCTGAACCTGATCAATATAGATCTGTATTCCGTTTGAGAGCGAGAGGATAAGCGCGATACCAATGATACCAATGCTTCCCGCAAAGGACGTAAGCGCAGTTCTCGCCTTTTTGGTCATAAGGTTGTTGAGCGAGAGCGAAAGCGCAGTGCTGAACGACATAGAAGTTTTCTTCTTTGCCTTCTTTGCCTTCTTTGCCTTTTTGTCCTTCTTTACCTTCTTGGGAGCGACGGTCTCTTCGGCGACGACCTCTGTTACCTCTTCATCAGCAACGGGATCGCTGTCGCTTATAACCTCTCCGTCGCGGAGTCTTACCGTTCTTGTGGCGTACTCCTCTGCAAGCTCGGGGTTATGAGTTACCATGATAACAAGGCGGTCGTTTGCAACCTCCTTTAAGAGATCCATTATCTGAATACTCGTCTGTGTATCAAGCGCACCGGTAGGCTCGTCCGCAAGAAGGATATCGGGGTTGTTTACAAGAGCTCTTGCAATTGCAACTCTCTGCATCTGTCCGCCCGACATCTGATTGGGCTTTTTATGAAGCTGATCGCCAAGACCAACCTTTACGAGCGCCTCCTTTGCTCTTGCTCTTCTTTCTGCCTTTGAAACGCCCGAAAGAGTAAGAGCAAGCTCAACGTTTGCAAGTACAGACTGGTGAGGAATAAGGTTATAGCTCTGGAATACGAAGCCTATCGAATGATTTCGGTAGCTATCCCAATCCGAGTCCTTATACTGCTTTGTGGAGATACCGTTTATCACAAGATCTCCGCTTGTATATCTGTCAAGTCCGCCAACGATGTTAAGAAGTGTTGTTTTTCCGCATCCCGATGAACCGAGAATAGCGACGAATTCGTTCTCACGGAATTTAAGGCTGACGCCCTTAAGCGCCTCTACCTTACTGTCACCGGTAACGTATTCCTTCACAATGTTCTTTAATTCAAGCATTATTTTCTCCTAAATTCTATATCAGTTGATATTTTTGCAATTTACCTATATATTGTATCATATTATTTTAAACTTGTTTCACTATATTCATTTCTATAAAAAAAATTTTTTATGAACAAATTTATATTTCAAAGGTTATGCTGTCTATCCCCTCAAGCTTTATATCCGTTTCTTTAAGAGTAGCCATAACCGTCGCCTCATATTCCTTTTTAACGTTTTCCTTGTTACCGTGTATTATAGGCATGCATTTTCCGTCTGCAACGACAAAATGCTCTATAAGGTTTACTCCGTAAGCTGCTATATGATTTTTTATAAGGCCCGTTGCAGCTATATCCTCACCTGAAGGTATCGCCTTTCCGCCGGGATGATTGTGCGCCAAAATAACGTTTGACGAATTATATGAATACGCGCATCTGAGTATCATATCCGATCTTAAAGACGCACTGTTTGATGTTCCTTCGCTTATTTTTTCGGCAGCTATCAGCCTCATCGCGTTGTTGAATACAAGAAGATATACTATCTCCTTTGATATTCCTATATATTTCGTATTCAAATATTCACACACCTGCGAATATTTTGTAAATTGCTTAGTTGTATCTATCTTTTCGGTAGCACAGCGAACGTAAAGCTCCGTCGTAAGCTTTATCAGCTCCGCGCTTTTTATTCCAATTCCCTCAACGCTGCAAAGCGCGTCAATATCAGCTTCAAGTATCCCTCTGATAGAGCCAAATCTATCTATAAGTCTATGAGCTATCTCATTTGTGTTTATCTGCGGGATAGCATAAAAAAGAAGCATCTCTATAAGCTCGTGATTTTCAAAGTGCTCCGCTCCGAATTTAACAAGCTTTTCAAGCATTCTCTGCCTGTGTCCGCTATGACAATGTTTTTTGTTTTCCATATTTTTCTCCAGTATAATACAGAAAAAGAGGCTCTATGCCTCTTTTTAAGGTATACGGGCTGTTTTATAAAAAACAGCCCGTTTCCTTGTTATGAAGGAAAATTACTTGAGAGCCTCAGCCTCAACCTTTTCTTCCTTCTTTGCTTTCTTCTTGGACTTATCATCAGCTGCGGGCTTTACGTAGTCAACAAGCTTAATGATAGCCATTTCAGCACCGTCACCTCTGCGGGGACCGAGCTTGAATATCTGTGTATATCCACCTGCGCGGTTCTCATACAAAGGAGCAAGTTCGTCGAATACCTTCTTAACAACTTCCTTCTTTGTGATGTATGCCAATGCAGCACGGCGGCTGGCAAGTGTATTCTTCTTGCCGAGAGTAATCATTTTCTCTGCAACAGAACGAACTTCTTTTGCTCTGGTGAGTGTTGTCTCAACCTGTCCGTTCTCAAGCAGTAAGGTAACCATACCGCGAAGCATAGCTTTTCTGTGAGCGGTGGTTCTGCCGAGTTTTCTTGTTCCGGGCATTGTCTATTCTCTCCTTTTGGTATAATTCGATTAAAACGTTTTTCTCTTTCGATCTGACTTATCGCTATTTGCGCGCGTCTCTATGCGGCGTCCTTACGATCAGTCTTCCTCTTTACGAAGCTCGAGTCCGAAAGAATGAAGTTTGTTGATAACTTCCTCGAGTGATTTCTTACCAAGGTTACGGACCTTGATCATATCCTCTTCGGTACGATTTGTAAGGTCCTCAACGGTATCTATGCCCGCGCGCTTCAAGCAGTTGAAGCTACGTACGGACATGTCAAGCTCCTCAATGGTCATCTCAAGAACTTTTTCCTTAATGGTCTCTTCACGCTCGACCATGATCTCTACGTTCTTTGCTTCATCCGACAAGTTAACAAACAAGTTGAGATGCTCGTTGAGAATCTTGGCTCCGAAGGAAATCGCTTCTCTTGCAGAAATAGTGCCGTTGGTAAGAACTTCAAGTGTAAGCTTGTCGTAGTCGGTAATGTTACCAACACGGGTATTCTCTACCGTGTAGCTTACCTTGTAAACAGGTGTGTAGATCGAGTCGGTGTAGATCGTGCCGATAGGAGCAGAAATGTTGCCGCCAAGCATCTGTGCGTGGAGCTGCTTGTTTCTGTCCTGAGATACGTATCCTCTTCCGCGGTCAAACGTAAGCTCCATATAGAGTCTCTCGTTCTCGCCTACGGTCGCAATGTGATGCGTGGGGTTGAGTATTTCAATATCGGAATCCTGCTTGATATCACCTGCAGTTACCTCCTGCGCACCCGTTACGTCGATTATAACGGTCTTGGGTGTGTTGCAGTGAAGCTTTGCTATGATACCCTTAACGTTCAGAACTATTTCAGTTACATCCTCTTTTACTCCGGGGATTGTGGAGAACTCGTGGAGAACGCCGTCGATCTTGATGTTCGTTACAGCGTATCCGGGCAAGGAGCTGAGCATGATTCTGCGGAGCGAGTTGCCGAGTGTGATTCCAAATCCACGCTCAAGAGGTTCAACTATAAATTTTCCGCTTGTACCGTCTTCACTAAGGTTAACGGTAGTTATATTGGGCTTCTCGATTTCTATCATTCCAAATAAAACCTCCTAATTTCAATTTTGCATAAAAAATTTGTGTTTACGCAGTGGTCGACATTCGGCTTTTACCGTGTCTTATGGGGTATTTTTTATTACTTGGAATAGAACTCGACGATAAGCTGCTCGTTGATCTCGAAGTCAACGTCATCTCTCTGGGGGAGAGCAACAACCTTAGCCGAAAGCTTTGTTTTGTCAACGTCAAGCCACTTGGGAGCTGTCTGTGTCTCAAGTCTCTCAGCGAGTGCCTTGCACTTTGCAGAAGAACGGAAGTTCTCCATAACTGCAACAACGTCGCCTGCGCTTACGATGATGGAAGGAATGTTTACCTTCTTGCCATTGAGAGAGAAATGCTCATGAAGAACGAGCTGACGAGCTTCCTTACGGCTCTCTGCCATACCCATTCTGTATACTACGTTATCAAGACGACGCTCGATGAGCTTGATGAGGTTTTCCCCTGTCATGCCTTCCTTGCGGGCAGCCTCCTCAAAGTAGCTCTTGAACTGTCCCTCAAGAACGCCGTAGTATCTCTTTGTCTTCTGCTTCTCACGGAGGTGCATTCCGTATTCTCTCTGTT
>JAZOUM010000002.1:0-2518 GCA_045658205.1 Eubacteriales bacterium | reverse complement strand
TACCGTCCCCGCGGTGCGACCAACGGTATATAAGCTTAGGAGAGGTTATCGGAGCTTTCTCAAGCTTCTGCTCGTTTATAGATAGATCCCAATCGTTCTGCGCCTTGAATTGTGTCAAGGCCTCGTCGGTGCAAAACTCATCAAAAAGAGATTTGAGGCTTTCCTCGGAAAGCTCGGGATTATCAATATCGAACATACTGTCGGGAATCGTGAATGAAAGAGTGGACTCCTCCGGGTAGTAATAAACAAAATCCTTTGTCTCGCGCTGAACTATGGCGGCGGTGAGCATTCCGTCACAGTCCTCGTAATAAAGGTACAAACCCCTGTCAAAGGAATCTTCCTCTAAAAGCAAAACCTGAGGATCGTGAATGGCAACAACCTCACGCCCTCCCAATATATCGGGAACCTGGGAATAAACGAGCGTGTATGCACCCTTGTGCTCTCCGTGATAGCCGAGGTACCCGCAGCCGGCAAGGAGAGAAAGCATAAGAGAGGCAAGACACAACGTGGCAATTAGTTTTAAACAATGCTTCATACCGTTCTCCTTTCGTTAAGTAAAAATGCTTTTATTATGCTGAGCTTTTTATATATCAGGTTTGATCCTATATATTTTTGCTGAATCTCGTTATGTCGAAATAATCAATTAACGGTGTATTTTGACAACAATCATTGTCATTTATCGCTATTTATATCAGATAAGCTCCTCAGGGAACTTACGCGACATTGAAGCGTTTGAGTACTTTTTATCCCCTGTGACCTCTGTAATGACGGCTATAAACTCGGGGAACTCCACCTGCTTGTCGCGGCTCTCAAGCTCCGTTTCAAGTATCGCGCTCCTCTGCCATTCGGGATATATATCGACCTCGAAGGTCTGTCCGAGATAGGCGAAGGTGTGGCGCGTCTTTCTTACCGTAACGGTGTTGTGCGCCTTTCTCAAAAGCAGATCGCGGTACTCCGCCTCGCTCACTTCCTTCTCATCCTCGATGGCGGACATTTTATCAATGCGCACCTTTTTCGTTTCGGTATATACGGTGCGCCCAAGGTAGGCGCGCGCTCTGACTCTGTGCGTCACAGCAGGCGAGGACTCGAGATAGGTCTGCTCTATATCGCTGACGGTGTATTCCGCCTGTGATACAAGCATCTTGACGTCGGGCATCGCTATAACGTATTTTCGCTCAATTTCAACAGGTATGCTCATTGATTTCACCGCCTTTCCACCCTTATTTTATCATTTTGCGAGAGTAGTGTCAACATAATTGTTATTTTTTTCATCCAAGTTTGCGTTTTTCCTTGACTTGTATGTTTTTTTGTGCTACAATATTGATGTTAAGTAATATATTAACCGCCATTGGAGGTACATAATGGAAGAAAAGCAGCTTGACTACACAGGCGCAGAAGTAAAGGAAATAGAGATCGACCAGGCTTTCGCAGAGGAGCAGGCTAAGAAAAGACGTGTACGTGAGATCTGGGACAAGGTTACCACCGGCCTCTTCATCGCGCTCTTGGCTTCCCCCATCATCATCCTTCTTTATATTTTCCTCTGGTTCGTCAGCGTTTCATAATTTCAATGCAGCCTTAATAAAACGTGGCTTGTAGCGTGTTATCCCAAGTGGGTGACACGCTACCGTTTTTTTATCTGAGAGATTCCCCGTGGCGTATCGCAGATACCGACACCGCGCCGCGCGAGCGATAAGCCGACCGCAGCAACCCCTATCCACAGGGTACAGGAATACGCCGCAGCGCTTGTCATAAAACCGCCTAAGATCGCCGCAACTATCCGAGTAGCAAGAAAGCGACACACCGCAAAGCAGACGAATGAGTACAAACTCTGCTCATCCGTCAATTTTATACCGCGATAATTGTTAATAAATTGTAAACTTTATTATTTTTACTAATATTTGCTAAACTTTTTTTGCTTTAGGTATGGAAATATTAAAATATTTATGTTATACTTATGCAGTTGTGAGCGTATGCGTGCCCGATGCGGCGCATATATGATCTAAGAGGCTTTAACGCCAATCCTTTTCATACGCAAGCAGCAAACCAAACAAGATTTTTATAAATTTTATAATTTGGAGGAAACAAAAAATGGCAAACAAGTATTGCTATCTCTTCTCCGAGGGTAACGCAACCATGCGTGAGATCCTTGGCGGTAAGGGAGCTAACCTCGCAGAGATGACCAACATCGGTCTTCCTGTTCCCCAGGGCTTCACCATTTCTACCGAAGCCTGCACCCAGTACTATGAGGACGGCAAGCAGATCAACGATACGATCATGGCTGAAATCATGGAATACATTGTAAAGATGGAAGAAGTAACCGGCAAGAAGTTCGGTGACCTTGAAAATCCCCTTCTCGTTTCCGTTCGTTCCGGCGCTAGAGCATCCATGCCCGGTATGATGGATACCATCCTTAACCTCGGTCTTAACGAAGAGGTTGTTGAGGTTATGGCGGCTAAGTCCGGCAACCCCAGATGGGCTTACGACTGCTACAGAAGATTTATCCAGATGTACTCCGACG
>JAZOUM010000001.1:0-5921 GCA_045658205.1 Eubacteriales bacterium | reverse complement strand
TTACCGTAGAAGACTAATAGGAGGAGTATAGAAAATGGCTAAAATGGGTAAGAAATATATTGCAAGCACTGAGCTTATCGACAAGTCTAAGCTCTATGATGCTAACGAGGCTGTAAGCCTTGTATGCCAGACTGCAAAGGCAAAGTTTGACGAGACTGTAGAAATCCACATTCGTTTGGGCGTTGACTCTCGTCACGCTGACCAGCAGGTTAGAGGCGCCATCGTCCTCCCCAACGGTACCGGTAAGACCGTAAGAACCCTCGTATTCGCACGTGGCGATAAGGCTGAGGCTGCTCTCGCTGCAGGCGCTGATTACGTTGGTGCAGAAGATATGGTTCAGAAGATCCAGACTGAAAACTGGTTCGAATTCGACGTAGTAATCGCAAGCCCTGACATGATGGGCGTTATCGGACGTCTTGGTAAGGTACTTGGTCCTAAGGGACTTATGCCCAACCCCAAGGCTGGTACTGTTACTCCTGACGTTGCTCGTGCAGTTACCGAGGCTAAGGCTGGTAAGATCGAGTATCGTCTTGACAAGACCAACATTATCCACTGCCCCATCGGTAAGGCATCCTTTGGTCCTGAGAAGCTTATGGAGAACTTCAACACTCTCGTAGGCGCAGTTATCAAGGCTAAGCCCGCTGCTGCTAAGGGTCAGTACATCAAGAGCTGCGTTGTAGCTACTACAATGGGCCCTGGTATCAAGGTTAACTACGCTAAGCTTGGTTAATTGAACCGATATAAAAAACTCTGTCGGAAGACAGAGTTTTTTATTTTTACGAATATTATTTAAAGGCAGTACGATCAAAATCGATATATTTTTCCTTATATGCCGTACCAAGACAGGCGCCGATAATCTGCTTAGGACGCAGTCCCTTGATCAATGTTGCCGAGTTAGTCATTGAAGCGCCGGTAGTGACAATATCATCTACAAGAATTACGTTCTTCCCTTTTAAAGAAAAATTCTCTTTACACTTATACTCGAATTTAGCATTCACTACTCTATCATGACCGTATAGAGTCTTTTGCGCCTTCTTGGATTTAGAAGCTAAAATTTCAACATACTGAATTTTTAATTTTCTCGCAACCAAAACAGCCAAGTCTTTTGAATGATCATATCCGAAATCTATAATAGCCTTTCTTCTTCGCGGCACGTTGGTTATAACGTAATCCGTAGAATTAATTTCTATTGAAGCGTTTAAAGCCTCCACAAGCTCATCGGATAAAAAATCCAACACATCATCACGGTTATCCTGCTTTAAGCTATAAATAAGATAATTTGATGGCATCGATTGCTCGCTCTTGGAATATCGGAATAGTTTTATAAGTTTTCTTATTCCATGAGACTCAAGATAATCATACGAACATGAACACCTTGAGAGAATTTGAGAGCAATTTGGACAATTTCTCTGCTTATGCTCATTGTATACTTCAAGGCATCTTTTACATAATCCACCATCATCATAATCAAGCTTGTCTTTACAAAGCACACATTTCGGGACCGAAATATAGAATAAGGCTCTTTTAATTAATTCATTTATCCTCATATCATATTATGCAAAAAACGGGCGCATGGCCCGTTTTTTTAGTTTCTTATTTCTGTGTCTTAGGGAAACTGTCCTTAAGGCCAACAATTCTATTAAACACGTTGTCATGCTTGATATCCTTGACAAAGTATCCCGTTCTGACAAACTGGAATCTTTCTCCGGATTTAGCAGAGGAAAGAGCCTCCTCTACCTTACAATTCTCAAGCTTAACTACCGAAGCGGTATTAAGATAATCATCGTAGGTCTTGTCCTCGGGAATATCCGCGGTATTCTCGATATCAAAGAGGAAGTCGTACAACATAACAGTAGTATCCTTAGCGTGAGCAGCAGAAAGCCAATGGATAGTTCCCTTCACCTTTCTACCGTCAATAGGCATACCGTTACCGGTCTCAAGATCAGCAGTACATCTGATTTCAATGATCTCGCCGTTTTCATCCTTAATTATCTCATTACACTTAACGATATAAGCGCCCATAAGTCTTACTTCACCATCAGGCTTCATTCTGAAGAACTTGGGCGGAGGAACCTCAGCAAAATCATCTCTATCAATATAAAGCTCACGTGAGAAAGGAACCTTTCTGGTGCCAAGCTCAGGATGTCCGGGATTGTTTGCTACCTCAAAATACTCAACCTTATCATCGGGATAGTTAGTAACAACCACCTTAATGGGATGGAGGATCGCGATTCTTCTGTCTGCGGTATCATTGAGTTCTTCTCTTATGCAATGCTCAAGAAGCTCGTAATCTACTATACTATAAGATTTTGCTACACCCGCTCTTGCAACAAAATCGAAAATAGATGCCGGAGTATATCCTCTTCTGCGAAGTCCGCACAAGGTGGGCATTCTGGGATCGTCCCAACCGTCAACAAGTCCGGTCTCTACAAGCTTACGAAGATAACGCTTTGACATAACCGTATGAGTTACATTAAGACGGGCGAACTCTCTCTGCTTAGGAAGAGGCATTGGGAATCCGATATTCTCTACTACCCAATTATAAAGAGGTCTATGGTTCTCAAACTCAATAGAGCAAAGAGAATGGGTGATTCCCTCAAGTGCATCCTGTATGGGATGAGCATAGTCGTAGAGAGGATATATGCACCACTTGTTACCCTGTCTGTGATGATCAACGTGAACGATACGGTAGATAGCAGGATCTCGCATATTAATGTTGGGGGATGCCATATCTATTTTAGCTCTAAGAGTCTTGGCTCCATCCTGGAACTCACCGTTTTTCATTCTCTCAAAGAGCTCGAGATTTTCCTCTACGCTTCTATCTCTATACGGACTGTTTTTACCGGGCGATGTAAGTGAGCCTCTATACTCGCGCATTTCATCCGCGTTAAGATCACACACATACGCCTTACCGTCCTTGATAAGCTGAACAGCAAATTCATAACACTTATCAAAATAATCTGAGCCGTAGAAGATTCCACCGGTAGGCTCACATCCAAGCCACTTAAGATCTTCGTAAATGCTCTCAACGTATTCGTTATCCTCTTTGGAAGGGTTGGTATCATCGTATCTGAGATTGAAAAGTCCGCCATATTTTTTAGCCGTCATAGCGTTAATCCATATAGCCTTCGCCGAACCAATGTGAAGATAACCGTTAGGCTCAGGGGGGAATCTTGTATGAATCTTGAGTTCAGGATTCTCTGCAAGATCAGCATCGATTATATCGTGTATAAAATTGCTTCTTAATTCTTCCATATTGCGCCTCTTACATAAAATAATAGATTAATTCCTGAAGCGTAGTGCTTACACCGTGTCCGGGGTAAAAAACGCACTCGCTAGGTAATTGTGTTATAAGCTTAATCAAGGTTTTCTCGAGCAACTCAATATCGCCGCCGGGAAGATCGCATCTACCGTACCCACCTTGAGCGAAAACGGTATCTCCACAAAATATATTATTTCCGACTTTATAGGACACACCACCCAGCGTATGTCCTGGAGAACCTATAACTTCTATATTTTCATCTCCAAGTCGGATGTTGTCGCCATCTTTAAGTGTTTTATACTCTCCGTAATATCCATCATCCACGCCGAGAAAGCCAAGATAACAGTTTCGGGATGAATCTGAGAGCATAGCAGCATCATCAGTACCCACGTAAATGTTATTGCAGACCTTAGCCCATGAATTTATCGCAAGAATGTGGTCAAAATGAGCGTGTGTCAAGAGAACGCATTTCACCTTGCCCTCTATTTCCGGATAACTCTTGAGCGTCTCGTTATAATCCGCTGAAGGATCTATCACAGCATACTCCTCTTTCGATTGCAGAAGATAGCAATTCGATCCATACGTCTCAATCGGTTGTAAGGTACAAAAATCTAACATAAAAACCTCGGATTTAGCCAATTATCCAATTTACTCGATAATTATACCATATTTTTTTAAAAAAGTCCATTATTTTTTTAACATTTTTTTGCTTTTTTCATAAAATAGTAATATATACAAATAGCTGGGGAGATTTGGATTTGAAAAGAAGCATTGTAACGATAAAAACAATAACTATAGGGCAAAAATGCAAGCGAGCCTTAGCTAACCGAGGAATAAAATCAAAAATCGTAAAGATTGATTCAACAAATTCCGATCGAGGATGCCAATACGGATTGGAATTTAATGAAAACGACTTTTATAACGTTATAGGTATACTACGCGAGTATGGAATCGAGTACGGGGTCTATGATTCAAAATGATATACTTTGACAATGCCGCCACTTCCTTTCCTAAGCCAAAAGAAGTTGTTCGAGAGGTTGAACGCTGTCTCACACAATATTGCGGAAATCCGGGAAGAAGTTCCCACAAAATGGCTCTTGCGGCAGCAGATAAAATTTACGAGACGCGTGAGCTTGTTGCTGACTTTCTTGGATATAGAAGCTGTGAAAATGTAGTTTTTACCCCCAATGCAACGTACGCGCTAAACCTAGTGATCAAAGGACTCGTAACGCACAAATGCCACTGTATAGTATCTGATCTCGAACACAATTCCGTTTTGCGACCGCTATACAAAGTAATTAGAGAACGAGGTGGAGATATTTCTTTTTTTAATAGTGATATCCCACTATATGATAGCATAAAATCCTTGATTAGACCGGATACGGAAATAATCATCTGTACACTCTGCTCCAATGTAACAGGCAAAATATTAGATTTTTCCGATTTATCATTTTTTTCAAAAGAAAACAACCTGAAGCTTATTTTAGATGCTTCTCAGTACGTAGGTCACGCGCCGCTTAACTTGGATAATAGATATTTTACCGCTCTTTGTTCCGCAGGACATAAAAATCTTTTCGGAATACAAGGCAGCGCATTTACAATAATAAACGATCACAAATTATTTGACACGTTGACAGAAGGTGGCAGCGGGGTCGATAGCTTCTCCAGGGAAATGCCACTACTATTACCTGAAAGATACGAGGCAGGTACACAAGCAACGCCTGCTATAGTCAGTCTTGGCGCAGGAATAAGATTTATACAAGATGTCGGCATTAATAATATCGAAAATCATCTATCCTATCTTACCGATATATTAATTGAAGAATTAAAAACCATAGAAGCTGTGGAATTGCATGGAGCGAATAACGGAATTGCTGCTTTCAATGTAAAAGATTATCCCTCGGCATTGGTTTCATCTTATCTTGATGAATTCAATATAGCCACTCGTTCCGGATTTCACTGCGCTCCTATCGCACACAACAAGCTTGGCACTAACAAAAGAGGGGCGGTACGAGTATCATTATCATACTTCAACAGCGAGTCGGAAATCCATAAGCTCATCAAAATTCTAAAGAAAATATAAAAGAGAAGGCATTATTCCACGCCTTCTCTTTTGCTATTCGATGTATTTTCGTTTTTACCCCTATATCTCTTAACAGCCCTAATAACCGCGCTCTGATATTGTGGGTACGCGTTGCCATCGCATAAAATGGTAACATCGGCATACTTTTTGTAAAGGGGTGCTCGTTCATTGAACAAATCTACAATTGTTTGTCCCGGCTTAAGCACTATGCCTCTTTTTGAAAAATCTCCAATTCTTTCAATAATAGTATCGCAACTGCAGAATAAATAAAATACCTTGCCAAGCTTTTTCAGATGCTGCATTCCCGCATCGGAATATACGGCGCTACCACCTGTAGAAACTATTAAGTTATCCCCTTCAATCGAAAGAAGAGTCTCCTCCTCCATACGTCTGAATTCATCAACGCCAACCTCATCTATCAGCTCTTGTAGCTTTTTGCCGTAGCGTCTTTCTATCAGCTTATCTGAATCTATTAACTTCATTTTTAGCTTGCCGGCTATTGCTCGTCCCATACAGGATTTTCCGCAACCGGGCATTCCAACAAAAGTGATTACCATTTCTGCCTCGATATATATA